>JAAYCO010000094.1 GCA_012729725.1 Planctomycetota bacterium
AACGGCGAGGATTCGCTGCGCGATGATATTTAGGTCCCCGCATTTCCATGCGGGGCTCCATCGATTACACCGCCTCGATGCTGTGAGTTGTTTCGTGCATTGCCCCAAATGCGCTGGTTGTACAAGAACGAATGGCGTTGTTACTGTGGGGCAAGTATCGAAATGCGTACTGGACATCCATGAGCGGGCGCGGTATAATGGCGGCCACAACTCCGTGGGAGTATGCCATGGCCGATGAGAAAAGGCAGGGCGTCATGAACGGCATTTGGCAGCGCACCTGCATGTTCCTGTTTGGCATGATGAAACTGGCGCGAAACTCCCGATGCGCGCCCCGGCCGGAGTTCAACCCGGGCCACAAACAACCCCCCGCGAGACACAGAACACAGTCGCATGCTGGCGTCCCGGCCGGGATTTGCGACTCCGCCACCGGCAAGAGGGGCAATGCCGACCCCAAGGAACAGAAAAACGACACCAAATCTGCAAGTCATTGCACCATCAGGATTTACGCGCGACACCAAATGGAGCAATCTGAGGTTAACGCGGCTGGGAACCATCTCCCCGATAGCCCCCATCAGGGCGTTGGCGAGCCGCAAGGGGCAAAAAACGACACCAAATCTACAAGTCCCGTTAACATCAGGGGTTACGCGCGACACCAAATGGAGCGGCATGACTTCCCTGCCGCCGAAGGGCGCCAGATGCTGTTGTGTGAGATCAGGTCGGCTGGGCATCATTTTCCGGATAGCGGAAGATCAGGGCGGTGGGAAACGGCGGTGGGTGAAAAACGGCACCAAATTGGCAAGTTCATATAGGCCAAGCATTTACGCGCGACACCAAATGGAGCCAGCGTTGTAGTCAGGATTCCACAACACAATAACCCCTATGCTGCCATTGACGGCGTTGGGCTGGTCGAGTTGGTGAATCAAGTCTCGATGTCGGCAGGGCGGGTGCTTTCGGCCATGACGATGCTGGTCATCAAGGGCATAGTGGCCCAGTCGGCAGGTAACGTGTTCAGGCTCAAGATGAGCTAAAAGGCATTTCTGTCGCGATAAAACGTGGAGCGGCAATGCTGTGGTCTGATGCCCCGGACAAAAAGAACGCCCTTCGCCGCTTTCGCACTTTTTGCGATTTTTCGGTGCGCCCGTCGCGAATCCCTGGTTCTTGCCAATAGCTCATTCGTATGGTAAGGTGCGTCGATTCCATGGCGGCG
This sequence comes from Planctomycetota bacterium, assembly GCA_012729725.1. Lineage (GTDB taxonomy): Bacteria > Planctomycetota > Phycisphaerae > SM23-33 > SM23-33 > JAAYCO01. Next base: position 1,208 of record JAAYCO010000094.1, read on the forward strand.
GTGCTCCGGCCGCCTTCGCCCCATAATCAGGACGGATGATAATGCCTCGCAGGGACGACCTAAAAACGATTCTCATCATTGGTTCCGGGCCGATCGTGATCGGCCAGGGATGCGAATTCGACTATTCCGGCACTCAAGCCTGTAAGGCGCTCAGGGAAGAGGGTTACAGAATCGTTCTGGTCAACTCCAACCCGGCGACCATCATGACTGATCCGGAATTCGCGGATCAGACTTATATTGAGCCTGTTACGCCCAAGGCAGTTGAGAAGATCATTGCCGCCCAGAGCAAGGGGCCGCACCGCATCGACGCCTTGCTACCGACACTCGGCGGCCAGACCGGTCTGAACACGGCAGTGGCGCTGGCGGATGCAGGCGTGCTGGACAAGTACGGCGTGGAGATGATTGGCGCGACCCGCAAGGTGATTCATCGCGCGGAAGACCGCACTGAGTTTAAGAACATCTGCGTGTCCATCGGATTGGACGTGCCACGCAGCGGCGTGGCGCATTCGATGGAGCAGGCGCGCGAAATAGCACAGGACATCGGCCTGCCTTTGTGCATCCGCCCGGCCTACACGCTTGGCGGAACCGGCGGCGGCTTTGCGTACAACGTCGATGAATTTGAAACCATCGCCGCCCGCGGCCTGGAGTATTCGCCCGTCAGCGAGATCCTCATCGAGGAATCCGTCCTCGGCTGGAAGGAATACGAACTCGAAGTCATGCGCGACAAGGCGGACAATGTCGTTATTGTCTGCTCCATCGAGAACTTCGACGCGATGGGCGTGCATACCGGCGACTCAATTACGGTCGCCCCCGCCCAGACGCTTACAGACAAGGAATACCAGTTGATGCGCGACGCCGCCATCGCCATCATCCGCGCAATTGGCGTTGAAACCGGCGGAAGCAACATCCAGTTTGCCATCGATCCCGTTACGGGCCGAATGATTGTCGTCGAGATGAACCCGCGTGTCAGCAGAAGCTCGGCGCTGGCTTCGAAGGCAACGGGCTTTCCGATTGCCAAAATCGCCGCCAAACTGGCGGTTGGCTACACGCTTGATGAAATTCCCAACGACATCACCCGCAAAACCCCGGCCTGCTTTGAGCCGGCGATCGACTACTGCGTGGTGAAAATTCCACGCTGGACGTTCGAGAAATTCCCCGACGCCGACGAAACCCTCACTACTCAGATGAAGAGCGTCGGCGAGGCGATGTCCATCGGCAGGACGTTCAAGGAAGCGCTTCAGAAGGGCATCAGGTCGATGGAGGTCAAGCGATTTGGCCTGGGTCTTGACCGCATCGACAAGTGGCTGCGCGCCCAGCGCAGCAAGCAGGGCCTGGTCTCCTCGACCGGCGCTGTTGTCGAAGACATGCAGTTCCCGGTTGAGGAAGGCAAGCTTCACCGCAAGCTGTCTGTGCCCAGCCAGGGCCGGCTGTATTACATCCGCTACGCCCTGAAAATGGGCTGGACCATCGAGCGTATAAACGAACTGACCCACATTGACCCCTGGTTCCTCTCGCACATTAAGCAACTGGTTGATTTTGAGGATGAGCTTCAGGCCGCCGGCGGGCTTGTGCGAGCCGGCGAGGATCTGCTGCGAAAGGCCAAGCAGTGGGGCTATAGCGACGTCCAGCTGGCCACGATATTCCAGTGCAGCATGGCTGATGTCCGCTCGCGGCGGCAGGAGTTGGGCATCGAACCAGTATTCAAGCTGGTGGATACGTGTTCGGCAGAGTTCGAGGCATTCACGCCGTACTACTATTCCACCCACGAAACGCCCACCAGAAAGATCGATGGCGATCGTGTTGTGGATGCCGTGGACGATGAGATTCGCGTCAGCCCCAAGAAAAAGGTGATTATCCTCGGCGGCGGGCCTAACAGAATCGGCCAGGGAATAGAGTTTGACTACTGCTGCGTGCATGCCGCCATGGCCGCCAGGGAGCTTGGGTTCGAGTCGGTCATGGTCAACTCCAACCCCGAGACCGTGTCAACCGATTACGACACCAGCGACATGCTCTTCTTCGAGCCGTTGACGCTGGAAGATGTGTTCAGCATCTGCATCAAGCTGAGCGGGCGGCCCCTGAAAAACGGCAAGATCGATCCCGAGGGCCTGCTGTACGGGGCCATAGTGCAGTTCGGCGGTCAGACCCCGCTGCACCTGGCCGAGGGCCTTGAGGAACTGGGCGTGCCGATTATCGGCACCAGCCCCGATTCAATCGATCTCGCGGAGGATCGCAAGCGGTTTGGCGATGTGCTCGAAGAACTCAAGCTTCAGTGCCCGCCCGGAGGCACCGCGTTCTCGGTTGAAAGCGCAAGAAGCGTCGCCGCCAGAATCGGCTATCCCGTCCTTGTCAGGCCAAGCTACGTGCTGGGCGGCAGGGCGATGGAGATCGTCAGCGACGAGCGCCAGCTCGACGTTTACATGGCCAAGGCGGTGGATGCCTCAACCGTGGGGCGCGATCACCCGATCCTGATCGACAAGTTCCTGGACAACGCCACGGAAGTTGACGTTGACTGCATAGCGGACTTTGGCCCCAGGAAGGACGGCTCTGTCGATCCCACGGCGCAGGCCATAGTCTGCGGCGTTATGGAGCACATTGAACACGCCGGCATACACAGCGGCGATTCGGCATGCTCGTTGCCGCCGTTCGGCCTGAGCAACGCCATAGTGGACGAGATCAAGAGGCAGGCGAAGCTGCTGGCTCGCCGGCTGAACGTCCGCGGCCTGATGAACATTCAGTTCGCCGTCAAGGAAGGCAAGGTCTACATCCTCGAGGTTAACCCGAGGGCAAGCAGGACCGTGCCATTTGTTTCGAAGGCAACCGGCGTGCCGTGGGCGATGCTTGCGGCGAAGGTCACCTGCGGCGCGAGCCTTGTGCAGCTTGGCGCATGCGAAACGCCCCGTCCGGCGCATACGGCCGTGAAGGAAAGCGTGTTCCCCTTCACCAAGTTCCCCGGCGTGGATGTGGTGCTTGGACCGGAGATGCGCTCCACCGGCGAAGTTATGGGCATAGACGCCACGTTTGGCATGGCCTTCGCCAAAAGCCAGGAAGCCGCCGGAATGAACATCCCCTCCAGCGGGACGATTTTCATGTCCGTGTGCGATTCCGACAAGCCGTACATCACTCCCGTGGCGAAGTCGCTGCAGGCGCTTGGTTTCACGCTGATAGGAAGCCCCGGCACCTGCGATCTGCTCACCAGTAACGGCGTCGAGATCAAGAAGCTCAGAAGGCTTTCCGAAGGCAGGCCCAATGTCGCCGATATGATCGTGAACCGCCAGGTTCAGATGCTGATCATCACGCCCACTAAGCGAGGCCCGGCGACGGATGAAGGCAAGATTCGCGCATTGGCTACTCGGCACAACCTTCCGCTGGTGACGACTGTAACAGGCGCGCGGGCCATTGTCGCGGCGATAGAGGCTCTCAGGGCCGGCGATTGGCAGGTCAAGCCGCTTCAGGAGTATTACACCACCTCCGGCGCTGCCACAGGTTCCGGCATGAAATGAGTCATTTATGACCGGTGAAGAGGCTTCGACAGAGCGACGGCGATTGCTGGTGTTCGGAGGCACATTCGACCCGGTTCACAATGGCCACTTGATCGTGGCCCGCTACGTAGCGGAGGCTCTGGGGTTCGCCAAGGTTGTTCTTGTTCCCACCGGCGTGCCGCCGCACAAATCCGGGACGCGGGCCGACGCCAAATGGCGGCTGGAAATGCTGCGTGCTGCCGTGGCGGGGGATGACCTCTTCGTGGTGGACGACCTGGAGATGCGCCGCCAGGGTCAAAGCTACACGTTCGACACCATCATGGCGCTTCGCCGCCAACACGGATGGGACACCGGCATCTTCTGGGTGATCGGCGCCGACATGGTCGAAGACTTGCCCAAGTGGCGACGAGTTCGCGAAGTGCTGGACGCCGCCAGAATCATCATCGCGGCCAGGCCGCCGTGGGACCAGGACATGCCGCGGATATTGGATGGGCTGGCAGGGAGGTTGAGCGCCGAGCACGTGGCCCAGCTTCGAAAATCCGTGGTCGCCACGCCGCTGGTGGACATTTCATCCACCGACATCCGCAGCAGGGTCCGGCAAGGCAAAAGCATCAAATATCTGACGCCCGAAAGCGTCGTCAGTATCATCGACGCCGCCCTTTTGTACAAAGAAAGGGAAATACCGCAAAAATCCTAAATATGCCCTAGCTTTTCCTTGACATGGGGCAAATATGTTATATAAAGGAATGTGATGCTTAACGGTGAGGCTCCTCGGTCATTGCCCCTCCTTTGACCGAGTTCCGGCGTCAGGCTCCCCTCCCCTGACGCCGATTTTTTTACCCCCAAATATCATTCTGCGGTCTTTGTTGGCCTGTATCTCCCGGCCACGTGCGACCAATCGACCATTTCCAGGAAACTGTCCATCCATCTTGATCTGTTCTGGCCGTATACGGGCTGGTATGCGTGCTCCCACATGTCGCAAACCAGCAGCGGCTTTACGGGCCAGGCCTGGGCATTGATCAGCTCGCCTGTGTGAAAAATGATAAGCTTGCCGTCCGGCTGGTAGCCCATTATGCCCCATCCCCGGCTGTCGATGCTGGCGCACAGCGACGCAAACAGCGTCACGGCCGAAACGACGGAACCATACTGCTGCTCCATGGCCTCGCCAAGATTATCAGGGACTCTGGGCAGAGCCGAAGGAGAAAGCACCCGCCAGAACAGGCAGTGCATTGCGTGTTCCCAGGCCCATAGCGAGAGCGTTCGAGTCATGGCTCTGGGAATGCGGCCTTCGACGCACCATTGTTCATCCCTGGCCTGCTCGACCATGCGGTTGAGCATCGACACGATCTTGTTGTGTATGCCGTAGTGCGACGCCAGCAATTCCTCAGGATACGCCTCGCCCAGTCCGTCAGGGGCGTAACCAAGCGGCGGCAGGGCGAAACGCCCCTCCTCGGCGGCGCCGATATCGCCGAACACCGACTCGATCATCTCCAGAATGTCCGGATACAGGTCAACGGTTCCTGTTGACGCCGACAGGCTCGACAGGCGCGCCACGCATGGCCTTCCATCGCTTGTGCCTGATACACGCACACACACGATAATTCCCTCCGGCATCCCCTTATTGGCTTCTACGGTGGCGGCTTGGGCTGGTGCGTTATGCCTTCATCCGATTGTTCCTGTTCTTTGAATAGGCAAAACCCCTATGCCAATGATCCTCACAAGGGCGTCATTTCGTATAATGCAGTGATCATGCAGAAACGTTCGGCAGTACTGGAATCGCTTCGTGAGAAGGCCGCTCAATTGCCGGCCAGTCCTGGTGTGTATCTGTTCAAGGACGCCGCCGGGGTCGTGCTGTATGTCGGCAAGGCGAAAAACCTGCGAAGTCGCGTCGGCAGCTACTTTCAGCCATCCGCCGACCTTCTTGCCGCGCGCGGCCCGGACATCGAGCGGATGATCTCAAAGCTGGTCATGGACATCGATTACCTTGAATGCGACAGCGAAGTAGACGCGGTTCTGCGCGAAAGCAGGCTGATAAAGGACATTCAGCCGCGGTTCAACGCCGCGATGAAGGACGACAAGAGCTTTCCCTATCTTCAAATAACGACCGACGAGGATTTTCCGCGCGTCGCGATAACACGCCAGCCCAGAACCAGCGGCGTGAAGCTCTATGGCCCGTTTGTGACGCCGGCGGACCTTCGGGCTTCATTGCCGCTAATGCAGCGCGTATTCAAGTTTCGCACGTGCAAGCTGGACATATTTGACGAAGACGAATCGCGTCGCATGTTCCGGCCCTGCATATTGCACAACATCAAGCAATGCACAGCGCCGTGCGGTGCGCGAGTAAGCAGGGAAGATTACCTGCTCCAGATACGGCATCTGCGGCAGTTTCTGGAATCGAAAGGCTCGCAGATTCGGCGCGAGCTGACCGAGAAGATGAAGTCTGCTGCCGCCGAACTGGATTTCGAACAGGCTGCGCGTTACCGCGACGAACTGCGGGCGCTGGAGGGGCTTCAGAAGCGCGGGCTTGTTCATGAGCATCTTCAGCCTGAGGTCTTCTACATCGACGCCAGCGAGGGGCTGGCCCGGCTGCCCGGCGTGCTTGGCGTTGAAGGCCCGGTGAGAACCATCGAGGGCATCGACATCGCCCACCTCGGCGGCCAGGAGCAGGTGGGCGCCCTGGTGTGCTTCATAGACGGCAAGCCGTTCAAGAGCGCTTACCGGCGATACCGAATCAAGACCGTGCAGGGGGCGGACGATTTCGCATCTATCCGGGAAGTTGTAAGCAGGCGATATAGACAGGCGGGCATGAACGAGGAGCTGTTCCCCGACGTCATCCTGATTGACGGGGGCAAGGGCCAGCTCTCGGCTGCGAGTCAGGCGTTCGACGGCCTCGACGCAAAACCCCCGGTGCTGCTGTCGCTGGCCAAGAAGGAAGAAGAGATATACGTCCATGGAAGCAAGGCGCCGATCAGACTTTCCAGGCACGACCCGGCCCTTCGCATTCTTCAGGCGGTGCGCGACGAGGCTCACCGCTTCGCGCAGCAATACCATCACATCCTGCGCAAAAAGGCCACTCTGGAGCAGGGCGAGTAGGCGCTGTAATTCTTGCACCGCAAGGGTGTTGCACTATGCATGCGCGGGCGTTGGGGCTTACAATGCGCCGCAGGCATGGCAACAGGAATGAATCATGAAGATCGGCAGGAGCTCCACAAGCAAGTCCACTGATGCAATGCGTCGCGCGAAAAGCGTTCTCGTTGGCGGCGTCAATTCGCCCGTGCGGGCCTTCTGCGCCGTCGGCGGAGAGCCACCGTTCATCGCAAGCGGCAGAGGCGCCATAGTGACGGATGTGGACGGAAACAACTACATCGACTATGTCGGCAGCTACGGCCCGGCCATCCTTGGGCACGCTCATCCGGATGTCGTTGCCGCAATCGCGGATGCCGCCGGCAACGGCGCCGGCTTCGGCGCCCCGACCGAGCTTGAGATTCATCTTGCGCAGGCCATCGTTTCGTTCATGCCCTCGATAGAGAAGGTTCGCTTTGTAAGCAGCGGCACCGAGGCGGTCATGACGGCGATCCGTCTGGCGAGGGGCGTCACCGGCAGGGCGGGCGTCATAAAGTGCATCGGCTGCTACCACGGTCACAGCGATGCGATGCTGGTTTCCGCCGGGAGCGGCGCAACCACGTTGGGGCATCCCAGTTCGCCCGGCGTTCCACCGGGCGCAGCCGCAGACACGATGCTTGTGCCGTATAACGATGTCGAGGCAATCCGGCGGGTTCTGACAACCCACGACAAGCATGTCGCGGCGGTGCTGGTTGAAGGCGTGGCCGGAAACATGGGCGTTGTTCCCCCGCATGAAGGTTATCTGCCGTCGCTGCGCGCGCTGTGCGACGAGTTCCATGTGCTTCTGATACTCGACGAGGTGATGACCGGATTCCGCCTTGCGCCCGGCGGAGCGCAGCAGATTTACGGCGTCCGCCCGGACATAACCACGCTGGGAAAGATTATCGGCGGCGGCCTGCCCGTTGGGGCGGTTGGGGCAAGCGCCCGAATAATGGACCACCTTTCGCCCGTAGGCTCGGTTTACCAGGCGGGCACGCTGTCGGGCAATCCAGTCACCATGGCTGCGGGGCTTGCAACGTTGCGGGAATTAGGCAGGGACGGCTTCTACGACAGGCTTGAAGCCAAGTGCGCGGTTCTTGAGGCGCGACTGCGTGAGCAGATTTCGAAATGCCAACTGAGCGACGCCCTCTGCCTTAACCGGGTCGGCAGCATGATGACGCTTTTCTTCAGACGCGGGCCCATAACCAACTACGCTGATGCAACTGGCGGCAACACTGCCGCGTTTGCTGCCTTCTTCAATTCCATGCTTGATTCCGGCGTCTATCTGCCTCCCAGCCAGTACGAGGCCATGTTCATCTCGGCAGCACACGATGAACGGCATATCGAGCACACAGCTTCCGCAGCCAAAACTGCGCTCCAGGCCGCTGCAAAGGTTATGTAGCGGAAGGGTCCATGAGCCCCCGCCGCCCTGACCGATAAAGCACGTGAGGCGGTTGTGCGCGCGCATTTGCCCGCGACGCCCAAGACAGGAGCAGGAAATGAACGTTCAATCCGAAAATGGCAACGAGTTCGCCGTTGCTTTGCGGTCCGCCCAAAAGGCAAGAAACATTGCCCTTGTGGTTCTGGCGGCAGCGCTTGTTTCGCAGATCGTCGTATTCTCGATGGTTCGCTGGGGCGGCTGGCTTGACGATGCCTGGAAGCCCGCGCTCCTGTCTGATCCGGTTGCGGCAACCGAGCCTGCAAGCCAACCGGCGCAAGTCGAGGCCGAGGGTCTTGATGCGGGGCAACGCAGGGAATTGCTCAACTGGATTCTGGCGGCTGGGAAGTTCTTCGGCTTTGCGTCGTCCGCGTTTCTGTGCGTTGTGCTGGCGTTTGCTCTGAGCTTTGTAATGTTGGGCCGGCTTGGCGGCACAGCCTCGATGGCTGGGGCGTTCTTCTGGTCTGTTGTGCTGCTTGCGGCGCTGACGCCATGGCAGCAGATATACGCCGGATCATTCGCCTGCGGCGCCTCGTTCAATCTTGGAGAGCTTGAATCGCATCTGCGGGCGGTCAAGCCCGAATGGGGCGGCGCCGAGACTTCGCTTCTGCGGCATCTGCACGTTTACGTTCGCTTCTTCATGTATCCGCTGGCGACAGTGATGCTGTCGGTGGTGGTTTGCGCAAAAACCCTGATCGGATCGAAGCGCAGCGAAAAAATCCTGCCTGTGAATGAAACTTCTTCCAGCGAGCAGAGTCAATAGTATCGGCCAAGGGTGCAGGCGTGGAATTGGATCGTGTGCCTACTGTTCGCGGCGAGCCAGGTATGTCTGCCGGATGTCGCGCAGGGCATAGCCGCTTTCGTTCAGCTTTCTGATCAGCCTGATGCGGCGGATGAGCGAGTGGTCGAAGAACCGGCCCCTTCCTTTACCGTTTCGCATAGGGCGAATAAGGCCCAGCATTATGTAGTATTCAATCGTCTGGCCGCTGACCTTCGCCGCTTTTGCCGCGGCCGAAATGCGGTAGAGCTTTTCACATACTGGTTCTTCACGCACCATTTGTGGTAGACTTTACCCTGAAGGGGCGGATGATGGAATTACTCGGACAATCTTTTTTTGACAATCCCGTTCCACTGCTGGCGGCCTTGGGCGTTATCTGGATTGGCCTGCTGGCCGGGTGGTGGGCGAAACGCGACCGCAGGTTGATGATCGGCCTGCTTGTTACGCCTGTCGTGGGCGCCGCAGCCGTGCTGGCCTCCTGGATGGTGCAAACCCCCGAAGAAGACATAGAACAACGCACCGAGGAACTTGCCGCCATCATCATGCGCAACGACTGGCAGAAGGTTCAATCGTATCTTGCCGACGATCTTGACGGCCCATACGGAAATAAAGAGCAAATGCTGCTGCTGGCGAAGACCGTAGTGCGGCGAATGAACGTCAGTTCCGCCAAGATCGTCAGCAACAATGTGGAGTTCGTGGAAGACATCGCCGTCTCGCGAGTCAAAGCGAAGATCAGCTACGATGGCGAGCTTGGCCCGGCGATGTACGTAACCGGCTGGATGGTCTACTGGGCGTGGCGCGACAACGACTGGAAGATCATCTCGGTGAGCCCTGAACAGCCGTTGCCGCGCGGCGGCTTTCTATAGCGCCGCCATCCTCGCGGCCGGACCTGAACTCGCTCCACTGCCGGGCGAGATATTCCGCCAATCGTCGCCTGCATAAGGCCGAGTCGAACCGGCAGGCGTTGCGGCGAATCACCCGTTCGTCCGGTCGCGGCAGTTGCTCGAAATGCTCCACCGCCTGGACAATCGCATCGGGAGTGGGGGAATCGAAGAAAACGCCGGTTTCACGGTCGATTACTATTTCCGCGCTGCCGCCGTGGTTAAGGACAATCGCCGGGCAGCCGCAGGCTTGGGCCTCCACCGTGGTAATGCCAAAGTCTTCTGATGCGGCGAAAACAAAGGCCTTGGCCTTGCGCATGTAGTCTCGCAGGGCCTCGCGGGATTGCCACCCCAGGAATTCGATGTTGGGTCCGGCAAGACGGCGTAATTGCTTCATCTGCCCGCCCTCGCCGATAACAACCAGACGCCTGTGGGGCATCATGCCGAAAGCCCGGACAACTGCATCAACCCTTTTGTAAGGCGCCAGGCGGGATGCGCACAGGTAGAAGTTCCGGCGCTTCTGGCCGGGGGTGAAATACGCGACGTCCACCGGCGGGTAAACAACCTCGCTCTGTCGCCTGTACGCCTTGCGGATTCTGCCGGCCACGAATTGAGAATTGGCAATAAAACTGTCAACGCCGTTAGCCGTGCGCGAATCCCACATTCTCAGGTAGTGAAGCATCGCCCTTGCAAGAAGTCCGCGTGCGCCGTGGTCCAGACCGGACTTCTGCAGGTACTCGTGCTGAAGATCCCAGGCATATCTCATCGGCGAATGGCATATGCACACATGCAACTGGTTCCCTGATGTAATGACGCCCTTGGCCACCGCGTGCGAGTTGGAGATGACCATGTCATAGCCGGTCATGTCGAACTGCTCCACGGCCCAGGGCATGAGCGGCAGATAGCTTCTGAACTTGCGCCTGGCCAGCGGCAGTCGCTGAATGAAGCTGGTGCGAACCACTCTGCCGCCCAGAAACCCGCGATGGGCATGGGGCATGAAGTCCACGATGGCGAAGACATCAGCCTGCGGCAGGACGCCAAGCACCTCGGCGAGATATCTCTCAGATCCCAGAGGCGTCTCCAGCCACTCATGTACGACTGCGACCCGCAGATGTTGAAGGTCATTCATCGGTCGAATTGTAGCGCCAGGCGTAGTTGATCCACGCCGGAACCTGCCGACGCGCAATGCGCCGCTTTCAAGACTGTTGACGGCAAGAAGGCTCATGGTAGAATCAGTATCCTTAATTTCCTCTAGTTGGCCACAGAAGAGAGAGGATGAGAAAAATGAGACTACGTGTCCGAGATGCGGCCCAGTTACTGGACGTTTCGGAAAAGACCGTCTACAGATGGATCAGCCAGAACTCGCTGCCGGTGCACCGCGTGAACGATCAGTATCGTTTCAATCGGGCCGAGCTGCTGGAGTGGGCCTCTTCTCAGCGAATCGCCGTCTCACCCAAGATGCTGGAAGAGCCGGAGGATGCGTTTATCCCGTCGCTGGCAGAGGCGATGAGGGCCGGGGGCATTCACTACCGTGTTGACGGCGCCGACAAACCCTCCGCGCTTCGTCACGTGGTTGAGGTTCTGCCGCTGCCCGAGGGTGTTGACCGCGACTTCTTGTTGCAGGTTCTGCTTGCCAGGGAGTCGGTCGGTTCGACCGCCATCGGAAACGGCATAGCAATTCCTCATGTTCGCAATCCTATCACATTGCACGTGGACAAGCCGATGGTTGCCCTTACGTTCCTGGCCAACGGCATAGATTTCCAGGCGATGGACGGCAAGCCGGTGAACACGCTGTTCACGATAATCAGCCCGACGATCAAGGCGCACCTCAACTTGTTGTCTAAGCTGGCCTACGGCCTCAAAGGCTCCGCCTTTGCCGATGCCGTGAAGGCGCAGGATTCGCGCGACGAGCTTTTCCGATGTGCGGCGGACCTGGACCAGCAGATAGCCTCAGCCATGCCGGAAACAGGAAAGTGAGATGAGTCCCATCCTGTTATCCGCAGCCGTGTGCTTTCTCCTGGCGGGAGCGGTTCTCTGCGCGATGCTCTCTCGCGCGAAGGCCGCCAACGCCATCGGCGGCATAGTCGCGGTAGTTGGCGCAGCGGTGGCGATTGCCTCAGCCGTACATGCCTTGCAGACAGGCGATGAGACGCTGCAACTGCCGTGGAGCGTTCCGTTTGGCAGCTTCCACATTTCCATAGACGGCCTCAGCGCGTTCTTCATTCTTGCGATTTCGGCGGTCTGCGCCTTGGGCGGGGTGTACGGGGTATCTTACCTGCGGCACTACAAGGGCAAGAATCTTGGCGCGTCGTGGTTCTTCTTCAACCTGCTGTTCGCGTCGATGCTTATGGTGGTTACCGCGTGGAATGCGGTTCTTTTTCTAGCTGCCTGGGAGGTGATGTCGCTTTCGTCATTCTTCCTTGTGACATTTGAGCACGAGCGCCAGGAGGTTCGCAAAGCCGGCTGGGTTTACCTGATATCGGCGCATGTGGGCATGGCGTGTCTTCTGGCGATGTTCATCCTGCTGGGTGGCCAGAATCAGGTTATGGATTTCGATCAACTGGCTCTTCCTCCGGGCGTCAGTGCCGCCGCCATCTTTCTGCTTGCGGTTGTCGGGTTTGGCGCGAAGGCCGGCATTTGTCCGATGCACGTCTGGTTGCCCGACGCGCACCCCGCGGCGCCCTCGCACGTTTCGGCCGTCATGAGCGGCGTGATGATCAAGACCGGCATATACGGCATTCTGAGGACGCTGACGTTTTTGGGATCGCCCGCATCCTGGCCGGGGTGGTGGGGGTGGACTCTGCTTGTCGCCGGGGCTATCACCGGCGTCGTGGGCATTCTTTTCGCCTTGGCGCAGCACGACATGAAGCGCGTGCTTGCTTATTCCAGTATCGAGAATGTCGGCGTGATCTGTCTGGGACTCGGCCTGTGGATGATCGGCTCAGCAGGCGGCAACACGATTATCGCCGCATTGGGCCTGATAGGGGCGCTTCTGCATGTATGGAACCATGCGATTTTCAAGAGCCTGATGTTCCTTGGCGCCGGGGCTGTTGTCCACGCCACAGGAACTCGAAACATCGAGCAGCTTGGCGGCCTGCTCAAGCCGATGAAGCACACTGGCGTTGCATTTGCGATTGGCTCCATCGCCATCTGCGGGCTGCCTCCGTTCAATGGCTTTGTTGGCGAGTTTCTGATCTACGCATCCGCTTTTGGCGGCATCGTGGGCCTGGGGGGCTCAGCGCCCATAGCCTGCCTGCTGGCGATTGCCGCTCTGGCTCTGATAGGTGGTTTGGCTGCGGTGTGTTTCACCAGGCTCTTCGGCATTATGTTCCTTGGCGAGCCTCGCAGCGAGGTGGCTCGTCATGCTCACGAGGCGGGCGTTTCGATGCGGGTAGTGCTTTGGATTCTGGCTGGGGCGTGCGTGCTTGTGGGCCTCGTCGGACCGCTCGTTGCGGGCGTTGCGGCTCTTGCCGCCGAAGATCTTCTGCCCTCAACCGGCCTTGATATCGGGCCGAGTCTTGGCCTGCTGTGGCGCATCAGCGGCGCCTCGGCTGGGCTAATTGTGTTCGCTGGGGCGTTCTGGCTGCTGCGGCGACGGCTGCATGCCGGCCGGCCAATTGAAAAAGCCGGAACATGGGATTGCGGTTACGCCGAGCCTACTTCTCGAATGCAGTACACGGCGTCTTCATTCTCCTGGCCGGTGATCGACATGTTCCGCCATGTATTGCGCCCGACGCTCACTCGTCAGTTGCCATCGGGGCCCTTCCCCGGCAGGGCGCACCTGACCAGCCGGACGCATGACATCTTCATGCGATTCTTCTACGTGCCGCTGTTCGCCATGGCGCAGCGCCTGGGCCAGAGCTTGCGGTGGGTTCAACACGGCCGCAACCAGGTGTACGTGCTGTACATCGCAGTCACGCTGCTGGCGCTGCTGCTGTGGAAGCTGGGGACGGAGCAATGATTATCCTGGCATCAATAATCCACGTGGTGTTGGCGCTGTCGTTGTCGCCTCTGCTGATCGGCGTGATCAACCGGGTTAAGGCGAAATTTGCCGGCAGGCGGGGCCGGCCTCTGTTGCAGCTCTATTACGACCTCTGGAAGCTGCTTCACAAGGGCGCGGTCTACAGCACAACGACAACCTGGGTGTTCAGAACAGGCCCGCTGGTTGGCATAAGCGCCGTGCTTGTTGCGATAAGTCTTGTTCCGCTTGGAAGAGTGCCTGCGCTGGCTGCCTTTGACGGCGATATCATTCTCCTTGCATACGTTCTGGGCCTGATGCGTTTCATGACGGTGCTGGCTGCTCTTGACACGGGTTCCGCGTTCGAGGGAATGGGCGCGGGAAGAGAAGTGCAGTTCTCGCTTCTGGCCGAGCCTGCGCTGCTGCTTGGCGTTGGCGCTCTTTCCATCAGCACCGGAGACTGGAGCCTTTCGGGCATATATGGTTCGCTGTTTGCGGACGGCCTGGCCGCTGTTGCCCCCACGGCTGTGATGGTCGCCGCAAGCCTGCTGATCATCCTGCTTGCCGAGAACTCGCGCATTCCAGTTGACGATCCAAACACTCACCTTGAACTGACGATGATTCACGAGGTTATGGTGCTGGACCATGGCGGCGTTGACCTGGCGTTCATTCAGTATGCCGCAGCCCTGAAGCTGTGGGTGTTCTGCGCCCTGTTCGTCGGCGTTGCTTTGCCTTTGCAGATGCACTGGCCGCTGGTGGATCTTGCCTTCGGTATGGCAGGGGTGTTCATCGTCGCTATGGTCATCGGGGTGATCGAGAGCACCATGGCAAGGCTAAGGCTTCTTCGCGTGCCGCAGATGCTCGTTGTCTCGGCGGTGCTGGCGATGATCGCCGTCCTATGGGCGTTGAGGTAATGCTATGTCGATCCTGACTGACTTGCTGATGATGCTGCTGGTGTTGACGAACCTGCGGATGCTTGCCTCCAGCCGGGTCGCCGTGTGCATTCAGAACGTGGCGATTCAGGCGGTGGTGCTTGGCGCCATTACGTTCAGCTTGTCGGCGCACGCCGCCATAGCCGCCGGCGTGATAGTCGTGGCGATATCCACAGTGGCTGTAAAGGGCCTGGTGCTTCCCTGGCTGTTGCGACGGGCGATGAAGGGGGCCGGCATCGGCAGGGAGATCGAGCCGTTTGTTGGCTATGCGTCTTCCGTGCTGATCGGAGCAGTGCTTCTTGGCCTGTGTTTCGTGATAGCCCGGCCGCTCCGGGACACGTCGCACGCCGGGGCTTCAATGCTGATACCCGTGGCGATGTTCACCATCCTGACCGGCTTGTTCATCATCATCTCGCGACGCAAGGCGCTTACGCAGGTTCTGGGCTATCTGACGATGGAGAACGGCGTGTGCGTTTTTGGCGTGTCGCTGGCTGTGGAGGAGCCGTTGCTTGTGGAGATGGGCATCCTGCTGGATGTTCTGGTGGGCGTGTTTGTCATGGGCATTGTGATCCACCAGATCAATCGCGAATTCGACCACATAGACACCGACCGACTGTCGGTTCTAAAGGACTGAGCGAATGCTACTTGCCGTCGTGCTGATTCCTGCTGTGGCGGGTCTTGCGGTGATGGCGCCGTTTGTGAAACGCCTGCGCCTGGCGGTTCTGCTGCTTGCAGCGGTTGGTCACGCATCAGCCGTCGCATGGATATGCAGCAGGCCGCTTGCCGACAACAACGCGGATGCGTGGATCGCCCTGGACGCGCCGGGCCGCCTCTTCCTGGCTATCACAAGCATCCTGTTTCTGGCGGCGGCGACATATGCGATAGGCTATCTCCGAAACGAGGAAAACCGCACCACCAAGGACGCCGAGGAAGGCTTCCTCTTTCGCAACGAGCCCATGAACATTTTCATCGGCTGCCTGCTGCTGTTCCTGGCGACGATGAGCCTGGTGTGCATCAGCCAGCACCTGGGGCTTCTATGGGTGGCCGTCGAAGCCACCACGCTGGTAAGCGCGCCGCTCATCAGCTTTCACCGTCACCATCGCAGCCTTGAGGCAACGTGGAAGTATCTGCTGATATGCTCCGTGGGCATTGCGTTGGCGCTGCTGGGCATTTTCTTCATCGCGGCGGCCGGGCAAGGCGTTGTTCATGGCATGAACATACACGCCTTGACGAAAGCCGCCGGCAAGATGGACCCCGTGTGGCTCAAGGCGGCGTTCATATTGCTGATTGTCGGATACGGCACGAAAATGGGCCTTGCGCCCATGCACAACTGGCTGCCGGACGCTCACAGCGAATCGCCTTCGCTTGTCTCGGCGTTGCTTTCGGGCGCTCTGCTCAACTGCGCTTTTCTGGGCCTGCTTCGCGGCCAGATGGTTATGTCCGCGGCGGGGCTTGGCGAGTTCAGCGGCGGGTTGCTTGTGCTGCTGGGCCTTCTGTCCATGATCGTCGCGGCGGTGTTCATGATCCGCCAGAGCGATTACAAGCGGCTTTTAGCGTATTCCAGCGTTGAACACATGGGCATTCTTGCAATTGGAGCCGGACTTGGCGGATTGGCTGCCACAGGCGCCATGCTTCACGCGGTGAATCATTCCTTCACCAAGGGGATGCTGTTTCTGGTTGCGGGAAATCTGCTGGCGGCCCATCGCACAAAGAATATTCATGAAGTGCGCGGCGTGCTGACAACCCTGCCAATTACAGGCTGCCTTTGGGTAGGCGGCTTTCTGGCTATCACGGGGGCTCCGCCGTTTGGCATGTTCATCAGTGAATTGACCATCCTGAAGGGCGCCTTGCAGGGCGGGCACATTGTGGTGGGTGTTGTTTATCTCGCAGCTTTGGCTGTCATTTTCATATCCATGGCCCGGTTGATGCCGCCGATGGCGTTTGGAATTCCGGCGGCCCAGATCAAGACCAAAGAGCCGCTCTGGGCGGTTGCGCCTCCGTTGGCGCTTGGGTTGGTTGTGCTGACCATGGGACTGTACGTGCCGGAATCGCTGTGGAACGCCCTTCGAGCCGCGGCCGGCGCAATTGGAGCAAACTGAGATGTCCGCTGAGCATCCGGCAATTATCCGAAACGCGCAGGTGGCCGATCTTGAGGCATGTCCGTGCATGTCGGCGGGAGACTTTCGCCAGACTCTATGCGCCCGCGTGTCGGCAGGGGCAAGGCTTTCGGCGCTGTTCGCCCGGCGAAAGGCGGGGGAATCCGGCGGCAGGCTATATGCCGTGCTGGCAATGCCGGGCTCGAACAACCTGGGCCTGCTTTGCTGCGACGTGGGCGATTCATACCCTTCAATAACCGGCGATTGTCCCGCGGCTCATTGGTTCGAGCGCGAAATCGCCGAGCGTGCGGGAATTCGCCCTGAAGGCCACCCGTGGCTCAAACCTGTTCGCTTTGCTGGCAAAGATGTTGGATTGACCGACTTCTACCGCATGGACGGCAATGAAGTGCATGAAGTCGCAGTCGGCCCGGTTCACGCCGGCGTTATAGAGCCCGGCCACTTCAGGTTCCAATGTCATGGCGAAACCGTGCACCATCTTGAGATATCGCTTGGCTACCAGCATCGCGGCATAGAAGATGCATTAATCGGCGGCCCTGACGCCAGAACGATTCATTACATAGAGCCCCTTGCCGGCGACACCACCATCGGACATGCCACTGCGTACGCAATGGCGATCGAGGCGTTGGGCGGCTCGAGGCCTTCGGCGCGGGCGCACGCCATTCGCGCCATCGCCGCCGAGTTGGAACGTCTTGCGAACCACATCGGCGACCTGGGCGCGCTTGCGGGAGATGTGGGCTTCCTTCCGACCATGAGTTACTGCGGCAGGATTCGCGGCGACGTGTTGAACTGCACGGGCGTCTTGTGCGGCAACCGCTTCGGCAGACGCCTGGTTGTGCCGGGCGGAATTATGCACGATCTTGACGAGCGGTTGTGCAAGGATCTGCTGGATCGGCTTGAAAGCATAGAGCGGGATGCAACCGATGCGATCGAACTGATGTTCAACGCGCCATCGGTCCTGGCCAGGTTCGAAGGCGCCGGCACGGTCAGCCATGAGCTGGCGAACCAACTGGGCCTCGTCGGCGTCGCGGCCCGAGCAAGCGACATCGAGTACGACGTGAGACGCGAATTCCCCTACGGCATCTACCAGTTCACGCAGATGCCGATATGCACGTGGTCCACCGGCGACTGTTTCGCAAGGGCGTATGTGCGGTGGCTCGAGGCGAAACAATCGTTCGCCTTTGTGCGAGAGCACCTGCGGTCGCTGCCGGCGGGCGCGACGCGCCAAGGCGTTGGCGAACTTGCCGCGGGCAAGATTGTCGTCGCGCTGGTTGAAGGCTGGCGCGGCGAGATATGCCACGTCGTCGGGACCGACCAGAGCGGGAGGTTTGCGTTCTATAAGATCGTAGATCCTTCGTTCCATAACTGGTTCGGGCTGGCCATGGCATTACGAGAGCAGCAGATCTCTGACTTCCCGTTGTGCAACAAGAGTTTCAATTTGTCCTACTGCGGCCACGACTTGTAGGACATGGAGATTTGGATGTTGGGCATACTCAAATCGCGTTTGAGGCAGAAGCATCGGACGATGCTGTACCCCAAAGGCCCCGCGCCGCAACTGCCAGAGAGGTTTGTGGGCCGGCCCACAGTCGCCGCCAATAAATGTGGCGATTGCAATGTGTGTGCGGCTGCCTGTCCGGTGGGGGCTATTACAAAAGGCCCCGATGGTTGTCCCAGGATCGATACGGGCAAATGCCTGTTCTGCGGCGCATGCGAACGATCATGCGAAGGCGGGATCATTAAATTCACGTCGGAATACCGACTGGCGGCGGCCTCGCGCGACGACCTGGTTGTCGGCCCCGACTCGCCGCGGTACATGCCGGCAAGAAATGATCTGGCGGCCAGGCTGTTTGGCAAGTCGCTGAAACTGCGTCAGGTCTCGGCGGGCGGCTGCAACGCGTGCGAGGCCGATTCCAACGTCTTGTGCACGCTTGCATGGGACCTGGGCAGATTCGGCATAGACTTCGTTGCCTCCCCCCGGCACGCCGACGGCCTGCTGATAACGGGCCCGGTTACGAGGAACATGGCGCTTGCCCTTCGCAAAACGTACGACGCCGTGCCGCAGCCGAGGATTGTGATCGCGGTCGGATCATGCGCAATTAGCGGCGGTCCGTTTGCGGGCCTTAAAGAGCAAAACAATGGAGCGGCAGGGATATTGCCCGTGGATCTTTTCATCCCCGGATGTCCGCCGCACCCGCTGACGATTCTTGACGGCCTGCTGCGTTTCCTCGGCAGGGTGGAGTGACGCTCAGGGCAGGTTCTCTATGGAAAGAGGCTCGATTTCGTCGGCGGGAATGAACCCGAATATCCTGCTGAAGAAGAACAGTTCCGCCTCCAACGCTCGCAGAATATTCTGCGCCCGCCTGAAGCCGTGCTGTTCGCCTTCAAACGGCATATAGGCGGTGGGCACACCCTTCTTGCGAAGCGCGTCGAACATCATCTGAGCCTGATTCGGCGGCACTATCGGATCCTCAAGGCCCTGGAAGAATATCACCGGACGCTTGAGGTTCTCCACATGATGAATGGGCGAACGCTTGTGATACAGGTCGCGTCTCTGGGGGTATGGGCCGATAAGCCTTTCGAGGTAATGAGACTCGAATTTGTGCGTCTCCCTGGCCAGAATCTCGCAATCGCTGACGCCGAAATGGCTTGACCCTGCCGCGAAAACGTCGCGGAATGTCATTGCCGCCAGCACCGTGTACCCGCCGGCGCTGCCGCCGGTGATGGCCAGGCGATTGCGGTCCACTTTGCCGGCTTGTGCAAGATGAAGCGCGCCGGCGCAGACATCATCAACGTCGGCTTCGCCCCAGACGGTGTTGAGGCTCTGACGATAGGCCCTGCCGTAACCGCTGCTGCCGCGGTAGTTGACATCCAGCACGGCGAATCCTCGGCTGGTGTAATACTGTATGTCCAACCGAAGCGCCGCTGACGCCGACGAGGTTGGGCCGCCATGCACCTTCACGATCAGCGGAGGCAACTCGTCGTCGCCGCCCTTGTAGTTGGCGTTCAGCGGCGGGTAGAACAGACCATGAGCCCGTGCGCCGCCGGCGGTGTCGAATGTTATCGGCTCGGGCGGCGAAAGGTAGTTGTCGTCCCATTCCAGGTGTGTCGCCTGTCGCAGCACTTCAATATTCCTGTTGCGCAGGTTCATCTTCACTATCGAGCTTGGCTCGCGCGAAGAAGCGCCGATGAAGTAGCCGAATGCCCCGCCTACTCGAACATCGGATATTGCCGTATACGGCGTCTGAATGTCGGAAAGATCGCCTGTCGGCACGTCCAGTTCCGCCAGGCGCCAGATGCCGTCCTTGCTGTACGCGCAGAGGATGAACAGCGGATTGACAAAGTCGTAGCACGACTGTCCCAGCCGCCAAAGAGGATAGCCAAACTCGCCTTCGATCTTTGTCAACGCCTCGACCTTGCCGTCGCGCAGGCAGTGGATGTTCCACCAGCCGTTCCATCGGTCGCTGACGAAATGCAGCACGTGGTCGCCGCTCCAGCGTGGTTGAAGCACTGCTTCTCCCTCACCGCCGGCGACCTTCGCCTGCTTACCGACGCCGCCGTCTCTGAGCAGTTCGGCCGTCCATAGCTCGGCCGCGTCCCAGGGCATGTCCGGGTGGTTCCACGTAAGGTAGGCAAGCATTTTGCCGTCGGCGGAGATTCTGGGCGCTGCGTAAAAATCGTTGCCCGAAACCAGGATGTCGCCCACGCCGCCATTGAGCGTGCTTACCGAGACAATGCTGTTGAGGGGCTCGGGGCCGCCGTGGTCCTCGCGGATGCAGATGACTCGCCCCATGTAGGGGTCGAACACGCCATCGGCGTACCTCGTGCTGTCCTGTGGCGTTAAGGCTGACGCCTCGCCGATGTCCTGGGCGTGGTACAACCTCTGGTCGTCGTAGTTGCTGAACACGGCGCCGCCGTAGACGACTGCATATGAGCCGCCGCCGTATTCATGAACCCTTGTGCGGGCGTTAAGCGGCGGGGGGTTGACCTCGCGTCGCGAGCCGTCGGGCGTTCGGCGGATCACGACGTATCTGCCGCCTTCGAGAGGGCGCAACTCATTCCAGTACACATCGGGTCCGTCAACGTGAATCTCTCCCAGGCCAAGCATCGACGATGAGATCAACTCGGCAGTAATAGGCGACTGCCATGTTCCGTACTTCGCCACAAGCTTGTCCTGACGGGCGGTCATGAATGCTCCTTTTGCTCCACCAACGACGAGAGCACCTGGGCCATCGAAAAGCGAGCGCCGCACACAAGGCTGTCGGATGCCCCGTAGTAGATCGTTATCTGGTCGCCGTTGACCACGTGGCCGTTGCTGAAGACCACGTTGGCGAAAAACCCGTTTCGTTCATACTCCATGATAGGTTCCATGATGGGCTGACGGCTTCTGGCGATGACGCGAGCGGGATTCTCGATGTCCAGCAGCATTGCCCCAAGGCAGTAGCGGTGGTCAAAATCGGCTCCATGGTAGATAAGAAGCCAGCCCTTGTCGGTAAGGATGGGCGCCGCCCCCGCGCCAATTCGTTCCTCATCCCACATTCCGGGGCGGGTGCGGGCGACGCACTGATGACGGCCCCAGTTTTGCAGGTCATCAGATGTTGAGAGCCAGATATATGGTCCGCCAACCTCAACACCCATAGGCCGGTGAAGCAGGGCATAGCGGCCGGCGATTTTCCGCTCGAATAACGCTGCGTCCTTGTTGTGCGGCGGCAGGATCATGCCCAGCCGAGTGAAGGACTTCCAGTCCTGCGTGGTCATGAGCGCCACTCCAGCGCCGAAGCGAGACACGGCTGTGTATGTCAGGCAAAAAGTCTCATCGAGCCGGGCAACCCGGCAGTCTTCCACTCCAAACTCCTCCATCGGGCCTTCGCCGATGATGGCGGGCAAGTCATCCACGTCGAACCGTACGCCGTCGTTACTCCACGCAAGGCGAAGATGTGAAAGGGAGGTGAGATACTTCTCGCCGCGATAACTGAAGATTCTTGGATCGCTAGCTATCAAGTCCCGGTCGTTCAGGTGGAATTCGAGCATTCTCACGCCCGCCGGGGCGGACGGGTCGCTTATCGCCGTCCGCAGGAAACCCTCAGCCTGAATCGGCTGCTGGGCCACTCGCAATAGCAGGGCGGTTCTGCCTTTGTAGACAAATGCGCCCGGGTTCATGACCCCGATGACCCTCAGGTCGCTCCTGCTGGGCCTTACGCCGGCTGGGGTTATGATCGGGTTCTCATCAAATCTCTGCGCTATGTCCATCTGCCTAGAATTGTACGGAGGAATGTTTGTAAGGAGTAGGATCATGGCAGTACTAATCAAAGAATCTCCCATCAGGCGTATACAGCTGTTTGGGCAGGACATCTGGTTGGACTTCATCGACAGGGGACTGATTCGTAGCGGCTCGCTTGCCAGGCTGATCGAGGAAGACGGCATTTCCGGCGTAACTTCGAACCCGACCATCTTTGAGCAGTCGTTCTCCGGCGGCGAATACGACGACGACATACACGAAATGGCCGGCCAGGGACTCGGCGCCGAGGACATATACAAGCGCATAACCTCGGCCGAGATAAGATCCGCCGCTGACGTGTTCATGCCGCTGTTCGAATCAAGCAGGGGGAGGCGGGGGTTTGTCAGCCTCGAAGTATCGCCTCACCTGGCATATGATCCCGTCCGAACCGTTCAAGAGGCGCGCGAGCTGCGGGATCTGGTGGATCGGCCGAACTTGCTGGTCAAGATTCCCGCAACCATGGAGGGTCTGGCGGCAATTCGCCAGTGCATCAGCGAGGGCATCAGCATTAACGTGACGTTGCTGTTTGGCCTGTCAAGATACATGCACGTCGCACAGGCGTACATCGAGGGCCTTGAGGAACGGACGGGCAGGAACGAGTCGCCAGTTGGAGTTACCTCCGTCGCCAGCTTCTTCCTGAGCCGCATTGACGCGATGGTTGACCCGATGCTTGACCGCATCTCGCTTGGCGGACCAGGAAGCGAACAGGCCAAGACGCTCTTCGGGCAGGTTGCAAGCTGCTGCGCGAAGATTGCATACCAGATGCAGCAGGAGATATTCGCAAGCCCGAAGTTTCACGATCTTGCGGCCAAGGGCGCGACGCCTCAGCGGTTGCTATGGGCGTCGACGGGCACGAAGAACCCGATGTTCAGCGACATCAAGTACGTCGAATCGCTGATCGGTCTGGACACGATAAACACCATGCCGATGGCGACGCTCAAGGCCTACCAGGACCACGGCGAGCCGGAATCGCGGCTGGACATGAACCCGGACAGGCCGGTGAGGCTGCTATCGCATCTTGATGATCTTGGCATAAAGCTTGACGAGATTGCCGACGCGCTTGAGCTTGAAGGCGTCGAAAAGTTCAAGAAGCCTTACGATGCTTCATTGGATCGCATTCGGCAGCGCGGTGCGAAGTAACCGGTCTACCACTTGAGCGATTTTCGCAGCGCTTGATAGCCAAGGTGCGCAAGGAGGTTGTCCAGCAGCACCAGGGCCGTGAAGTTCTCGGCGACGGGCCAGATGCGCCCGACTATGGTGGGGTCTCTTCGCGTTATCGCCGCAAGCTGCTTGTTCTCCAGGGTGTACTTGTCGATAGTGTGCTGGGGCTTGGCGATGGTCGGCGTCGGTTTGACCGCAAGGCGAACAACGAGGGGCTGACCGGAGGACAGTCCGCCGGTAACGCCGCCTGCCTGGTTGGTCTCAAAGACAACCTTTCCGTTCTCGCTGTGCATCTGGTCGTTGCTCTGTATGCCGGTGAGATCTTTGACGGCAAAGCCAGCGCCGATCTCGACGCCCTTGACTGCCCCTATGCCGAGCATCCTGCCAAGCTCGGCGTCGAGCTTGTCAAATACCGGTTCGCCAAGTCCAACCGGCAGGCCTGTGGCGATCACTTCCACAACACCGCCGGAGGAATCGCCCGAGGCGGTTATTGCGCCTGCTGCTTTGAGCATGTCATTCGCCGCCTCAAGATGCGGGCAGTTCACAACGTGATGCACACCGTACCTGGAAGCTATTTCGTCAGGAATAACCGAGGGGGCCTTGGAACGGATTTCCTCTATCTCATTCTCAACTTTGGCCATGACAGCCGCCTTTTCCAGGAAGCGCATCTCGGGGGTGATTCTGCCCTTGACGTAGATTTCCTGGTAGAAGGGGTCGGTGTCGTGGCGCATTTGCTTATAGCGATCGGTCAACCGGAGGGCCTCGTCATGCGAAACCTCCGGCATTCTCACACCGGCCATTTCTTTGATGTACGAAAAGACGTTGATGCCAAGCGCCTTGAGCACCTTCTTCGCCACGAAGCCTGCCGCCACGATGGTGGAGGTGTACCTGCCGCTGAAAATGCCCGCGCCCACCGCGTCGTCGGCTGGGCCATACTTGACGAACGATGCGTAGGATGCATGGCCGGGGCGGGGCGTGCGGTTGGTGTCCTGATACTGCTTGATGTGCACGAAGTGGCGATCGAGGTTGGGAATGAGGATCGTCAGCGGCGTGCCGTTGGTCTGGTTGCGGTCGCCCGCGTTCTCGATTGTGTCGGCAGCGTTTACGCCGGTGTAAATGATGGGCAGATCAGGCTCTTTGCGGGGCGAAGACAGTTCGTCCGCGCCCGGCTTTCGCAGCAGCAGGTCGCCGTAGATCTCCTGCTCGCACAGCGGCATTGCGGGCGGTAACCCCTGTATCGTGGCCGAAAGCCCTTCCTGGTATGAACCGCCGGAAACGGTCACCTGAAGAAGTCTACCGAGATGGCATCCGATCATTGTGAAAGCCTCCTGACCGGCTCAATGCCGGAAGAGGAATATATTGAACACCCCGTGTTCAGTCAAGAGTAAAGCAAGCGCCGCGGCGGGGGCTGGACTATGACGTCGCTTATGATTACATTGCGACGATCTTTAGGGAGACCGGCATGATGAAAGAGAAGCATACGATCCTGGGCGTTCATATCACCGATCGAGTCAAAGAGGCGGTTGCGGTTCAGAGGTTATTGACTCAGTTCGGCGAGCAGATTAAGACGCGCCTTGGCCTGCATGAGGTGGGCAGCGCAACATCCCCCAACGGCCTGCTGCTGCTGGAGATGGTCGGCCCCGATGCGGGCATTCAGGAACTCAGCGACAAGCTTAACGCCATCGACGGCGTCGAAGTGCAATCCATGGTGTTCTTCCACCTGGCTGACTAAGAGGCGCCTCGCGATGGCTGTGCATCCCGTCGCTGAGCCTGGTTGAAACTGTGGATGACGTGCTGGGCGACGGCGAAATCCTCGTCCACAAACTCGATTCGATAGTCCGATACCCCTGCGGCAATCATCGCCGGCAGATGCTCCATGCCGCTGTGGGCCTGCGCGTGAAACACGGTGCAAGCCCCGTGGGCGGCGATAACCGGATGATCCACACCCAGCCGATCGCGCAGTAGCATGTTCTGTGCTTGGCAAGCCCGGGCGCACCCCGAACAGTTGGCCGATTTGTCGGCAGCGCCAAAGAGGCAATGCGCCATGTGGAACATCGGGGCGTGCCCCCAGATGACAGGCTCAAGACTCGCGTCAGGACACGCGGCGGCCAGGGCCGCTATACCGGCATAGTCAACATCGCTGCCTGGCGATACTCTCGTTGCCCCTGCCGAAACCAGCACATTCACGCTTAACTCATTCACCGCGTTGAAGGAATGATCGGCAATGATCGCCAAGCCCGGAGCGTGCTTGAGCATCTCAAGCGTTCCGGCGTTTCTTGCCAGGAAGCATGACCAACCCGCCTGCGATATCAAACGAAGCTGCTCGTGCCCGGCATTTCGGAGCACCTGCGGACCAACGCCACCGGCGACTATGTTGTGCCGGCGAATCTGGGCAAGGGCGTCCATCGCCGACGCCATGTCGGCGATATCCACGTATATGGTCGCAGGCGCCGGATCGTGTGACAAGGCAGCGCGAACCTGATCAATTGTTCTTGCAAGCACATGCAGCCGGATACTCTGGCGGGGTCTTTCGACGGCCAGGGCCGGCCCGCGGAGATTTTCCAGGGCGTTGGCTGTCACTTCATGCCGTGCGGATGCATGGCGTTGATTGTCCAGATCGGCCACCGCCCTTCGCCGCAGCTCGTTAAGAATGCTGGCTGGGGCCATCACGGCGCATTCGTCCACGGGCTTCCCGTCGTGCAGGATGCTGATGTTGCGAAGTTCGTACGGCGTCGCGCCCAGCCGGCCTAACTGGCGGCGGAGCACATCTTTGTCCAGGCTTTTGCCTTGCGAGGGCGCCAACGGTCCGGGCCATGATGCCTCGGCGACGAGGCCGGCGTCATCCGAAAGCACAACGCGCATCGGGCCGCCCGCCTGCAAATGCACAGTTGCATCGACCGGGCGGCGGCGGAAGACGATGTCGCGATTGAACGTCTGGTCAAGCGCCCTGCCCAGGCTGGGATCGTCGGTCTGCCAAACGCTCGAATTGGCGGGAATGCCCGAAAGATCAACGTCGTCTCTGCCGAAGCCCAGGGCAACGACGCCACGTGAAACAAGTCTCGCTTCGTAGACTCTGCCGCCCTGAGCCTGACCGTTCTGGGGGGCGGGGTCAAATGCCAAACCATCGCCGGGTTTTGGCGGTTGCTGGCCGGCAAGCAATTCCACAACGACCGACTGTCCACTGATTGCCCTGAGGGTGGCGATCTTCACGCCTCGATTCGCCGGGTTTTCGCCCGTCACCAGTTTTCGATGATCGGCACCGTTGAGGAATCCTTCGCACAGGCCGCGGGAGAATGTGAGTTCGAGTTCTCGCAGGTGCTGTGGTTCGGGTTTCCATGGTGTGGCCGCCAAGGCGGCGTCCAGGCATTTTCGATAGAATCGCGTAGCCGCCGCCACATATCTGGCGTCCTTGAGTCTGCCTTCTATCTTGAGCGCGGACACGCCAATCTTCACCAGATCCGGCACGTGCCGCCAGGCGCAGAGGTCGAGCGGGCTGAGGGGGTAGGGCGGGGCGTCCAGTTGGCTGCCATTGCGGATGATCCGATAAGGCAGGCGGCAGGCCTGTCCGCACATGCCGCGATTGGAGCTTCGAGACCACAGCCGCCGGCTTGCCTGACACTGGCCGCTGTACGAAATGCACATGGCCCCATGGATGAATACCTCAAGCTGCGCGCGATGTTCCTCCGCCAGGACGGCGATTTCGTCAACAGACAGCTCTCTGGCCAGAATCACGCGTTTGACGCCCAGGTCCGCAAGCAGTGCAATGCCGTTTCCCTCGGTCTGCGTGGTCTGGGTTGATGCATGAATATCCAGGCTGGGCGCTATCTGGCGGCACAGCTTCAACAGGCCGATGTCCTGCACAATTATCGCGTCTACGCCTGCCTCGGCGGCCAAGGCAATGCTTCGGGCGGCTTCTTCAAGCTCGTCATGAAGAACGACTGTGTTAAGAGCGAGATATGCAAGGCAGTTATGGTTGTGCAGGTAGCGGACCACGTCAACCAGCTCGGTTTGGTTGAAGTTTTGGGCCCTGGCCCTGGCATTGAACCGGCGCAGGCCGAAGTAGACGGCATCGGCGCCGTTAATCACCGCTGCCTTCATGGCAGGCCAGTCTCCGGCGGGGGCTAGAAGTTCTGTAGGGGCTGACGGTTTGATCATTTGTCTTGTTACGACAGGTAATAAAAAAAGGGGCCACGATTGTGGCCCCTGGTGCAACAAGGTACTGGACCGGCTAGTAGCGTCTGCCGCCGCCGCCAGAGCCGCCGAAGCCGCCTCTGGGGCCTCTGCCGCCGCCGCCACTGCCGCCGCGATCCTCGCGGGGCTTGGCTTCATTGACGGTCAACGCCCTGCCGGAATAATCCTTGCCGTTTAGGGCTGCGATAGCTGCCTGAGCTTCGCTGTCCGATGACATCTCAACAAATCCAAAACCTTTGCTTCTGCCGGTCATCTTGTCCTGAATGACCGCTGCGCTCTCGACGGTGCCGTACTGGCCAAAAAGGTCCTGTAACTCGGCATCGCCAACACTGTAACTAAGGTTTCCAACATAAAGCTTCTTGCCCATTGTCATCTCCTGAACGAGAGGGCACGTGACCCATTCTGCCTTTCGGGGTCGTTCGAAAGAGGCCGTCATTCCGGCCCAGGAAGTTTGGGGCGCAGGGGAGGATTCCGATCAGATGGGACATGTTTCCTATTGAACTGTATCCTGTTTCCAGCGAACCTAACATTGTCAGCTTAACCCGGAACCATCCACTATGGAAACAAATTCTGCCGAAAAAAGCCACACGTAGACTTCTTATTCATTATAGGACCAGCGTGCGGCAAATGGACCCCGCTCGCAAAAAAGTCGCAAGGCTTGTCCCACGACCGCTTTACGGCGTAAGATAAGCATCATCCCGGCCAGACCGGAGGAGAGCAAAGAAATGTCGCTACTTGTTACCGGAAGCATCGGAATTGATACCGTTGAGACACCATCGGGCATGGCCAAAGACGCCCTCGGCGGTTCAAGCATCTACTTCGCATACGCGGCAAGCTTCTTCACGCCGGTCAGGCTTGTGGGCGTTGTGGGCGAAGACTGCCCGGCCGATTTCCTGGAACCCATGCGGCGAAACTCTCGAATTGATATGGCTGGCCTCGAGGTCCGTCCCGGCAGCAAGACCTTTCGATGGCACGGCCGATATCATGCCGACGTCAACATGCGCGACACCGTGGCGGTTGAGCTTAATGTCCTGAGCGAGCGCGGACCTGATATCCCACAAAACTTCCGCGACAGCAAGTTCGTTTTCCTTGCCAATACGCACCCTGCCCTCCAAGAGCAGTTGCTTAGCCAACTGACACGCCCGGAACTGGTGGTGGCTGACACTATGGACCTGTATATCAACAACGAACGGGCGGCGCTGGGTGCTCTGCTTGGCAAGCTCGACGGTTTGGTCATCAACGATTCCGAAGCCCGCCTGCTTACAGGCAGGTCGAATGTTGTGGCGGCAGGGCTTGAAATTGCCTCGCAAGTGAGAAGGTTCGTCGTGATCAAGAAGGGCGAACACGGCTGCCTTCTGTTCTGCGGCCAAAAAGTCTGCGCCATGCCAAGCTATCCCACGTTCAACGTAATCGATCCGACCGGCGCAGGCGACAGTTTCGCCGGGGCAATGATGGGGTATATCGCGGCTTCGGGATCCTTCAATCACGATACGCTGCGCCGCGCGATAGCATACGGCACGGTCACCGCCAGCATTGGCCTGGAAGGCTTTTCGCTGACGAGATTCATATCGTCCAGCAGGGGCGAGATCGACACAAGGTTCGCCGAATTTCAGGACCTTGTTCGCTTCTGGTCCTAAGATGTGCGCTCCGACGATGAACTACCGGCCGCCGCCGGGGGCTCACATTTGACTACTCTTCCGCTGGCTTGTCGCCCAGAACGTGATCGGCATACGCCACGTAAAGCTCATCTTCGGGCGCCAATTCCTTCAGCAGTTGGGCATATTGCCGTGCCTGCTGGGCGTTGCCCAGGTTGGCGTGCATGTAGGCGGCGACAAAGACCATGGCTGCATCAGGCTTCTCGTCGCCTTGGCGAGCGATAACCTCATCAAGTCGCTGGAGTTGCGCCCTAACCACGTTCTCGTCAACGAATTTCGGGATATCCAGCCTGGTCTTCATCAGCGGAGGCAGCATGGAGAACGCGGCGCGAAGCCTGGTAGCGGCGGTTATCGGTTCGCCCGCGGCGAAGTACGCCAAGCCCATGCCCACCTGCGGCAGCGGGTTGTTCCTGTTGCCTGCCTGTGCAATCCGGTATTGATAGACCGCCTGGTAGTAATCGCCCAGCCTGAGCCTGCGGTCGGCCTCGGCCATGGCGGCATTGGCCCGATCGCTGCCGCTTCCGGTGAACCTGTTCAACACGATTATTCCGTCTACGTTCTCGACTGCGGGGTTCTCCGGCCGGGCCTGCGGCTTGGGCCGAAGCGGGTCTTCCGGCAGGCCCTCTTCCTGGCGAGCCTGCTCATTAAGCTCTTCAAGCAGATCCAGGAGCACGTTCTGTCCGTCGCCCGGAATGACGGGCTGCGGACGAGCGGGGGCTTCAAGTGGAAGCCCCGGCCTCGCTTCGACTGCCGAACGCTCATTGAGCGACGCGCCGGGAAGTACGGAGGCATCGACACCCTCATTCACGCGCTGTTGCAGCTCAAGCGTGTACAGGTCCGAGGCAAGCGCCTGACGGTCTTGCGGTGTGACTATTTCAAGCATGTCACGTACGCCGGTGGGCGTTGATGCCAGGGGTTGGCCCGGCTGGTTTGCGCCAAGAGGCTGATCGGAAGACAGAACTGGAATCAAGTCCGGCATCCAGCCTCGCGCCTCGCGAATCTCCCGAGGAGTAGGATCAAGCGGCACACGTTCAAGCGGCGTTGCCAGAAGCGTTCCGTCCGCCCTTGGCACGACCGGCGTGTACTGCTGAACCGCCCCGTCAACATAATATCTGCTGGATAGACCAGGGGCCACGACGTTCGGCTTGGGCATGTTCGAACCGGGTTGGTTAATCCCTGCCTGGATTGCAGCGGGGCCAACTATCGTCCTGCTGGGAGCATAATAAGGCGTTGGCGCCAGAACCTGGCCGGTCCGCACGTCTGGAAGTCCTGTTGATCTTCCAACAAAATCACTTAAGCCTGCCGATGGCACGTCTATCCTGAATTGATCGGCTGCGACGTAGGGCACGGGGCCTTTAAAGTTGCCAAGGCCCCTTACCTGTCCCGTCACATAAAGCTGGCTTTGAATGTTGTAGGCGTTTGCGTCTATGCCCGCACCGGCGTTGGACCCGCCGCTTCCAACGCGGGGGTTTGCGTCAAGTGCGTTGCCCTGCTGCAGGGGCCTGGGCTGAACCCTGTAGGCCTGCCCAAATACAGGCTCGGCCGACCAGACAGCCAGCAATGCAACCACAAACAAGCCTACTAACCCATTTTTCATGGTACACCTCCGCCCGCATGCCGACATGCCCAACCGCGTCGGAGACTCCTAATCGCCCCGCCCGAGTCTCTTACCGCGGGCACAGACGCCCTTAGCGGTAGTGCAGTGATCCAAAATACCACTACCACACCCGGACCGCAACCGCCATCGGAGCGGAACCGCGCTTCTTCTTGGCTTGCCTCTGGCGTGTCGGAACCCGCCGGGCCTGGCCTTATATAATCGTGACCTTCTCACTGGAGCACCTTTGGGCGCCCGCCCAACGGCGTCTTCAATTCGCCATCAACTACATCGGTCAAAACCGTATCTGTCTCCTCTATCATTATATACGAAGGCAAGCATTCGGAAGATAAGGGCGGATTTTGCCGATGTAGTCTTTATGGTGCGTTTTGCAGACCGGACACGTCCGCTGGTGCGGATGTGCAACCTCCAGATTTGACGGGAAGACTATGCGACCTTTGAGGACATTCACGATAGAACCTTCGCTTCCGCCGGAACTGAGCCCATTGCTTTCGCTCGCCAACAACCTGTGGTGGTCGTGGCATGGAGACGCACTGGATGTATTCCGCCGGCTGGACCAGGACAACTGGGAAGAGTGCTATCACAACCCGGTTGCCATGCTCGGAAGAATAAATCAGGCGCGCCTTGCCGAAGTGGCGGGCGATGAGGGCTTCCTTGCTCATCTGCACCGGGTCGACCAGGAGCTTCAGGATTATCTCGGCAGGCCGGGGTGGTGGAACAAGACGTACGGTAGCTTCACCCAGCCTCAAATCGCTTACTTCTGCGCCGAATTCGGAATAAGCGAGTGCCTTCCAATCTACAGCGGCGGTCTGGGCGTGCTGGCGGGCGACCATCTCAAAAGTGCTTCGGAACTGAATCTTCCGCTGGTGGCTGTGGGGCTTCTTTACCAGCAAGGCTATTTCCGCCAGCGGCTTAACGCTGACGGTTGGCAACTGGAACTGTTTCCCAGGAACGACTTTCACAACATGCCGCTCGCCCTCGTGAAGGGCAAGGACGGCAACCCGCTGACAGTCCAGGTGGAAATGGGCCAGCGGATTGTGCGCCTCCAAATCTGGCAGGCGATGGTGGGCAGGATCAAGCTTTATCTCATGGACAGCAACGTGACGGATAACTCACCTGAGGACCGCCACATTACCGCCCAGCTTTACGGCGGCGATCAGGAGATGCGAATCCGTCAGGAAATCGTCCTGGGCATCGGCGGCGTGAGAATGCTCAAAGCGCTTGGCATATCGCCCAAGGCGTTCCACATGAACGAGGGACACTCGGCCTTTCTGGGGCTCGAGCGCGTCCGCGTGCTCATGGCTGAAAACGGGCTGTCTTTCGACGAGGCGCTGGAAATCGTCACCGCAAGCAATGTGTTCACGACTCATACGCCCGTCCCTGCGGGAAACGACGCGTTTGAGCCGTGGCTGATAGACAAGTACTTCTCGGGCTACTGGCCGCAACTTGGCCTGCCACGGGAAAGATTCCTCGCTCTGGGCAGGCAGGAGCAGTCCAACAAGGACGAGCCAATGAGCCTTACCGTGCTGGCGCTGCGCCTCAGCGGCTATCGCAACGGTGTAAGCAAACTGCATGGGGCGGTCAGCAGGAAGCTTTGGACTTCGGTCTGGCCGGGCACTCCGGCGGCGGAGACCCCAATTGCCTCCATCACAAACGGCATTCACACCAGAACGTGGCTCAGCCACGATATGGCCGACCTTTACGACCGTTACCTCGGCCCAGAATGGCACGAAAAGGCCACCGATGGTTCCCCATGGAAAGGCGTGCTTGCGATTCCCGACACTGAACTGTGGCGCACGCATGAACGAAGGCGCGAAAGGCTGGTCGGATTCGCCAGAAAACGCATGGTCTTGCAGCTTCAGAAGCGCGGCGCCGGCGCAAGCGAACTTGCCGCCGCCGAGGAAGTGCTGGACCCCGAAGCCCTGACCATCGGCTTCGCCAGGCGGTTTGCGACGTATAAACGAGCCAGCCTGATTCTTAGCGACATGAAGCGGCTGGGCGAACTGCTCAACAACTCGCAGCGCCGCATGCAGATTATCTTTGCCGGCAAGGCCCACCCTCGCGACAACCCGGGCAAGGACCTGATCAGGCAGATCATTCATGCCGCCCGTCAGGAAGGGTTCCGTCATTCGATGGTCTTCCTTGAAGACTACGACATGAACGTGGCTCGCTACCTCGTGCAGGGCGTCGATGTCTGGATGAACACGCCTCTTCGTCCAATGGAGGCAAGCGGCACCAGCGGCATGAAGGCTGCGGCAAACGGCGCGCTCAACCTGTCCATTCTTGATGGCTGGTGGGCCGAAGGATACGAGCCGGCGGTGGGGTGGGCTATCGGCTCGGGCGAGACCTACGACGACCTTGAATACCAGAACGCCGTCGAAGGAGAATCGCTGTATGATCTTCTGGAGAAAGAAGTTATACCACTGTTCTACGACCGCGGAAGCGACAAGCTGCCCCGCGGCTGGATCGCCAAGATGAAGGCCTCGATGTCGCTGCTGGGTCCGGCATACAACACCAACCGCATGGTCCGAGACTATGCGCAGACGTTCTATGCCCCGGCAATCGCCAAGTGGGACGAGATGGCCGATGATGGCATGAAACTCACTCGCGAGCTTAGCGGATGGAAACGCCGCATTCATGAGCATTTCGGGAGCCTGAGAATCGAAAGCGTGACCGATTCCATGGATTCCCAAGGCGCTAAGGTGGGCAAGGATATCAAGGTTGAGGCGGTCGTCCAGTTGGGCGCACTCGAACCGTCCGACATTCTGGTTGAGCTGTACTATGGCCAGCTTGATGATGACGGACAACTCACCTCCGGCTGCGCTCTTGAAATGGGCATGGTTGGGCAGGAGAATGATCACCGGGTTCGGTATTCCGTGAACATGCCCTGTATGCGAAGCGGAATGACCGGATACACCGTGCGAATCCTGCCGCGACACAGGGCCTTGATAAGCGGCAGAGAACTCGGCATGATCAAGTGGGCATAGACCAGGCAAGGGGACCCCGGTGTGGGTTCCTATGTGGGCCGGGCGGGGGGTGTTAGGTTTGCTTGACACTACCTCGTGGCGTGAATATAGTTGCAGGATTCACATGATGGGCTTGGCGTGGGTCGCCAGGCCTGGCTGTTAATTCTTGCACGAAACGAGGATATTTTGGTGGCCAAGAAAGAAAGCTCGCGTCAGTCTTCCAAACGCACTACGCGCAAGTCAGCACGAGCTACAAAAGTTGTAAAAGCTTCTGCCACAAAGACTTCTGTGAAGCCGACAAAGAAGAAGTCATCCCCAAAAAGCGTGCTCTCAGGCGCAGACCTTGAGATGTTCCGCAAAATGCTCATCGAAAAGCGGCGGTCTCTTGTTGGCGACATGAACGGCATGGAAGCGGAAGCATTCCGGGCCAATCGCCAGGATCGTAGCGGCGACCTGTCCAATATACCCATCCATCCGGCTGACATTGGCTCCGACAACTACGAGCAGGAGTTCACCATCGGCTTGCTGGAGAGCGAGAGGGTGCTTCTGGCCGAGATCAATGACGCCCTCACGCGGCTTGAAGAGGGCACCTACGGCATATGCCTTGGCACCTCCGAGCCGATAGACAAGGCCCGCCTGAAGGCCAGGCCATGGGCGAAATACTGCATTGAATATGCTCGCCTGCTCGAAAAGGGCTTGGTCCGGCCGCCCGAGGATGATCCTGACGAGCCCGAAGACGATGACGACGAGGACCATGAGCCCGTTGACGAAGAGTCGGTGCCCGAGGACAGGGTTGTTGAGGAAGAGGCAGAGGAATAACCAGTGGCCCAGCCGAGCATAAAGCCTCGGTTTCTATCGCGCCTGCTGGGAACGCCAACTCCTGATCCGGCATTCAAGAGCCCGCGGGCGATAGCCATCTTCGTGCTTCTGGTGATTGCGGGCCTGGCCGGCGATCTGCTTTCCAAGCACTATGTCTTCCAGAGCATGCTTTCGAGCCCACAGGTTCGCAAAGAGCTTGAGATAATGCGCCCATATGTCGTCGGCAACCTGACCAGCAAGCAGGTTCTGCATTCGCTTCCTCCTCAGCCTGTGGGAAGGTGGCTTCAGTGGCGACTGTCGCTCAATGACGGCATTGTTTTCGGGCTTGAGATGCCGCGATCCATTGTTGCCGCTGCCTCGGTTGTGGCTATCCTGCTTACCACCGGCCTGTTTTCGCTTTCATCCCGTCGGGCTTGGGTAATGCATGCAGCTCTTGCTCTGATTCTTGTGGGCGCGCTTGGCAACCTGTACGACAGGCTGTTCTCATCGGTGCAGATTCCCCTCGATTCGCTTGAACCCATTCGCTACCACGTGCGCGACTTCATCGATCTGACGCGAATCAGAATCGGCGGTATCTACTACAAGTGGATATTCAACGTTGCCGACATCTTTCTCGTAATTGGCGTTGTCCTGTTGATGGCCCACCAGTGGCGGACGCAGAAGAAATCCCAGCCTTAGCAAGGCACGCATGTATGGTGCTGCGCCAAGGAACTGTTGCACTGGGAGGCCGGTCACGTGGAATGAACCCGCCTGGCGGTTGACTACACTCAACCACAATTTGAGTAATTGCGGCGATTTTGTGCTTGACAGTGTATCGATACTCGATACACTATGGAAAGCCTTCGAGTAACAACAAAATGAAACCACCTGAATCACAATGCACCGGTTCGGCAGCTAAGTCAGATGTACTCAAGGAGCATCTGCTCCAGCACATTTCTGCAATGCGGCCTGGCGCCCGTCTTCCCGCCGTAAGGGAGATCATGGATACATACAGGGTCAGCCAGGCAACGGTGTCACGGGCTATTGAGCAGTTGCGGCAGAGCGGAATCATCGAGTCCGCAATAGGCAAGGGGATGTACGTCTGCGAAAGGCCCGACAAGAAGGACCGAAAGCTTCATCGTGTTGACCTTCTGTTCTTCAGTAATCAGGAAGACATGAGCCAGCCGACTTTTCACAGCGAGTTGTTCGAGCACCTCAACCGTCAGATCGGCGAGCGAAACGGGTGGCTCAGGACGACCACTATGCCATGGTCATCAAGCATCAGTGACATCATTTCAAAGGTTGAGGCTCTCTCATGCGAGGCAGTGCTGATTGTCAACCCCAACGGCAGTGAAGACGTGTTTGACATATTCTTCCGCCGGCAGATTCCTTGCGTGGCGATGTTCCCCAGCGTCCAGATTCAGCCGGCCAACAGCTTTATGATCGACAACCGGTCGGTCGTTACGAACTGGCTGGACCACCTGTTCAACCTTGGTCATCGTCGCATAGCCTTTCTGCACAACGTCTCGCAGGAATACTACAGCAGGGACCATTACCAGCGTCTCCAGTTCTTTTACGAGGAATATGCAAAGGCAGGCTATGTCCCCGGGCCGGAGCTAGTGCGTTACTGCGGTTTCAGTCCCGAGGATGCATATGCAGCCACGTGCAGGTTGCTTGACGATGGTGCTGATTTCACGGCGCTGATTTGCGGCGACATCAACGTTCGTGGCGTGTATCAGGCCTTGAATCGGGCGGGGTTCGAAATAGGCAAGGACATCAGCGTGATGGGCACAGACGATTGCCTTTGGGCGGAGCACATCCAGCCGCCGCTGACCACTGTCCGCATCCCGCGCGTCCAGATTGCCACGCAGGCAGTGGAAATGCTGCAAACCATGCTTGAAACCGGCCAGCTGCGATTTGCCAGCAGATTGGTGGAGTCGAGGCTGATCGTCCGGCAGTCCACCGGATCGGTGGCTTGAGCTTTCGCCCTTGTATCCGTCCCTAGACGTGTTGAGAGCGTGCAGTTCATAACAAGCGATGCTTTTTGAATCATGTCTTCAGCAAGGAGAAAAGGATGAATCGTAAGGTGAGTCTTTTGATGGTGATGTGTGCTGTTGTCGCATGTTCAGCGATTGTGCAGGCCGAAGTTGTCAGTTTCTGGAGTTTCGAATCGATCGAAGGAGGAACAGTAATCAATGACCAGGTTGGCGGGGTGCATCTGACGCTCAGCGGTGGTGGTTATGGTTCAAGCATTGTTGGGGGGGGCCAACAGGCATTCGGCGATGGTGCTCTGAAATCCGGTGCGGGCTATTGTGCGACTGGTAACGCCAGTTCCTATTCACTTGATGCCGGCACGCTCATCTTCTGGATAAAGGATCAGAGTCACCTTCAGTACCAGCGTGTCATGGCAACACATGTAAGGGGTTCAGCCGTGATGGACATCCAATGGAATCCTGACGGCCAATTGTATGTTCAGGGTATTCCTGGCCAGGGATCGATCAGCGGGTCTGCCGATTCGGCTATCGCCGATGGCGAGTGGCACAAGGTTGCCCTCACATACAGCAAGGCCGAGAACAAGACCCGGTTCTACGTGGATGACAAACTGGTCGGCCAGGGCGTATATGTGGGCGCCACCACCAACACAGGCTTCATTCATCTGGGCGGCTCGGGAAGCTACAGCACCAACGCAGGATGCTACCTGGATAACGCATCCGTCTTTGACACCGCGCTTACGCAGGAAGAAATAACAAACTATGTTCCTGAACCAGCGTCGCTGACTCTACTGGCAGCGTGCGGGCTGATTGCGACGGCTCGTCGCCAGCGCCAGAAGTAAAAGAGTCTACACTGTTGAGTTTCATTGCAGGCATTCCGCAAACCCTGGGAGGCGCAAGTCTCCCAGGGTTGAGGGGCCGATGAGGATCAGGTTATGTTCCAACGCGCCAGAGTTATCAAGCAGCCGCGACGGGATGCTGAAAGGGCAGGCCGAATCACCGGCAAGCATGGTTTCACGCTGATTGAGCTGCTTGTAGTAATCGCGATCATATCACTGCTGGTGTCGATGCTCATGCCTGCGTTGAAAAAGGCAAGAGAGCTTGCGTGGGCAACCGTCTGCGCAGGCAATCACAAAACCGTCGGCCTGGCGATATCCTTCTACGCCGAAGACCATAAACGATCCACACCAATTGGGTATGCTCCTGAAGTCGAGGCCAATTATCGCTGGCCGAATCTGCTTGCACAGCACCAGGGGCTAATCGACGAATTGTGGAAACTGCCGCGAATCTCACATCCGTTTGACTGCCCGGCAGTTGACACGACAGACAAGTACACCGAATTCACGATGAACACCGCGTTTGCCTCTCGAAACCGCAAAAAAGCAACCGTGCTGGACAACATTGTCTCGCCGGAGAATCTGCTTGCGCTATATGAAAGCGTGCCGGACTCGGCTAACCGTTACTGCGCGACCGTGCATTGGGCTTTTCCTCCCGTCGCATTCGACGGCGCCAACTATGCGGAGGTTCGGCTGGCCCATGCGGGAATCGCCAACTTCCTTCTGGCCGATCTGCATGTGGAGCAGATTTCAGATGAATCAAGATACATGAACATTAACTGGGTCTGGGAAGGGTTCTGGGAATTCTGGAATGCTCCAGGTGAATAGTGGGGGCCTGTCAAAGCGACTTTGTGACAAGCCGTTGAAGAGCAAGTCGAGAGTCTTTTGATCCATGAAGTGCCGCAGTCAGAAAAAAGGCAGCGTCAAATGAAGCTACCATCAGCTGTATTCTTCGCAATTGTTCTTGGTGCAGTTGCATGCTCAGCCGTTGCACAGGACAACCTGCTTTCGAACGCCGGTTTTGAATCCGGCCAGAAGTTGCCCGATGGCTGGACTTCCACTGGCGCTGGAGCAGCGTGGGATTCCGCCTTGCGGCATGGCGGCGGCAGGTCGGTTCGCCTGAACGGCCAGAGTGGCAAGACCGCGCAGAAGTGGGAATCATCCTTTGTTCCCATCACGCCGCATGTGCCGTATGTCGCCTCGGCATGGGTTCGCACACAGAGCGTGCTTGAGAAACGCGGCTGGCTGCTGGTCAACACTTTTGATGCAAGCAAGAAGTGGATTCGCAGCTACTTCATCTATAAGCCGGATGGCTCGGCTGCCTGGAGAGAATATAGCAGGGCGTTCACGCCGAAGGACGGCGAGGTGCTCGCGCAGTTCACAGTCGCTCTTCGCGGCACGGGAACAATGTGGGCTGACGATGTTTCGCTTTCTCGGGCGATGAAATACACCGACGGCAACGGGGTGCTGCACATTGGCGGCAAGCCCGTGTTTCCTATAGGGCTGTACACGCATCCGTGCAAGACCGATTTTTTTGACGAGATCAGCCAGGCGGGGTTCAACGCGGTTCTGCCTTACACGTCGGTTTATCTCTCGCCGACGGACGCCAAAAGCTACCTCGACGCCGCACAACGCAAGGGCATCCATGTCATTTACGCGCTGAAGGATTACATGACGCCATGGCGTTTGGACGATCCGGAAGTCTGGACGCCTCGTCAGAAGGTAGTCGATGTGGTGTCAACGCTGAAGAATCACCCAGCCTTGCTGAGCTGGGGCATCGCGGACGAGCCCGAATTGCAGGGGGCTGGCGCAATCGACATGATCGAGACGCACAGCCTGATCAAGCAGATCGATCCACAAACGCCCACGTCGGCAGCGGTTTCCATTCCGGCAATGTACGGGTATTACGGAAGATATGTGGATGTGCTAATGCCGGATGTGTATCCTATTCCTCATTCCACTGTAGGAGCGGTTGGCGATGCGGTCAGGGCGGCGACGGCAGCCGGCGCGTCATCCCAGCCGGTTTGGGCCGTAATTCAGGTGTTTGATCCGGCCGCCTTTGGAAGCAAACCTGAGGACAACCCGCGAGCGCCGACATACGACGAGATACGGTGCATGAGTTACCTTGCAGTGGTCAACGGCGCCAAAGGCTTGTTCTACTTCTGCTACGACTCGCAGTACAAGGTATACGAGCATCCTGAGCAGTGGGCTGGATTGAAGAAGATCGCCGGCGAGATCAAGACCCTTGTGCCGGTGATTCTCGCGCCACCGGCTGACCTGCATGTTTCCGTCAGTCCTGCCGAGCACGTTTCCACCACCACCAGGCTTTACGATGGAAAGGCGTATATCTTCGTAGTAAACAAGCACAATTCGCCGCGGGAGATGTCTGTGACGATATGCGGCGAGCAGAGCACATCGAGCGTGCGCCTTGTCGATACGCAGGAGCGCATCGACCTTCGCGACAACAGATTTGTCACGACCATCCCTGGCTATGGCGCACAGATCTACAGTTTCGAGCTATCGCAAAATTAGTCGAGTCAGGCAGAAGCTAAGCGTCTCCGAGCGGGAATCTGGCCAGCGGGCGGTATTGGGCGCCGGTTTGGGCGAGAATGCTGGCGCAGATGACGATCTCGTCGGCGTG
Organism: Planctomycetota bacterium; assembly: GCA_012729725.1. Classification (GTDB taxonomy): domain Bacteria; phylum Planctomycetota; class Phycisphaerae; order SM23-33; family SM23-33; genus JAAYCO01. The sequence continues at coordinate 41,019 of JAAYCO010000094.1, forward strand.
CTGAACGCCGAGGTCCATGGAGGCCAGTTTCTTTGCCCGATTCCGCAGGCCTTCGGCGTCGCGGCAGGAATTGATCCTCGCCATGGTTACGTGCGGCAGATATTCCCGGACCTCCGACCGAAGGCCCATAGAGCCCATCATGCCGTTAATGCTGTCCTGAAGCATGGCCAGCCTTCCGGTGGGGTCTTCGATATTGGCCCATATCATCCGCGGGCATCTGTGCCCTCCGGGCGGCTGACATGTTACGCCCTTTAGCTGGAAATCGAACGGCTCGATCGCTTGGCATATCGGCCTGACCTCGCGGCAGATATCGGCCAATTGCTCGTCGTTCACGCTGCCGGCGAAGGCCAGGGTGACATGCAGATTCTCCCGCACAACCCAGCGTATTCCCTTATCGTCAACGCCGTCAACCAGCCTGCGACGGGCCTCTTCAAGACTGTCGAGCACCGCGTCATCCAGATCCAGCGCCAAAAAGGTTCGAGTAGGCATTCTCTGAATTATACGTTGCGGCTGTGAGGGTGCCAAAGGCGGCAATGTGACAGAAAAGGCCGCTTGAGGATGTGGCCCCTCATGGCCTTGGCATCTGTGCCCGCGCCGGGGATCATGCAAAGGCGATGATTCGGCCGTCTGAAGCGACGATTTCATATCGCTTGGTGAGAGTTCGACAGAGAAAGATGGAATCCTCCAACGTCGTTAGGAATGTCTACATCAGGAAAAAAGAGGAAGGCCTGATGCCGGCTTCTTGGGCGGATAGAAGAGGCCGATTACAAGCCACTGGTTCAGCGGATGACGTGTTCCAACGAAGAATCTCGTGTCTTTGTCAGGGCCGCAAAGATCGTCAAGAAACTTCTGTTTGACGCTCTGTACGGCTGCATTTTCACCTTTGGACTCTCTTTCACGAAGGAATAAGGCTCCTAATTCCCAGTCTTCCAGCAGGAGGCGATGCGGCTCTTTCTGATCCAAGCAGCGGAAAACGTAGTGAAAACGGAAGGGGATGCGGTGGAGAGGCTTTCTTTTGCCGAACAGGAGCGGTTGCGCCATACGAGCTTCGTGCTTGGGCGCCCATTTCTTCTCGCCCTCTGTCACTTCCAGATCCAGAACTTCAGCAGGCCGGATGATCCCGAGAGATGTCCGGTTAGCAACCCATTGCCGCATGAGCTCGGTCAATGTTCTGTGGGGCATCTTGTCGATAATGAGGCGGCGCGTTTCCCATGCGTTTGATCGGGGCAGAGGTTCGCCGATAAGGCGAATCGAGTTGACTTCCGGCTCGCGGCTTTCAGGGCGGGGATCATTTTGATAGCCGCGACGGGCAAGACCTATCTCCATCCACTGCCATTTCTTGTATTGCTTTTCGACAGGAAGGTATCGATAAGGGACGGGGTAGATTCGCAACCAATCCCCCGATTCAGTAACGGCTGCTGTGCATACCGTCTCGTCATGCTTGTCCGACGGATTCGGGTATGTCTTGACGGTTACAAGAACCTTTGTCAGCTCAAAGTCAGCTCGCATTCTGCACCCCGGATATCCTGCACTGGAAGACCTGTCTGTGAAGATACCACGGCGGCCAGTCGTGTTCTATGGCACATTGCCGGATCTGCCTCCATGCATAGCAGAACGCTCGGCTTGTCAGAAACGAGATGGCTCACCTCAGCCACTGCATCCTGCCTACGTGGTAAAAGGCTGGTGGTATATTCATCGAAGAGCGATGCATAGTCATCATCGCTTTGCAGATCTTGGCGCAGTTCAGATGGAATCCCAAGCTCCGGGAAGTGAACATATTCAAGGGCAATCCTTGATGTCAGTCGGGTGAGTGTGGACTTGTGGAATCCGTATCTTCGGGCGACGGGATTCCTGCGAACATCAATTACTCTGACGATTCCTCGACGCATCAGAGTATTGAGAAGCTGATCCACGGACCATTGCTCGTATCCGACCGTGTAGACGGCACACTTGGCCAGTGGTCGCTTACTCAGTTTGCGAATGCTGCTGTTAGATGTGTACCAAGGGAACGCATCGTAGACGTAGTCAATTAATTGTTCAGACGTGCGGGAGACGAACCGCTCGACTACGCGCGCTGCGTCAGCACGCAGACCACCGGGCATATTACCGACGCGGGCATCAACCTCGGCTGCGCGAGCCCACGCCTCACGACCATCAGCTTTGGTATCGCGCAGGTAGCCGTTGCGCACCAAGTCGTCCGCTTCATGGAATAGCGCAAACGAAAACGGCCCGTACTTGTACGGCAGGAAATCGTAAAATGACGCTCCCCCATGCGATGGCGTTTCATGCGCAAGCAAAAAAGCCCATTTGGTCAGTTCCAAGTGGGTCACCGGGCGACCAGCCAGTTCAACCATGTACAGCAGGCACTTTTGGCGATTGAGCACTCGATGTCTCTCAGATCGTTCTATTCCTATAGTAGTCATCGGCATGCCTTCCAGCAACGCTTGATAGAACCTCGCCAGAAAAGGGCTACTCCCTCGGCATATCCCGGCTCACATCGCAAGCCGTGGCGCAACCGATTCCGTCGGCGTGCGAAGGTTTAATTGTGTGATGCCTGATTGACTTTTTTGGCTTTCGAGCGTATAAACAGCGGAATGCTCGTTTTCACTCCAGACAACATGGCTGCCGTTTACATCGTTCGCCGCAAGGCTCACGGCCGGCGGTTCGCGGTTTGGCTGGTCAAGTTGCGCACCGTGCCCGACGGCTGCCAAGACTAGTTTTGGCAACGTGTGAGGCCTCTATAAACGCCGGGCTTGCGGCCTGATTCGATGTCCGGCATTCAACTACCCGCTCCGCAAAGCGAAGCATCCGTTTGGTGAATTTCATGGCAAAAGAGCAGATTCGTAATATCGCAATTATCGCCCACGTAGATCACGGCAAGACGACGCTGGTGGACCAGTTGCTTCGCCAGAGCGGCCAGTTCAGGCCCAACGAGCTCAAGGGCGACTGCATACTGGACTCAAACCCGCTGGAGCGCGAGCGGGGAATCACTATTCTTTCCAAGAATTGTGCGATCCACTATGTCGATCTTGAAGGCAACAGCTATCACATCAACATAGTTGACACTCCCGGCCACGCCGATTTCTCGGGCGAGGTCGAGCGCGTCCTCAAGATGGCGGACGGCGTGCTGCTGCTGGTGGACGCGGTTGACGGAACGATGCCTCAGACCCGCTATGTGCTGAGCAAGGCTCTTGCCAATGGACTGAAACCCATCGTGGTGATTAACAAGATGGACCGCCCTGAATGCCGTGCCGATGGCGTTCTGAATGAGGTTTTCGATCTTCTTGTGGATCTTGGCGCGGATGAGCACGCTCTGGATTTCCCCGTTGTTTACGCCAGTGGACGTGACGGTTGGGCCTCGAACGAACCCATTACCAAGGCCCCAGAAGGCGGCGGCGATGTGCGAGCTTTGTTTGATGCGATCATCAAACACGTGCCCGCGCCGCAACTGAAGGCCGACGCTCCGCTACAAGTGCTGATAACCACCATCGACTACAGCGACTATGTTGGCAGGATCGGCATCGGCAGGGTATTTGCCGGAACGCTCAAGAGCGGTCAGGCGGTGGTCAACATCGACCGCCTGGGCAATAGGTCGTCGCAGAGGGTGGCTCAGTTGCTTCAGTTTGACGGCCTGGGCAGACGCCAGGTTGATCGCATAGACGTTGGCGATATCTGCGCTGTCGTGGGTCTTGATAGAGTTGATATTGGCGACACGCTTGCGGACCCGGCCAATCCGGTCGCGCTGCCCAGTGTGACCGTGGACGAGCCGACGCTGCACATGACCTTCCGCATTAACGACGGACCTTTTGTGGGGCAGGAGGGCAAGTACGTCACGAGCCGCCATCTCCGCGAGAGGCTGGCGAAGGAATTGCAGTCAAACGTGGCGTTGAAGGTATCAGGCGGGGAGGGCGCGGATGAATTCGACGTCGCCGGCAGAGGCCTGCTGCACCTGGGCATTCTGCTTGAGAACATGAGGCGAGAAGGTTTCGAGCTGTGCGTCGGAAAGCCCAGCGTAATATTCAAGGCAATCGACGGCAAGCGGATGGAGCCCATCGAGATGCTTTCCATTGACGTGCCCGCTGACAGCATGGGTCCGGTGATGCAGCTTCTTGGCGACCGCAAGGCGGAACTGGTGAAGATGGAAACCCGCGGCAGCCACAGCCATATGGAATTCAGCGTGCCGGCTCGCGGGCTGATCGGCCTGCGAAGCAGGCTGCTGACGGCGACCCAGGGCGAGGCCATCATGCACCACACGTTCCATGAGTACGGCGAGTTCCGCGGCCCCATCGGAGGGCGAGTGAACGGCGTGATGGTCGCCACCGAAACAGGGCAGGTCACCGCCTACGCTCTGGATCAGCTTGCGGGCAGAGGCATGATGCTTGTCCAGCCGGGAGACCAGGTCTACACAGGCCAGATCGTTGGCGAGCATTGCAAGGATAGCGACATCCCGGTCAACGTCGTCAAGATGAAACGACTGACCAACATGCGGGCAAGCGCCAAGGATTCAACAGTCGTCCTGAAGGCCCCTCGAAAGCTGACGCTCGAAGCGGCCCTGGAGTACATCGAGAACGACGAGCTGGTTGAGGTGACGCCTGGCACGATCCGCCTGCGCAAACGCCAGCTCACCGAAAACGACCGCAAGCGTGCAGCCAGGAAGATGGTCAACGCGGAATAGTAACGATGCTGCTGGGCGAGTGAGTCTGCAGGCGCCGTGCTGCACTGCCGGCAGGCGCGCGTGCGTTGCTTACCGGTCTGATGCCTTGCATGCCGCCTGGATTTCCGCGAGCACTTCTGGTGGAACCATTGACGATATGTCGCCGCCCATGCGGGCGATTTGCTTTATCAGGCTCGACGAAATGAAGGCGTATTCCGGGCCGGTCATGATGAAAACGGTCTCGATGCCGGCGACGACCCTGTTGGTCATCGCCACCTGGTATTCGAAGTTCAGGTCGGCGCTGTTGCGAATGCCTCGCAGTATCGTCGCCGCGCCGAGCCGGCGGGCCAGGTCGATCGTCAGGCCCGCATAGGCTTCAACCTTAACGTTGGCCATTGCGGCGAGGGCAGGCCTGATCATTTCGATACGTTGAGACTGTGTGAACAGCGATTTCTTGTCCGGGTTGTCTCCAACCGCAACTATCAGGCTCTCGAAGAGGTTGCTGCCGCGCCTGATGATGTCCAGATGCCCGTTTGTAATTGGGTCAAAAGTTCCTGGGAAAATCGCCAACCGTGTTTTGTTGGTCATTGCCTTCTCCATGCCGCGGCCCGCGGGCGAGCATCTTCAAACGCCTAAACCAGCGGCGTAACCTTGCCTGGTGGAATGTCCATGACCTTTCCGTCAATGCTCACGCTTACCGGGATAGCGCTGGGGTTGTAAGCGGTTCGCTTGTTGGCGGCGACGACAAGTCGGCTGCGGGCGTAGTGGTAGTCCCACAGCTCGATGTTGGTGCAGTACCACACATCGCTCTTGCCGCCCAGGGGTGCGAAATAGGATTCGAGTTTGTCCCAGCAGTCTCCGCGGTCGAACTCGTAACTGTGCCCCCATATGAAGAACACGCCCGACCACCGGCTGTTGTTATAGCATTCGTTCCATCGTTGCGGCATCGGCGAGGGGTTGGAAGCCTGCCAGTGCATGGTCGCCGGCCAGGCCAGCGGCTCGGCAACGGGGAAGCAGTTGGGCACAGCCTCGGTTGTTCGGGCGTAGACGATTCCGAGTTGCCGAAGCAGGGCGATGACCTCGGCGTTGTAGGCGCCGTTGGGATACGCCATGCCGCGCACGGGATAGCACACCAGATCCTCAAGCGCCTTGCGGTCGTCGATTATTTCCTGGGCGAACTCGGCCAGGGAAACCAACGTCGCGCTGGGATGCGTTGCCGAATGCACTGCAACCTCGTGCCCGGCGTAAAGCTCGGCAACTTCGCAGGCATCTATTCGCTGCTTCGCCTCGATTGGCGTGGGCTTGCCGGTCCTGCCCAATATGCCCGAGTTGAGGTTGAACGTGCCTTTGATTCCCCATCGATTGAACGCTTCGACCACTGGGCGGTCGAATACCAGCCCGTCGTCCCAACTCGTGGTCACGGCGATGCGTTTGTTGCCGGGAAAACGCGGAATAACAACCCTTGCTGGCGCAGGTGCGACAGTCACAATTAGCTCCTTTATTACAGCACTTCGCATGAACGACGAACTCGGCCAGCGAATATACCGCCGTACGTGTTCTGCGTCCAGCATCGCGGGCAAGGCTCTTGCAAGGTCAGCGTGCGGCTATGCAAGCGGCATCCAAACCCGCATCGCCCCGCTTTGGCGATTGGCCCAGGCGTAATACGGTATCGCCTTCAGTGTGATTGGCTCTGAAGCAGGCTGATCTGGCTTCCACGATCGATATAAACCCTCCGGCCAATCGACCTTTCTCAATCTTGCAGGAGTCTCGATCATCATCAGGCCATCCATTACATCAGCTTGCCATGCATCTACCGGAAGATGGGAGGCATCCACGGCAACATCATCAAGTCTGCACGCGGGGGGGAGGTCGCACTGTTCAAAGCAGTAAATCAGCGGGCCTCTCTGGAGGGCGACGCAGCCGCGGATGGCGTCGATCCGTGGGTGCGGCATAATCCAGGTTGGAACCATCGCCAGGTTCAACTCGACAACGTCGTTGGGCTTCCATTGCCTGCGAATATGAACGTACCCGTTCCTTGCTTCCGCGTCGCAGTTTTCGCCGTTAATGCGAACGGTGAACCGAACGCTCCAGGAGGGTATTCTCATTGCCAGCGTCCATGCATCCTGTTGCGTATCCTCGATCGTGATTCTGTTTTCGCCTGCCCATGGGAATCCCGACTTCATACTGATGGTTGCTTTTGGTCCGATGCCGGAGTTGCGAATCTGGGTGGAACAATATTGATGAATCTGCAAGCCATCTTCGCTATTGGTGCAGACATAGTGGTCCATTGACGCCAGCAGGCGCATCACGTTTGGCGGACAGCAGGCAGTGCCGTGCCATCTTGCCCTGCGCCAGCCGCCCCTGTGCGTGCCGTCGCTAATGCCGTTTGGTCCCCGGCTTTGCAGGGGATTGGCGTAGAAGAAATGCTCACCGTCCCTGCCGTAACCTGCGAGCAGCGCGTTGTACAACGTGCGTTCGATTATGTCGGCATGCCGCACGTGGCCGGTGGCCAGCAGCATGCGCCAGTTCCAGAATATGCTGGCGGCAGCGGCGCATGTTTCGCAGTAGCAACGGTCGGGCGGCAACTCGTAGGCGTCGGCGATTACCTCGCACTCGTGCCGCTGACCCACCCCGCCCGTAATGAAGAGCTTGCCGTCAGCCAGGTCTCGCCACTGCGAATCCAGCACGCTCAGCAGCGCCTGGTCGCCGCGTTCGATGTACAGATCCGTGACGCCTGCGCAAAGGTAAAGCTGACGCACGGCATGGCCGATTACGGTCTTCTGCTCGCGGATGGGCTTGTGATTCTGAAACCGCGACTCGTCGGGAACGCACATAGGCCGGCGGCCTCGCTGGTCGATGAAAAAGGCCGCCAGGTCAAGGCATTGCTCAACGCCGGTGAACCTGTACAACTCGACAAGCGCGGTCTCGATTTCAGGATGGCCGCAAGTTCCTTGAAGCTTGTCCGGGCCAAACACGGATGCAATGTGGTTTGCCAGCTTTAAAGCCGCCTTCGTAAGTCTGCCATCGCCGGTGGCAGAATCGTAGGCGACGGCGCACTGGAACAGATGCCCGGCACAGTACAGCTCATGGCCGTAGGCTAGATCTTTCCATTTCCTGTCCGGATGCAGCACCTGGTAGTGCGTCATCAGGTAGCCGTCGTCCTGTTGTGCAGCGCATATCCATTCAATTACCTGACTTGCCATCTGGCGAAGCTGGGCGTCCTCGCCGTGGGCAAGCTCGTAGCCAATAGCTTCAATCCACTTATAAACATCGGAATCAGAAGCCAGTCGGGCGACATAGTCGCCCTTTTGCAGACCGGCAGCAACGCGGAAATTGGGGAAGTTGCCGCCTTCCTCGAACATCTTGAAGGCGTATCTAAGGCTTACTTCCCGGCTGGTGTTTCTCAGCCGGCCCAAAAAGCCTGCCTCATGGCGGGTGTTCTGCATTGGTATGGAGCGCAGCACTGCATGCTTGCCACGTTCAACGTTTGCCGTGTGCGTCGAGTGAACGAACCGGGGGATCTCCGAATCGCCAAAGGGTACAATACCGTTGTAATTCTGCATAATGCCCGTGGACCTCCATAGGTTCAGGTGCGAGTTGCAAAGCTTCAATTTGCTGGTTATTATACAACTATCGACGTTTGGCCGAAGGATCCAAATGGATACAAAAGGTGGACAAATCCGACACGAAGCTGGGGTTGAAACGCTATGCTTGTCATTGTCCAGGCCGGTGGAAGCCTGGCAAGGGGGCCTTTTTGTTTCGATCGGCGAAGGCACGCACCCCACGCGGGTCATAGATTCATTCGAGCTTATATTCGTGAGCAAGGGCCGGCTGGCGATGTTCGAGGAGGATCGCACTTTCGAACTTAACGAAGGGCAATGCCTACTGCTTTGGGCGGGCCGCAGGCATGGCGGCGCCAGGCCATACGATAAGGATCTGTCATTTTACTGGATACATTTCATGCCCCCCAAAGGGCGTAGTCCAGTCGGGGGGGCCTTCTCGTTCTGCACGCCGCAAGTCGCCGCGCCCGCCAGGCCCGAATATCTGTCCACCTTGTTCCGCAGGTTCCTGGACGACAGGGAAAGAGGCGTCAAGTCTGTAATTGGTGATTCGCTCATGGTCATGCAAATGCTGTTTGAGGCCTCGCTGAGTCGGTCCCAGGCAGGCGGGAACGAGGCTGGCCAGGCGCTTGCGGGCAGGATTCAGGGATTCATTGACGAGCACAACACAGAGCCGATTGCCACATCGGACATAGCGCGGGCAATGGGCTACAATGAGGACTATCTTGGGAGGGTCTTCACACACACAACGGGTCGGACCATCACTCAGGCCATACATCTCAGCCGGCTTCGACTCGCTAAGAGATTGCTGCAGGGGAACGCAATGAATATCAACCAAGTGGCAATGCATAGTGGATTCAACGATCCCCACTACTTTCGCAGGCTCTTTCGGCGATATGAAGGGCTAACGCCTGCCGCATTTCGCAAGCTCTACGCCAGAGCCCACATCAACCGTTATTAAGCTGCGCAATGCCGGCGCCCATACTGATTTACGAAGAAACCCCTATAATTGTTGATAATGAACGACGGCGACAACGCGTCCATGGATGCTTGCCACCTGATCAGTGGCGAGATGCCCATCGCACGAAGCATTCTGGATGCACTGCCCGCGCATGTCGCAGTTTTGGATAGTGCCGGCATCATCATCCTCGTTAATCAGCATTGGGTTCAGTTCGCGGTTGAAAATGATCCTGCCAATTGGGATTTACTACGCGAGGGCGCCGACTATCTTGCCGCGTGCCGCAAGGCGGCGGATATGGGCGATTCACTGGCTCGAGAGGCGCTGAGCGGCATTGAAGCGGTTCTTGCAGGCCGAGCCCGGTCATTCAGCCAGGAATATCCGTGCCATTCACCTACGACCAAGAGATGGTTCAAGATGGACGTCAATGCCCGAGGCGTTTCCGGCGGGGCGGTGGTAGCTCATCTTGACATAACACATCGCTACCAGGCCCAACAAGCCCTGCTGCTTAGCCAGGCAAATCTGCGTGAGGCGCAGGATATCGCACGCATGGGCCGATGGGAAATTGATCTGGTAACGGATCATCTGGAATGGTCAGACAGCGTCTTCAACATTTTCGAAATAGAGCCGCACAGCTTCGGGGGGTGCTCCAGATCGTTTCTGGAGCTTGTTCACCCCGAGGATCGCCAGTGGGTCGAGGATGCGTTCCGAGCGTCACTGGACAACAAGGGATCATACAAGATCGAACATCGCATTGTCTTAAAAGGCGGACGTGTGAAATGGGTGCAGGAAATCGGCAGAAACGAGTTCAGCGACACCGGCAAGCCCGTGCGTTGCGTGGGCATTGTTCAGGACATCACCGAGCGCAAACTGGCTGAGCAGCAGCTGCGCCAGTCGCGTCAGATGCTGCAGGCGGTGCTCGACACGATTCCTGTTCGTGTCTTCTGGAAGGACAGAAACTCGGTCTTTCTCGGGTGCAACCAACCCTTCGCCCTGGACGCCGGGCTGTCGAGCCCCGAGCAACTGATAGGCAAGGACGACTGCCAGATGACCTGGCGAGACCAGGCCGAGAATTACAGACGAGATGATCGCGAGGTCATGGAAAGCGGTGTCGCCAAGGTCAACTATGAAGAACCGCAGACGACTCCCGACGGAAGGCGCATCTGGCTGAGAACATCCAAGATTCCGCTGATGGATACTGAAGGCAGAATCCAGGGCGTGCTTGGTGTGTACGAGGACATAACCGAACAAAAACGCGCCCAGGACGAAATCAAACAATCAGAGGAGAGTCTGCGGCGGTCAAATTACGATCTTGAGCAGTTCGCTTACATAGCCAGCCATGATCTTCAGGAACCACTTCGCATGGTTATTGCATATATGAACCTGCTGCAAAGCAGATATCAGGGGCGCCTCGATTCACAGGCTGACGAGTACATCGGCTTTGCCGTTGATGGGGCGAATCGCATGCATCAGCTCATAAGTGACCTGTTGACCTACTCTCGCGCGACGGCAAGGGGCATGCTGACTGAACGCGTGTCGGTTCAGGCTGTGTTGGACACGGCGATTGCCAACCTTCAGGTGATGATAGTCGAGTCGTGCGCGAAGATCACTCACGACCCGCTGCCGGAGGTGATGGCGAACAAAACGCAGATCACGCAGCTGCTGATGAACCTTCTGAGCAATTCGATCAAGTTTCGCGGGCCCGATCCGCCCCAGATCCATCTAAGCGCTCGCCAGGAGGGCGACAAGTTGGTCTTCAGTGTCCGCGACAACGGCATCGGGATGGATTCGAGTTCGTTCGAGAAGATTTTCCAGGTGTTCAAGCGGCTGCACGGTCACGATAAGTATCCCGGCAGCGGCATCGGCCTGGCGATATGCAAGCGGATAGTCGAAAACCATGGCGGCAGCATCTGGCTAGAGTCGCAACGCGGCCACGGGACCACGTTTTTCTTTACGCTTCCGGCGGCATAGGCGGCGCGTCAGCTCATGCCCCACATCTTTTCTTTAAGATCAAGGTAGTAGAGGTAGTCAGCCGGTTTGACGTTCGGCGGGCATCGGTGATCGCAGAAGGGGATGTAACCGCCTCGCTGCACGTAGGCGTCGAGGCTGTTGAGGTACTCCCTGATGGCCTCTGGACCGGCGCCGAGCGCCATCTTGTCAACTCCGCCCATTATGCGAAGCTCCTTGCCGTATTCGTCAAGCAGCCTGCCTGGATGAACGCAGCTGTTCACCTCGTAGGGGAAGAGGCAGTTTATGCCCGCGCTGAGGAAGCCTTTAAGCAGCGGCCGGACGTCGCCGTCGCAGTCGGTGTACCAGATGTCAATGCCATGGGCGTGCAGTTTCCTGCCGATGCGCTCGTATCGCGGCACGACGACCTTCTCGAAGAAGTCCAGCGACACGATGGGGCCGTTCTTAAAACAGATGTCCTCCCAGCCGCACGCGTAATCGAAATCAACCTTGCCTAGCACCTGATCGAGGACATCCTCCACAATAAGGCAGCATGTTTCGACCATGTCCTCGACCATGTCGGGATAATCGTAAACGGCATAGGCCAGACCTTCGAAGGTAAGCATGTCGCGGATCTTCCCGATCATCGAACCGCACCAGACCCCCAGGGGCCATGATCGGTCTGTCGGGTTGTCGTTGATTACTTTCTGAATATCCACCTTGCGTGCGGGATCGTCCCGCCGCATGCGTTCTTCCTTCACCCGCTTCCAGTCGTCAGGAGTTGTGATTGAAGACTTGAGGAAGTGGGGTATCGAATCGTGACCGTCCACGGGCACTTCCGCCAGCAGGCCGTCGCAGTTGCGGATTACCTTCTTGGACTCGTTCTGCTCGATGACCTGTTGCTCGAAGCAGGGGTGGATCCAGGTCTTGCCGTAGAAGCACCCGATCCTGTCGAACCCGAAGAACACGTCGGCCTGGGCATTGTTCGTAATGCCGTGTTTGACGAAGATGTCCCACTCGGTGAAGTTCTCATTCCAATAGCCGAACTCCATGTTGAAGCAGCGATCAACCGGAAGATAGTGCATCTGGTTGTGAAAACGCTGACGCGCGGTCATGGCGGACTTCCAACTGGGGCGGGGCAGGGTGGTCATGTTTTCTCCGATGTGTACGGAAGTAAGATACTCTTTTCTGGTTACGAATTTCAACGCATCCAATAACTCCAGTATAACTTGGCCCCTAGAAGAAGGAATGCGCGTGCATTGGAATATCATGTATGATAATAACATGAGATGCTCAAACTAACGTCACAGGACGTTGAACCTCGGGTCCGGCTGGCCAACTACATTCGCACCAGTCACGGCAAATCGTCCTGGGGTCCAAGATTTATACCCGACCTTGAGATTCTTCTTATCATCGAGGGCGTGTTTGAGTTTTCCGCCGAGCAAGAGACATGCGACGTCCGTCCTAATGAAGTGCTTATGATCTGGCCGAATGAACGTCACACTTTTGCGGCAAAATCCCCAAAACCCCGCGGCCTGATCAGTTGCATACACTGCGAATTGGCGCCAGTGGGGCGTTTGGAGCAAGGCGACTACTCTCCCACGCCGGCGCCCCCGCGAGTTACTGCTGTCGAGAATAGCCAAGCCATACATGGATTGTTCAAGCAGATGGCGAAGGTCTTTGACGGCTATGCGAGGTTCAGGGAGCAGATTCTCTCGTCGATGTGCCGAGCGATCTGGCTGACTCTGGCTGGGCAGTGGGGCGCCTCTGCGGCGAATCGCTCGCCTCGCCTGGAGCAGATGCTTGAATACATCCGCAGCCGCCTGTGCAGTAGCATCACCAGGCAGGACGTTGCCGACCAATTTGCGATGACGCCGGAACACGTCAACTACATCTTTCGCCGAGAGCTTGGCCTTACCCCAACGCAGTTCATCCATCGCGAGCGGGCAATGAGGGCTTACAAGATGCTGCACGAAGACCACATGAGCATCAAGGAAGTGTCGCGCGCGCTTGGCTTCTGCGATCCGTTCCACTTCTCGCGAGTGTTCAAGCGTGTGCTGGGGTTTCCACCTCGTCAGGCGTAAAAACACAACGGCGAGAGCGCCTTGTGGGCGTTCTCGCCGTTTGTGCTGTCCAGCCTATTCGGGCGACTAGTCTACTGCGCCTGCCTGAAGAATCAAATCCTTGATCTTCTCGCTTGGCAGGTTGAGGATGCCCAACAAACGGGCAGCCGCCTGGCGAACATCCGTGTCGCCCGGTTTCATAACCACATCAAGCACAGCCTGTTGCTGGCTTTCTGTAAGCATGTTTGAGAATCTGCGTGTTGACTCGGATGCATAGTTCAGGGCCGCAACGCGAATGGCGTTGGGGGCCTGAGCGTCCAGTCCAAGACCCGCCACGGCCTGCTGGGCCTCGGCGATTTCCATTGCTCCAAGGGCCGCCGCGGCGGCAAGACGAACGGCTTCCCGCTGGTCGCCCAGACGACTGGTCAACGGGCCTACGGTGGCCTTGAGATCGAACACTGTGTTCTTCGAAGATGCAAGCATCTCTATAGCATTTGCAGCTTGCACCGCCCAGTCTCCCGCTTCCTGCTCGGTCATGCCAGGTGTCGCTGCTGAGGAGAACGCGTCCTGTATCGCGGTTTTGATGATGTCGTCGGCGCTGCCGGCAGCCAGAAGCACAACGCCGGTGCGTTCGGCAAGGCGGCGGACATCGTCGCCTTCATCGGCAAGCAGGATAACCGTCGCGGCTGAGGGCAGCCGGCGAATTGCCGTCAAGCTCTCGCCGGCGTCTTTCTTGCGTGCGAAGACAACTGCATCGGCATTGGTTGCATCAGCAAGACTGCCTTCGACCAGTTGCCAGCCTCCGGCCCGAACAATGCCTTTGACCTTGTTAACCAGCGTGTCGTCGTCGCCGGTGACCATCACCTTGTTGCGGATGCTGAGGTTGATGGCGTCATTAAGCACGGGGATTACGCCTTCCTGGCCTCCAAACCTCTGGGTGGGCAGGGCCTGGGCGAGCGTGATGGCGGCGAAGAAACGAATCCTTCCGTTCGAGTAGGCCATGGCCTCAACCAGCGGCTGCTTGCCGCCGGCAGTTGGCCGCACCAGATTCGCCGCGCCCGCAGTCTTGCCCAGCGCATCGATGGCGGCGGTGATGACGGCCAGATCGTTGTCCTTCAGGCCCCGTGCAAGGACATCCTGAAGATAACCGGCGCTGCTGGCCAGCGAATAGAATTCGGCAGGCATCGCCGTTTCGCCCATGATCGGGTCGGCCGAGCCCTTGGGCAGGCTGGCCTGCCTGCGGATATTGGCGGCAAGCCACAAAGAAACCGCCGATGCGTTTTTCGGGTCGGCCTTGAGGGCCAGGCGAGCGCAACGCATGGCGTACACATCGCAGAATATGTCGCGGGGAACCGGAGAGAACGTAAGGCCAAGGCCTTGCTTCCAGAACCACACGTTGCCAACGTCGCCGGCAGGGTTGCTTTGCAGCGACTCGGCGCGATAGTAGTACTTCTCGGCGAGATCGTAATAGAGGTTTGATACGCTCGGAGTGCTTCTGCCCGCAACTGACAGAAGGGCGGCTTCTATGGCCTGCCTGGTGCGGGGAAGCAGGTCTTGGCGATCAAGCGCCTCTCTGAGGGCGGGGGCGGCATGCGGATAGCCGATCTGGCCAAGAACCACCGCCACACGCTCGAGCAGCACCAGATCTTCGGTTCGAAGCGCCTCACACAGCGGCCGGACTGCGTCAAGCTTGAGGTTCGGCAGGAAGGCGATAATGCGGTCCTTCTGCTGCTCGGAGACCTGCTGGCTGGCAAGTTTCTGCATCAACTGAGGCATGCAGAATTCGCCGCTTTCGACAAGGCGCGCGCTCGAAAGCTCGTAGCCCTTGAGCGTGCCGCCCATAAGCGAGTCGAGTGCCTCGGCGATAACCTTTGGATCCGACTTTCTGCCGATGTATCCTTTGCCGATGACGGCAAGCACCTGCTGGCCGATGGGGCGGAATACGGCGCTCTTCATCGCCCTTTCGATGTCGTTAAGCGAGCCGGGGGTCGTTCGCTGGAATTCAAAAACCTGCTCAGGCGTCGCGGTTGAACTCAGCAGAGCCTGACCATAGCTGGCTGCAAGTTCAGGTCTTGCGACGTTGATGTAATTGAGCATGTCCTTCCACAAATCTTCGGGAGTTTTTCCCGCTGTTTGCGCCTGGGCGTCGGCGCCCTGAGCCTGGACGATGGCGGCGGGAATCACCGCAAACGCCAGCGCCGCCGCGAATACTACCAGTCCTGTGTAACCTATACGTAACATGCTGTCTCCTCAACTACTGCTGCATCTACGTTCCAGACATAATGGCCTGCGCCTACGCGATAAGATGGATTATACAAAAGGCAGTATGTGTAAGCGAAGCGCATCTTGGACACGAATTATAGATGGCCCCCGCGCCCTGTCAACATAATAGAAAATCCGACAACTAGCACTACCACCTCGGCCGTTTTGAAGATACAACTGTTCCAAGCGGCAGTTTATGCGGCAATTCGGAGAACGCCCATGACGGCAAGATGCATCCCGGCGGCAATAGCGGCAATATTGACGTGCCTGCCCTGCGCAATAGCCGACGAACAGACAATCGACCAGCTCGAAGCCAGAAGAGATGAGATCCAACGCACTGTTCGCCCGAAAATATGCGCCCGCTTAAGAGAAATCCGCGCCGAAGTGCTTGCTGAGCCGCAGCTTGCGCAACTTCAAACACAGATCGTCGCCGCAAGAAAAGCCATTTGCCGCACACTGGAGGAGGATGAGGACATCCTGGCTGCGTCAGCCGATCTGAAGGCTGCACAGGATCAAATGGCCGCAATTGTGGGCGAGCGTCTTGCAGCAGATCCCGTTGTCGCCGAGCTGAAGCGAAAGGTGACGGCAATAGAACAGCAGATCGAGACGCTTGGCCTGGAGCACCGCAAGGCCAACTTCCTGCTCCATGAGGCCCGGAGGCGGGCCTGCGCCGACCCTGCTGTGGTGCGCCTCGAGGCCCAAGTGGCAAGGGCCAGACAGGTGCTGCTGGACGATTCTCGCAATCCGGCGCTTTATGAGCAACTTCGCCTTGCGGTTCGCATGCATAACGAGGCGATCTGCAGCGCTGCCGATGCGGCCTCCATGCGGGATCTCTCGAAACAGGTTCTCCAGCAGATGCCCGAAACTCTTGGCGGACTTCGCAAGCAGCTTCGCCAGTGCCGAGAAGAACTGTATCAAGCCCGCCAAAAAGTCATCCGCGAGCATTCCGACATAGCCCGAATGAGGGACGAATGCGACAGGCTCAGACGCCGACTCAGGTCGATTTCATTCGAGCGCACCGCCGATGACCGAAAAAAACTCGGCTCACTTGAGTTTCAGCTATCGTCAGAGCTTGCCGCCAGAATGGCTGAGCATCCTGCCGCCGTGGAGCTTCAGCGTCAAAGAACGAGCATCCGCCAGGATCTTGCGGAAATCCGCAGCCAGATTTCCAAACGAAATCAGCAAGGCGCCCCGCTGGAGCAGTAGTTGATTCAGGCGCCTGCTCTTGTAGGCTTTGGAGGTGCGGACTCTGTTGAGGCAAAAGAAACTCAAGTTGTTGCTGTCCTTGGCAACACTCCTGGTTGTCGGCGGCTTTGTCTGCAAACAATCCCTTAATCACGTCCAGGTCCGACAGGAAGCGGCGCAAGCTCAGTCGGTTACGCAGAATTACATACATAACTTTGATCCTGAACAATACATGCGTGCCGGAACAGACTTCTTTAACCCAAGATACAGTCCGCTTCGGCTTAACAAACCGCTCGATCAGATCGACAGAACTTACGATTACCCTTTCCAGCACCTTGAGAAAATCGAGAACAGGCTTAAGCACGTTGATCGTCGAACAGCACTAAAGGGTATTTTTGAGAAAATAACCTGCGGCGCACAATCCGATCACGAACGTCATCTGGCTGTTCTGAATTTCTTGTACAGGGCGGCCTATCATAATGCCTTTGTTCAGCCAATGTACGAAGACAAGCAAGCTGTGTTTGATCCGCTGGTGCTTCTTGAGTTGGGCGAAATGCGTTGTGGCGCAGTCGCCAGAGTCGCTGCTGACCTGTTCGATGCTGCAGGCTATCGAACCAGGCTGGTGCAAGCCTATGCACATACTACAGCGGAAATTCATTATGATGGAGGGTGGCATCTTTTTGAGGCCGATCTTGCTGGTGGTCCTCCTGTTTTAAGCGAAGGGCGCATTCCTTCGGTCGAAGAGCTCGCAGAATGCCCTTTTCTCATTGACAGAGTACCTACCCATTTTGAAGGATATGTGGCTCCACAGCGCGTAACAGTTCTTCACCAATCCCGCAGAAAACGCATCGATTCCCATATGGCTCCGCAAAAGGCAGATGAAGGAAAATCGCCAATATATCCCTCTTACTTTTTCTTCTCCAAGAAAGCTCTCGGTAATACTGAAGCGTCCTATTACTACAAGACCGCTACGCCTGAAGAGGCCGCTAATTCAAAATGGTATGGCTGGGATTATTACGTAACGACCACCGATCGCTGGAAGCTCACTGATTTTGAGCCAAGGCACGAACCTGACCCGCCCGAGTTCAAAGATGTGAGTGTGCAAGGAGACAAGTTCGTACTGGAATGGCTGCCTGCTCGAGATTCAGACCATGACCTTCTTGGCTATCGTGTTTATGTGTCGAGCCAAAGCAGAGGATGGAACTATCAGGACATTCAAGCACCCGCGAATGTAAAAAAGTACTTTTTGGGCGGCTGGAAGCCCCAGATGTACGACAACTTATTCAAAGAGCCGCCAAGAGACGTGGCTTTTTTTGAAACACAGTCGACCAGCCTGGAGCTTTCTCTCCCGAATGACGGAACACCAGTTTATGTGACAGTAATGCCATTTGATAAGCATGGTGAGTCGGTGGGCAGACGTCTTTACAACATGTCCCCCGAGCTAAGACTGTCTCATTGAACTGCGGGTAGCCTAAGGTGACGACGTGCCTCACCAGGCCGTGCTTGAAGACTGCTGCCGCGATTCAGAACGGGATATCGATTCTTTCGCCCTCGGGCTTCTTGTTGGATTCAGCGGGCTTGATCTTCCCATCTTCGATGAGCTTCTTCAAAGCCTTGGTGACCCATTCGCCCCGCTTGGTCTGAAGCTCCCGGTCTTCGGATGTCATAAGCCGAAAGGCAAGCCGGTTGGGCAGGGCGATCTCGCCGCGCGTTCTTAGCACCGCGTCGCCCTTGGTCATGATGAACTGCTTCACCAACTGGCGAAGCTGCTTGTCTTCCTGAAGAGTCCAGTCCGGGCTGAGATTGTCATACATGTAAAGGATGGTGTTACGTTCGACGTCTTCGGTTGGAATCTCGGCGGGAAAGCTGAAACTGGGCCATTTTGTCGGGTCGTCAAGGACGTGCGCCAGAATCAGCGAGCCGATGCCGTAGGCGGCCCTTGTATGCGGCTCTTCGGCCTTGTTGACGTGAAGCGATGCGCTGCGAATAAGCATGGTGGCGATGCGCCCTTTGGGCCCGGCATGATACAGCGCCGTCATGTCGGCGTAGAATTCCTGCACGTGGAAGTACAGCAGCAGGTGGTTCTGGTAAAGCTCAATAACGTGATTCAGCGGCAAGCTGATGGATATATAGTTGTGCCCAAGCTCGTGCCAGACAATCGCATCCGCCAGATCGCCGTGGGTCAGGTTGTGCCGCTTCGCCAGCCAGCCGTCGATCTTGGTGGGGCTGTCCACCATGCCCGGCTTCCAGGTAACGATTACCATTAGCTTGCCCTGGCGGACACCCACCGGCGCCTGTGCGCCAAGCTCCTCGGTGGGCATGTAATTTGCGGTGAACTGGCGATTCCATATCTTCGCGCCAAAACTGATGTTGGAGGTCTTCTTGCAGTTGGTCCACCATCCGGGACGATGCTCCGGGGCTGTTGTTCTGATGTAGACTATATCCTTGCGCTGTTCGGGAGTTAGTTTAGAGCTGAATCTGGGGAACGCCTTCAGGTCGGCCGCAAGAGGCGCCCAATTGCTGGTGAGGTAATTCTTGATTACCTTTTTGTAGTACTCGTCGCTGTCGGGGGCGCCTGCCGAGGCATCGCCCGCCTGCTGTGCGTGCGCTGTGCCGAGTGTCCAGAGTGAAAGGACAACAACCGTTACTACCCGCCAATACCCTTTTGTCGCCACCACTTATCTCCTTTGGCCGATCCAAGACATGTGCGTCCGAAACAATTAGAGCCTGCTATCTATGGCATGTCAAGCAGTTGTGCAACCGCACATCATCAGTTAAGCTGCCCCGATCTGACAAACGTAATTAGTGAAGGTGCAAAATGGATTTCTTCAGTTACAGGAACGGCAGGCTCTACTGCGAGGAATTGGCGGTCGCAGACATTGTCGCCCGCGAGGGTACTCCCGCGTACGTTTATTCCAAGGCAACGCTTGTTCATCATTATACATCCATAGCGAGTGCTTTTGCCGAGCTCAAGCCGACCATCTGCTATTCGATCAAGTCGCTGGCGAATGTGAACATACTGCGCGTGCTGCGGGATCTGGGCAGTGGTTTTGACGTAACCAGCGGCGGCGAGCTGGCTCGTGCGCTCGCGGCTGGGGGCCAGGCTGACAAGATCGTCTTCGCCGGCGTCGGCAAGACCGATCGCGAGATTTGCGAGGCCATCGATGCCGGAATCATGGCCTTCAACGTTGAGAGCGAAGAGGAATTCGCCAACCTGTCACGACTGGCCGGGCAAAAGGGAACACGAGTTCATGCCGCACTGCGAGTGAACCCGGACGTATACGATCCAAAGACCCACACCTATACCGTCACCGGTAAGAAGGAAACCAAGTTCGGTGTGGACATCGAACGGGCCATGAAGTTCTTCCAGACGCTCGGCAAGGACAAGAACGTCCTGCTTGATGCGATTCATATTCACATTGGATCGCCCATTTACTCGTCCCAGCCGTACGTGCAGGCGATCACCAAGACCCTGGAACTGATAGACCGTCTTCGGGAAATGGGCTTTCCTATCGAAATGCTGGACATTGGCGGCGGGTTTGCCGCCGACTATGAAGAAGGCGCAAGCCCCAGCGCACTTCAGTACGCCGGCGACATCGTGCCGCTGCTCAGAGGCAAGGGTCTGCGCATCGTGATCGAGCCGGGCAGGTCCATATCGTGCAACAGCGGCGTATTGCTCAGCGAGGTGCAGTACGTCAAGAAGGGCGGCGACAGGAACTTCGTCATTGTAGACGCCGCAATGACCGACCTCATCCGGCCGGCGTTTTATGGCGCCAAGCATTTCCTTTATCCTGCCCAGCTTGAGCCTGGTCAGGAACCGCCGCCGAGGAAGATGGAATACGTTCCGCCGGGCGCGGTGAAGGTCGATATCGTTGGCGGCGTGTGCGAAAGCAGCGACTTCCTGGCCAAGGATCGCATGCTGCCGCCGATGAAGCGCGGCGACCTGCTGGCAGTGTTCTCTGCCGGGGCTTACGGATTCGTGATGTCAAGCCAGTACAACACGCGCCCCAGAGCGCCGGAGATACTGGTTGACGGCTCGGGCTACCGCGTCATCCGCCGCCGGGAAACCTACCAGGACGTCATTGCGCCGGAACTATAGCGGCCCGACGTATCGCTCGAAATTCCCGCGCATAACCGCCTCCAGAACATCAGGGGCAAGCCCTGCATGCGCCAGTTCAGTGATGGGGCACTCGGGCGAGTTTATCGGCCAAAGCGACCCAAACACCAGATGGTCTTTGATGCAGCGGGGCTCGATGCGCTTCAACGCCTTCCATCCTGCCTGAAGGCGCGACGTGTCAAAGAACACATTTGGCGAGGCTGATTCGACGAATGTTGAAATGCCGGGCAGGCTCAGGCCCGAGACAAGCAGCCGCACGTCTTCACCCGCAAGGCGCACCGCGTGCGACAAATCGTCCAACTTGGGCTCTGCTGCGATAATCCCGTGCTGCATGCGGATATCCTGCATTCTTGCGAACACCTGCACAGGCAGATTGTTCTCGCGGGCGAAGTCGAAAACGCCCCCGGCGGTTCCAGAACCGAATGTGTATCCGTGGTACAGGCTCGCAAGCCTGATGCCCGCGACGGGCCATTCCTGCATCGATCGGCGAAGTTCCTCGGGCCACCCCGGCTCGGCGGGATTGACCACCTTGAACTGCACCAAGCGCGGAGGGTTCAGAAGCTTGGCGAGCATCGATTCGGAGATATGTGCGTCTTCGTGGAACACCGCCTCTATCGGCGACACTATCGCACGTTCAATTCCCAGCTTGCTGAACATGCGGGCGGTATCGTCCAGTGTCGCGGATGCAAGCTGCTTAAACGGGTGGTTGCCTACGAACACGTTGGCGTCGCAGATGCGGGACTTCACTTGAATATCCTTTCGGCGTTGCCGCACAGTATCAGCCGCTGCTGGTCATCACTAAGCTCTGCCGCAAAGACTTTGCCAAGGTTGTGATAGAAGTTGGATGATGGCATGTCTGTGCCGAACAGAACGCGATGCGCGCCCAGCCTGCTGACGGCATAATCCACCATGCCTCGCTCGCCAAAAGATCCACAAATGTCAACATAAACATTGGCGTACGGCATCACCGCATCAACGCCGGCGACAAATTTGGCCGCGACATGCGCCATGATGAACGTGCATTCCGGATACCGCGCCGCCGCAGCCGACACGTGATGCGAGCGAGACTCATATTCCAACGCACCCACGCTCTTGTTCATCGCATGCAAAAGAACGGGAACGTCTCGTTCGATGGCTGCCTCGTATATGGGGTAGTTTAGCGGATCATCCGCGGTAGTCGCCGTCCACAGCTTAACGCCCGAAAACCCGGCATCGAGCCTGCGTTTCAGTTCATCCATTGCCTCGACGCCGTGGCGCGGATTAAGGTAAACCAGACCGCGGGCCTGCTGACACTCGTTCATGAGTATGGCGACTTCATCGTTCATCAGCGCAACCGTGCTGGCATTGTCCAGGTGGCTGCACAGGCCGGATACGTAGAGCCTTTTGAGTGGCGCCTCGTCGACTTCTTCACGCAGGGCCGATCTGTTTTCAGCAGCCAGGCCAAGCCACAGGTGCGCATGTGCGTCGATTATGTCCATCGTGTATTTCCGTCAATCCCCGAGTTCGGCGATAGCCTTCTTCAGTCGATCCAGCGCTTCACGTATATCAGCTTCCTTGTGACTGTAGTTGACATAGCTGACCCTGTAGAGGCTGACGCCGTTTCTGTACGCTGCCCTGAAGAACCGTTCCTCAAGATCAGGCGGGGCGTCTTTGCCAATGACGAACTGCGGGCAAGGCCAGAAGCCCTTTATAGTGATCGGCAGCTTGTGTTGCTCGAAGATGCGGTTCAGGCTCTGCCACATCAACTCGCCGATCCGCCACAGATGATCGACAACGTTGTCTCTCTGGTAGATGGCGATGGTTTTCCTCGCCGCAGCCAGCGACAGAGTCTCGCCGCCGTATGTTGACGATACTGTCACCTGCTGCAGCCTGTCCATCACCTCCGCTCTGCCGCAGTAGACCGACAAAGGCAGGCCGTTGGCCAGTCCTTTGGCGAAGACGGCAAGGTCAGGCATAACGTTGAAGTGCTGCTGCGCGCCGGCAAGGGCGATTCGAAAGCCGGTCACTATCTCGTCCATGATCAGAAGCGCGCCATATCGTTCAGTCAGTTCGCGCAGGGCCGGCAGGAACGTGCTGCCGGCGTCCATGCCGGCGTAATCCGCTGCCACTACGACCGCGGCAATACCGTCGGGAAGCGCCTTGAACCATTGCTCAATCTGCGCAATGTTGTTCCATTCTCCGGCATGGTGCAGGGCGCTGATGGCCGCCGGGATTCCGGGGGGGAGGGCGCCGGGCTTTGCGCCCGGCAACGACAGACCACCTGGGGCAATGACGTTCAACCAGCCGTTATAACCGATCTGGACGATGTGATCCCTGCCCGTGTACGCGCGGGCCAGGCGTATGCAGGCCGAGATGGCCTCACCGCCTGTTTTGAGGAATCTGACTTTCTGGGCGCATGGAATTACCTTGCTGATGAGTTCCGCCGTCTCACATTCAAGCGTATGCGGATGCCCGAAAACGACGCCTTGCTCAAGCATAGCGGCGATGGCGTCGTTCACTTCCTTATACGCATACCCCAGCGTTACAGGCCCCAGGCCGTTGCGAAAGTCGATGAACTCCCTGCCTTCCACATCCCAAACTCGACAGCCTTTGCCGCGAACCATGGCTGCGGGCTCATCTCCCGGCCATCGCGCTGCCTTTGAGCATGTGCTCGATCCCCATGGCATGACCGCAAGCTGCCTGGCTGCCCACTTTTCGTTCAAACTCCCATTTTGCATCTATTCACCTCTTCATGCAGTTTCATGGCTGCAATACTGATGCTACCTCCTTTTATCGCGCAGACAAGCGGCCGGGAGGGTATAATAGGTGTCCAAACGGGCAATGATGTTGCCCACGAGGATCACAATTTGAACTCCACCATTCCAAGCAGAATCATGCACGGCGTTAGAGTGGCCAGCGCGGCGGTTCAAGAGCCTGTGCCGGGAATAACCACTTCTCTGCATCTGCACCCGAATCTGCTGCATCTGGGGTGCGTTGAGTACGGATCGGGAATCTGCCGCTACGGCGAGGTGACGCGGCGGTTCGCGCCTGGCAGGGTGTTCGTGTTGTATCCTGGAGTTCCGCATGTGTTCCAAGCCAGCCGACGGAATCCGTACCGTGCCTTCTTCATTCATGTGGAAGTGCTTGGGGCCTTGGCGAGGGATCTGCCCGAGGTGATTCGGCTGACGGATCGCCGAGCGGAAATCGAAGACCAGTTTCGGCGAATGCACGCGATCAGCGGTTCTTCGTATTCAAGCCTCAAACTGGTTGGAATGCTGGCCCTGCTGTATGCAGACCTCCTTGATATATCCCGGCGCACCGCTCAGCCTGACGAAAGGTTGACCAGTATTCCCGAATCGTCCATGCACGACCTGCTGGAGCGTTTTCAGTCGCAGCCATTTGAGTTTCCTGGGATCGACGCCCTGGCCAAACAAACGTGCATGTCTCGACGGTCCTTCACGACCATGTTCCGCCGCATGACCGGGCAGTCGCCGTACCAGCTGTTCAACCGGTTGAGGATGGAGCATGCCCTTGGCATACTGTCCGATGGCGAGATGGACGTAACTCGGGCGGCCCACTGTTGTGGCTTCGCCAACGCGCAGAGTTTCATCAAGGCGTTCAAGGCGCACTTTGGCATCACCCCTCTGAAGCGTCTTAAACAGGATAGGAAGACTACCATTGTGCATGAATGACGAAATCCTTCTCAACGGCCGGTGGGAACTGCTGGAGGAGCCGCTGGAGAGCCAGGCGGACCGCGCAGGCGTTGTCTCGGCGATAAGCGAAGGATGGATGACCGCCGCGGTTCCCGGCGACGTGCGGCAGGCGCTGATCGCCGAGCAGTACATTGAAGAGCCGCTGACAGGCATGAACAGCTTCGATCAGCATTGGATCGAAGATCGCTCATGGTGGTTCCGCAAGGTCTTTAACGTCCCAAGGGAATTCAGGCAATCGGACGCGGTGGAGCTCGAGCTGCACGGCCTGGACTGCATGGCGTCGATATTCCTCAACGGAAAACATCTTGGGGATCATCCCTCGGCATTTCGGCCGTTCGTGGCGGAGGTGAAGAACGACCTGGTCGACACGCCGAATGTTCTGTTGATCAGGTTGACCAGCGGCGCCGAAAGCGTCCGCATGGACCAGGCGGACGAACTGGGCGGCGTAGTCGTCACAGAAATGCTTCGGGGCGACATGCACCGTGGCGATCGCAGAAGGGTGTACCTTCGCAAGCCGCAGTTCTCGTGGGGTTGGGACTGGTCTCCGCGTGCGGCAACCGTGGCCATCGGTGGGGATGTGCGCCTGCGGGCGATTAGAAGGGCGGTGATTCGCGAGGTTAAGGTTGAGCCCTTCAGGGTGAACCGCAGGATTGAACTGTCGATCAGCATGCTGGCGCAGTGGATGGACTGCTGGAACGGCGGACAGGCGAGTGTTCGCGTGCTTGTGACCGACCCTGACGGGAAGCCCGCCGGGGAGGATCGCGTTGATGCGTGGCTGACCAGCGGCTACAACCGCATCGATGTAAGCATTCCCGTGCCCAACGCGCGCTTATGGTGGCCGCTGGGGATGGGCGCTCAGGACCGCTACACCATTCGCGTTGAACTGCACCATGAGCAGGAGCTTGTGGACGCTTCGGAGTTTCCATACGGCATTCGATTCATTGAGCTTCGCCGGCCCGACCCGTTCATGTTCTGCGTTAACGGCAAGTGCATGTTCTGCCGCGGAGCAAACTGGGTTCCGCCCGACGCAATATACGCTCGTGCGTCTGATGAGAAGTACCAGCGACTGATAGCCGAGGCGGCCGCCGCCAACTTCAACATGCTGCGCGTGTGGGGCGGGGGGCGATACGAGCCCGACGTCTTCTACGAGACATGCGAAAGAAACGGCATTCTCCTCTGGCATGATTTCATGTTCGCCTGCGCGCCATATCCCGACGATCGTGAATCGTTCTGCAATGAAGTGGCCCTTGAAGCTGACTACCAGACTCGCCGGCTCGCCAACAGGGCGTGCATGGGCCTTTGGTGCGGTGGCAATGAACTGCATGCATGTATGGACGGGCGGTGGGGCGGCAAACCCACCAGTCGCGGCTGCGTCGTGATGAACGAGATACTCCCCCAGGCCGTTACGCGCAACTGCCCCGGCGTGCCTTACTGGCCCAGTTCGCCATACGGGGGCGGCGATTTCTGGGACAGCCCCGAAGGCGACGTTCATTACTGGAAATGGTCGATGAACCCCGACGTAAACCAGCGCATCGTGCCCGAGTTGTATAACGAGTGCAATTCAAGGTTCGTCAGTGAATTCGGCCACATGGGCCCGTGCTGCCAGGAAACTACACACAAGTATCTTGCCTCGGCGGCGATGGACAAGAACTCCGAGACGTGGCGGCACCATTCAAACACCTTCGAGCAGGCCACGCTGGATGCGGGCATTGCCCGTGAGTATCGCGACACCGCCGGCATGAGCGCCGAAGACTACTTGTACTATGGCGGGCTGTTTCAGGGCTTGATGCTGTCCTACTCGCTGGAGACGCTGCGCGCCAAGCCGTCCTGCAGCGGTGCGTTGTTCTGGATGTTCAACGACGCCTGGGGCGAGATCGGCTGGAGCGTGATCGACTATTACCTCAGCAGGAAGATCGGCTGGTACTTTGTTCGAAGGGCGTTTGCGCCCTGCCGCCTGATACTCCGTCCCCACGAGGACTCGATCAGTTTGACGATGGTGAATGACACCGCCTCGGCAGCCGTCGGGTTGCTGGAGGTTGGCTACGTTTCGCTTGACGGTCGGCAGCGCGAGGCGCGGACGTATCGCATGACTTGCCGGGCCTACTCACGGCGAAGGCTCAGCGACATCGCCCGCCAGGGCGACGGCGCCAACGGAGTGTGGTTCGCCAGGATGGTCGACGAGGATATGGAGCCTGCCGTCATGCGCGCCGGCCCGTTCCGCAACCTCAAGGCCGAAGCGCCCAATCTCAGCGTGCAGGTGAACCCGTCGGGAAGCGGGCGGTTCATTGCCACGGTTTCAACGGATAGATTTGCACACGCCGTCACGCTGCAACTTCCCCAGGCGGCGTGTGCGGAAGACAATTACTTCGACCTGCTGCCGGGAAGCAGAAAAAACGTGATGATCACGTCGCCAAATCACATTACGGCCGACGACATAACGCTAAGGACGCCGATTCAGTAGCTGCAAAAAAAAGCGGCCGCTCCCAGCGCACAAGAGCGGCCGCTTGGGAATGCGAAATCAGAACTTCCAGATAAGGTTTGCCATTATCGTCGTCGTCAGATCCTCTCGGATGCTTGACCCGCTGTTTGTGGTTGGCGAGAAGATCGGCTCGGTAAGGTAGGCATCCACGCCGACCGTCAGGCTGTCCAGCAGGTTATACTCAGCCCCGATGCTGTTGCCCTGGCGGTTGGCGAAACCGAAGTCGCTGTCCACGAAGGCGCCGGGCAGTGCGTTTGCCTCGACATAGCCGTAGCGGTATTTCACCGACCAGTCGCCCTTCTTCTTATTCTTGCCCCACTTGACGCCCGCTGCAAAGGCCTTGTTCTGGTCTTTGTAGTCGCCATTTGGGTCGTCCTCGCCGAAGTTATAGGCGAAATCGCCGAACACGCTTAACGGTTTGCCGAAGACTTCTGCGACATCCAGGTTGTTCGACAGGTTAACAATTCTCATGCCCGGAATGCGGCTCAACGGGTTTGCGTTGCCGCGTGGTGAAAGGCCCGATGCGCTGAAGCCGGTCCATTCCTGGTAGTTGGCGGCGAAGGTATAAACCATGTCGGCTGTAATGTCGGCCTTGACGCCGCCTTGCAGGATGTACATTGTGCTGTCGTCGCCGCCGGAGGATTCATTCACCACGAAGTAGCCCGCGCCGGCGAAGGGCTGGAACATGCCCATCTTTGCCGCCTTGTATTGAGCCCATGCGCCTTCGGGGTTCACGTCGCTGTCGAAGAAGATGTCGTTGGTAATCCAGGGCCTGGCCATTTTTCCGGCGATGATCGAGAAGCCCTTGAAGTCCTTGGGCGTATACCGGGCGTAGGCAAGGTCGATCCACACAGGCTTCTTGGAGAAGCCTTGGGTGAAGCTCTGGTTGGTGGACGTGGGATCGTTGTTCTCGCCGCTGGCCAAGCGGAAGCCGACTTCGAGCTGGTCGTCAAGCCACGTCTTCTTCACGCCGAAACGCAGGCGGTAGCGAGCCCGGTTGCGGTCTTTCTTGTCACTGTCGCTTGTGCTGCCCCAGTTGTAGCCGTTGTATTCATACCTCAGCCGAAGGTCGCCGGCGAACTTTAGATCATCAAGCCAGCCAGGCAGTTTCGATGCTTTATCCTGCGTTTTCATCTCGGCCAGAACGTCCTGAATGGCCTGCCGCTGTGCCTGGCGGTATTCCTCCGACGCAGTGTCGGGGGCGGTGGCGGCAGGAGACGCCTGTTGAGCCTCAAGTTCCTGCAATCGTTTGTCCTGCTCTTCAATTCGTCGCGACAGAGCCTCGATAGTCGCGCGAAGATCCTGTTGCTCCTGGATCATTTCGGCAGGCGCGGGAGCTGCCATGCCCAGAAACGCAACGGCCGCTACAGTCAACACCATCTTCATCAATTTTCCTTTCAGTAATTCCGCTCTACGCTGAGCAGGTGGTTGAAAGGATTCTGCGGCCTAATAAGCAAGGCATGGTGAGGCCAGGATGAAGACAGTGTTAAAGATGCCCCCCGAAGCTGATCACCCTTGTGCAGCGCATCAGCCAAACCGGCCGGTCACGTAGTCCTCGGTTTGTCTGTTGAGCGGCTTGGTGAAGATCGTCGCGGTGTCGTTATATTCAATGAGCTGTCCGAGGCAGAAGAAGGCGGTGCGGTCCCCGACCCTCGCCGCCTGCTGCATGTTGTGCGTGACTATGACGATTGTGTATGCGCTCTTGAGTTCAAGGATCAACTCCTCGATCCTGCCTGTGGCAATGGGATCGAGAGCGGAGCATGGCTCGTCCATCAGCAGCACTTCGGGCTCCAGCGCCAGCGCGCGGGCGATGCACAGTCGCTGCTGCTGACCGCCGCTGAGGGTTGTGCCCCCGCGAGAGAGGATATCCTTCACTTCGTCCCACAGGGCCGCCTGTCGCAGCACACGCTCAACCAGTTCGTCCTCGTCGGAGCGTTTAATGCGCTGCAGTTTCAGGCCCGCCAGCACGTTCTGGCGTATGGACATCATGGGGAACGGATTGGGCTTCTGAAACACCATGCCGACCATCTCGCGAAGCCTTACCGGGTTGACGCCCGGGGAGTACACGTCGAGGCCGTCGAGCAGCACCTTGCCATCGGCCCTGGCGCCTCGCACCACTTCATGCATGCGGTTAAGGCACCTGATGAACGTGCTTTTTCCGCAACCTGAAGGTCCGATGATTGCAGTTGAGCCCCGGCTGGCGATAGACATGGATATGCCCTTGAGCACCTCCGTCTTTCCGAACCATGCATGCAGGTCAATCACCTGCATCCTGGGCGTTTTTGATATCTGCGCGGGCTGTCTTGTTTCGATCATTCTGGTCACAGGCCGCGATGCGTCTGGGAGGTTCGGCATTTTCTTGACTTTCAAGGCGTTCACTGGCCGGCCTTTCGCTGATATATGGCCCGAAGGAAAATCGCTAATCCGTTAAGTAAAAGCATTATGGTCAGCAGCACGATGATTCCGGCGGCTGCGTTTACATGAAACGCGGCCTTCGGGTTGGATATCCAGTTGAACACCTGTATGGGCAGGGCAGTGAAGCTGCTGTTAACCGAGTCGGGCAGGAACGAGACGTATGCCAGTGCTCCGATGGTGATAATTGGCGCCGTCTCGCCGATTGCCCGCGCCAGAGACAGGATAATGCCGGTGAGTATGCCCGGCAGGCTCATGGGCAGTATTACCTTGCATATCATCCGCCAGTGATCCGAGCCAAGGGCGTAGCATGCCTCCCTGTAGCTCCATGAGACGCTGCGCAGGGCCTCGCGCGAAGCCATGATGACCATTGGCAGCAGCATTAACGCCAACGTACACGCGCCGGCAAGGAGGCTTCGTCCCATGCCCATGATTCGCACGAACACTTCAAGCCCCAGCAGGCCATAGATGATCGACGGCACGCCGGCGAGGTTGCTGATGTTGACCTCTATGAACGAGGCGAACCGGCTCGGCTGCGTGTATTCTTCAAGATAGATTGCCGCGCCGATGCCGATGGGTATTGCTATTGCGGCCGTGAGCAGCATCAGATATGCGCTTCCCAGGAGGGCTGGCAGAATGCCCGCAGCCTCGGCCTTTCTTGACGGCAGGCCGGTGATGAAGTCCCATGTCAGCCTGTCCCTCCCGTCGAGGAACGCCTGGAGAACAAGAACGCACAGCAGCAGCAACGGCAGAATCAGCGCGAGCAGGCAAATTGCATGAATTGCATTTTCACCGGCGGCGCCTGCGGCTCGTGAGTCGGCCAGCGACGCACGCGTGCGAGCACCGGCTGGGCGTTCTGTAAGCTGAACCGTCATGTGGCGGCTCCTCTGGTCATTCGCTTGCGAAGATAATAGCTGGCGATGTTCAGCGTCATGGTGACGATAAACAACATCATGCCGACGGCGAAGATGGTGTGGTATTCCAGCGTGCCGGTGGGGGTGTCGCCCATGCTCACCTGCACGATGTAGGCAGTCATGGTTTCAATGGGCACGCGTGGATCAAGCGTAAACCTTGGCTGCTGCCCCGCGGCGATCGCCACTATCATTGTTTCGCCAACGGCGCGGGACATGCCGATGATGACGGCTGCGGCAATTCCGGAAAATGATGTTGGCAGCACAACGCGCCGAATGGCTGCGAATTTCCCGCCGCCCAGCGCGTACGCGCCCTCGCGCAGGCTGGAGGGCACTGCATGAATGGCGTCTTCACTCAATGAGGCGATGATCGGCAGGATCATGATTCCCATTACGACGCCGCTGCCAAGCGCGTTGAAGCCCGCCAGGCCGGGCACAATTTTCTGTAGAATCGGCGTTATGAAAGTCAGCGCGAAGTACCCGTAGATCACGGTGGGAATTCCCGCAAGCACCTCCACTGCCGGCTTGAGAAAATGCCGCACTGTCTGCGAGGCGTATTCACTAAGGTAGACGGCCCCAAGCAGTCCAAGCGGAACAGCCACCGCCAGGGCTATGACGCTGGTCAGCAGCGTTCCGCAAACCAGCGCCCAGATTCCGAAGTGTTTGTCAGTGAACAGGGGCGTCCACTGCGTGTCGCAAAGGAACTGCCACAGCGAAACACCCTTGAAGAACGCGACGCTCTGTGTGAGCAACACCGCGATAATACCGGCGGTTGTCGCCACACAGAGCACCGCACAGGCGCCAAGCACGTGCGAAACAACTCTCTCCTCCAGCGGTCTGGGACGGCGGAGCCTCGCTTCGCTGTTTTCACACTTGCTCGTCATCTGCCCTCTTATTTGTTAGCAAGAAGATCCTGGATTCTCACGCCCACCAGCGACTTGCCGCCCAGGAACAGCGAGCCGGTAGTCTTGCGATTCAATCGCTCAGCGGTCAGTCGGTAAGCGGCGTCGGGCAGGGGTATGTATCCAACCTCTGCCGACAGGGCCATGGCATGAGCGATGTAGAAGTTCATAAACGCCTTCACTTCGGGCCGGTCGAGGGACGCCTTGTTAACGTATATGAACAGTGGCCTGGATAGGGGCTGGTACTCGCTCTTCATCACTGTTTCGACGCTTGGGGCAACCGGGCCTTTGCCGCTGCCGTCGTCCACCGGAAGCAGCTTGAGTTTGTCGCGGTTCTCCTCGAAATAGGCCAGGCCGAAGAAGCCTATCGCGCCCTCGTCGCTTGCAATGCCCTGCACAAGGACGTTGTCGTCTTCGCTGGAAGTGAAATCGCCCCTGCTGGCGGCAGCTTTGTGAACAATCGCCTCGGTGAAGTAGTCGTACGTGCCGCTGTCGACGCCCGGGCCGTAGAGGTGAATCTCCTTGTCGGGCCAGTCCGGACGAACGTGGCTCCACCGCATGACTTTGCCCTGGGCGGCCGGTTCCCATATCTTCTTCAGTTCGGCGGTGGTTATGTGCTCCGCCCACGTGTTGCGGGGATTCACCACCACTGCCAGCCCGTCAAACGCGACTGGCAATTCGATGTACTCTATGCCTGCTGCCGCGCATGCTTCAGCCTCGGATTTCTTGATGGGACGCGAGGCATTCTGCACATCCGTCTCGCCGGCGCAAAACTTCTTGAACCCGCCGCCGGTGCCGGACACGCCGATGGTCACCTTCCACTGGGAGTTCTGCTTTTCGAAATCCTCCGCGACTGCCTGCGATATCAGGAACACCGTGCTCGAGCCGTCCAACCGCACAACTGCCTGTTTCTGCTTGCCGCCCTTGCATCCTGCCGCCCCGGCAAGTGCCGCCACAAACGCCGCCGCGATAATCATTCTTTGAATCATGTTCTCTCCATCATCAAGCCTCTTGACCGCGGGCCAATCCCGCAGCGTGGCTTTATGATGCCGCCTTTCGGGCAAGGACTCGTGAAGCCGTCATTTGTGTTGCGCTAAGAACACCGTCATTGTGCCCGAGGCGTGTTTGCCCCCTGTTGGAGTATTGTTAAGAAAGTGTTAGTTCTGCAACAGGGCATTGAGGGCACGCCAGGTTGCGGTAGAATACGCGTAAATGTCCAGAAAACGGATAGTCATCGTTGAAGACGAGCCGGATATGGCGGACCTTGTCTCGACCAGATTAAGGCGGGAAGGTTATATTGTCGAGACCGCCCTCGACGGCAGCAAGGGCTACGAGATGATAAGGGCGAATCCGCCGGACCTTGCTATCCTCGACGTTATGCTGCCGGGGATGTCGGGCACGCAGATCGCCTCTCGCTTGCGGGACGACGGCAAAACCGCAAATATGCCCATCCTCATGCTGACCGCAAAGAGCGAGGAAAGCGATATCGTCGTGGGCCTGAAGTTCGGGGCGGATGATTACGTCACCAAGCCATTCGGCATGAGCGTGCTTATCGCCAGAATTGACGCATTGTTGCGCCGGTCGGCGACACCGTCGGTTTCGGCCGAGGTGCTGAAGGCCGGGCCGCTGCTGATCGATCCGCAGCGCTACACTGCCGAGTTCGCCGGGAACCAGCTCAAGCTCACCCTGACCGAGTTCAAACTGCTTTGGGCGCTGGTCTGCGCAAAGGGAAGGGTGCTCTCGCGCAATCAGCTTATGGACCAGGCCATCGGACTGAATGCGATAGTCACGGATCGGACCATAGATGTGCATATAACCACCCTTCGCCGCAAGCTTGGTCTCGCCCGTGACTGCGTTCAGACGGTGCGGGGGGTGGGTTACTGCTTCTCGAGCCAGTCACCATCAGGGAGCGAGGCGTGAAGTCTCGCCGCACGTTCATCAAGCTGTTTCTCGAACACCTGGCTTTCATGCTGCTGGTAATGGCCGTGGCAGGGGGCTTTGTCTATCATCGCCTTGAGGCGGATTACCAGACCCTCAGCCGCCGCAACCAGCAACAGTTGACCGAAATGGCGGCTGCGTATTTTCGCGAGCTTTGGCCGATGGACGACCGCCAGGTTGACCAAGCCTGCAAAAGTCTGTTTGACGGCGCGGCAAGGCTGACTATTGTGGCGCCCGATGGTCGCGTGCTGGGCGACAGTGACGCAGCACCGGCCGAAATGGCGAATCACAAGACTCCTGACAGGCCCGAAGTGATCAATGCGTTGTCGGGAGTTGTTGGCGACCATCAGCGGCTCAGCCGAACGTTCGGCGCGGACTTTCGATACATGGCATTGCCTCTGATTCACAATGGCAATGTGGTTGGCGCCGTGCGTGTCTCGATGCCGGTGACCGCCCTTGCCGAAGGGAAAGGTTTCATCAGGCAGACGATGCTCTGGGCCGCGCTTGTTGGAACCTTCGGGGCAGCGGCAATGGCCGCCCTGACTACGTGGATGTGGTATTCGCCACTGCGTCGCATCAGTCACGCAGCCAGGAAGATCGCCTCCGGCGACTTGTCCGCCAGGCTGGCTTTGCAGGATGATCGCGGGCTGGGAGATCTCTGGGCCTCGCTCGATGAGATGCGGAACAACCTCGGCATGCACCTTGCTCAGATTGCCGCGCAGCACCAGGATCTTCAGGCTGTCATATCCAATCTTGAGGAAGGTGTTCTCGCGATCGACAGTAGCGGCTGCATCGCTTTTGTGAACCCCGCGGCGGCTTCGATGCTGCGCGTTGACGAAAAGACATGCATCGGCAAGGCTCTGCATCTTGTTGTCCGCTCGCTGGATGTCCTTGAGTTGCATGAGCGAATGCAGACCAAACCTGACGAGCAACCCCGTTGGGCTGTTTGCATGTCAGCGGGCGAGCGAAAACTCGATGTTCGAGCGGTCAGGGTGGCGCCAGGCGCATCCCACATCCAGTCTTTGCTGGTGATCCGTGACATAACCGAGCTTGCCGCCGCTGCCGCGATGAAGGCCCAATTTGTCGCCAACGCATCACATGAACTGCGAACACCGCTGGCAACCATCCGGGTGGCGGTGGATTCGCTGGCGTCCGTCGAGCCACTCGATCATGACGAACACGCCAAACTGGTCGGCATGCTCGACCGCCATGTCAACCGGATGGAGGAGATGATCAACGACCTGCTGGACCTGCATCTGGTTGAATCCTCGAGGTATCCAATTCAGCCTCGCGGAATTGCACTGGACGAACTTGCCAACTGGGCGCGGGGGCAGTTCGCACAGCAGGCCGCCGACAAGGGCGTGTCGATCGAGATTGGTTCGGGCCGGGCCGGGCATTCAATTCGGGGCGATCGCAAGCTGATCGAGTTGATCATGCGAAACCTTCTGGACAACGCCATCAAGTTCACGCCCTCGGGCGGCAGCGTGCGTTGCGAGTTTGTTCCTGACGAAGGCGGCGCGATCATCCGCGTCAGCGATACGGGGTGCGGCATCAAGCCCAGCGATCAACTGCGGGTTTTCGAGCGGTTCTTCCAGAGCGATTCCGCAAAGAGCGGCGACGCCAGAACGCGCGGCACGGGCCTTGGTCTTGCGATTGTCAAACACGCAGCCGAATGCATCGGCGCCGATGTAAGACTCGAAAGCGAGCAGGGCAAGGGAACAGTGGTTACAGTGCGAATCAAGTCAATGGAGTAAAGCAACCTGGCGAATGTCAGCGTTTGCCCTTGTTGTTCGCCCAGTAGCTGTTGAACGAAGAAATCGTCGAGAGGGCCTCCGTGCGTTTGCCGTTGCTGATCGCAGCCGACAGTGAGGAAACCGCCTGTATCGCCATATCAAGCGCCTGCTGTGGCGTGGCGGGGGGCGAGCCCGATGCCTTCAACGTTGCCGAAATCTTCTGAAGGTCGCTCTGAAGATCGTTGATCGAACCGCCAAGAGTCTGGCTGTCGCGGCACTCGATCTGAATCGCCAGCATCTGGAGCTTCTTGTCGAAAATGTCCATCGACGACGCGAAATGATCCAGATTCACCTCGCGCCAGGCGATTCGGAAATCCTCGTTCATCTGGCCCACGCGGCGCCATTTTGCGTCGCGGTGGTTGAAGTACTGCACACGATACTCCGGGGCCGCCTGGAGCCCTTCCTTCCACCGGGCAAGGGCCTCCTGGTGATACTGCATGATCTCGCCAAGCATCTCGGTGAGTCGAATGGCGGATGGATTGTTGCCGGGCGGGTTGAGCCTCTGTGCATTGGCGTGTTCCTGCACCTTCTTTTCATACCATTCGCGCCAATCGTCGGCGGGCTCCCGTGTGGGATCCGGCAACATGGTCAGCGAATCCACTACCGCGCCGTTTGCCCGGTTGAGAAACGAAAGAAGCTCGAAATCCTGCGTTTCCAACATGCGGATTTCAGAACCCAGAGCACCAAGCCGCTCGGCGCTGGTGTGAGATCGGCCGATCCGCTCGCTCAGGACTGTTCGAGAGGCGAGCAGTTCCTGGTATACCTCGCCCGCCTTGCC
>JAAYCO010000095.1 GCA_012729725.1 Planctomycetota bacterium
CTGGCCTTTGAACTGGGCAGACTCTACCACGCCACAGGCAGAAGAATGGCGGCCATCGAGCAATATCGCGCCGCGGCGGCTGTGGACCCGGCAAACCTCGACGTACGATTGGCGCTGGCGAAGGCTCACTTTGAAAACGGCGATCTCGAACACAGCAAGTCGCTGCTTGACTCGTTCGACGACACGAATACCGAGGCCAACGTCCTGCGCCTCCAGATTCGCATCCTTCAGGGCCAGCCTGTTGGCGCCGAACAGGCTGCGCAGGCAGCGGCTGCCGCATCCTCATCGGCTATGGACGTTGCGCTTGCGTTCTTTGTTAACGGCGAAATCGACAAGTGCATTGAGGTCTGCCGAAAGGAGGTAGATCAAACCGGCGGCAACTCTCAACTGAGGGCTTTGCTTGGTCAGGCGTACTCGGCAAGCGGCCAGCTTGACCTGTGCGTCGAGCAGTTGATCGCGATCATTCAGTCAGATCCGGAGAAGCTTTCGGGTTACCTCACGCTGGCGGGCGTGCTTTCGACGAACTCCACCATCGACCAGATTCGGCAGAAGATGGAACAGGCCCCCGCTGCCGATCCCCGCATGATCGACCTGGCCATCGCGTGGCTGCTGATGCGCAACGGCGAGTTTCAACAGGCTGCCGAAATCTACAGACGCGTGGACGCGAAAATGGCCAATTCGCCCGACGACAGGAACCGGGCGAGACTGCTTCTTGCGTACTGCCTGGCGAGGGAAGGAAAACAGAATCTGGCAATGGCGGAACTGGATCTGCTGGCGGCCAATCAGCAGTGGGCGCCCAGAGCGCTTGAGGCCAAGGCGCAGTTGCTTGCGTCGATGGACATGCTGCCCGAGGCCGTCGCCGCGGCCCAGAAGCTTCACGAACTGGCAAAGGCCCGATCAAGCGCAGAATACCTGGAACGCGCCGCCTTTCTGTACTTCAGGCTAAACCACATGAACATGGCGTTGCAGGCGTGCGAGGAACTGCTGCAAATCATGCCCAATGACGACAGGCCGTACATCGTGCAGGCGGACATTCTGACGGCCGCCGGTAGACGAGACGAAGCCATTACGCTCTATCAGACGGCCATTGCCATTCGTCCCATGCGATTCTCGAATCATCTGTCTCTGGCAAGGCTATACGAGGCCCAGTTGCTGCCCAAGGACGCCCTGTCTGCCCTGGACAAACTCAAGGAGATGAGCCCACTGGCCCGCGGCGTGGCGCTGTTTGAGCGGGCAGCAATGTTTGCTCGCTGGGGCCTTTACGAAAAGGCGATTGAAGACCTTGAGGAAGTCAGTGAAACCGACCGTTCAAGGGGGGCCGAGGTCACCCTGCGACTGGCGCAGTGCCACGCCCTTCTGGGTCAGCTTGAGCAGGCGTTTGAACAGGCCGATTGCATATCGCCTCACGCGCCTCAGTACATTGCGGCGCAGCAACTGAAGGCTTCGTTTCAGCAGGTTCAGAATGATCGCATCGCCATTCTTCAGGCTGCGATGAACCATCCCTCTGCCGGGCCTGAGGCGCTCGGACAGACGATGGCCGCGCTGATCAGACAGGGCAGGCATGCGGACGCCGTCAGGCAGTTCGTCGACTTCGAGAAGCGTCACGGCCACATCATGCAGATTCCGGGCGCGGTAACGCTTCAGGCAATCGAGGCAAGGTCCGCCTGCGGCGAAATTCCCGCGGCGGTGGACCTGGCGAAGGCAGCGCATCAAAAAACGAACGTCTGGCAATGGCGGGCCTTGCAGGTGTTAATGCACCTTGCCCATGACAGCGGCAGCGCCGGAACATTGATGGTCGAGCCGGGCCGATCAAACACCGCGGATACCTTGCTGGGTCTTTGTTATGGCGCATTGACGGATCAGCATCAGCTTTCCGCCGACTATTACCAGAAATTCAAGAGGATCGAGCAGGCGCTTGGTCAAACCACTGACGCATCGCCGGAGGGCTTGATTGGAATAGAGCGGTTGCAGATTGGCAACCCCCCGGCCGGCGCAACCATAATCAAGCGGCCGTTTGAATGGCAAAGCACATACAAGATACTGTCGGCCCTGTGTGCGGGCGATCATGACAGCGCCGCCAACGAGTTGAAGACTTTCAAGGGCGCAGTGGGCGTGCCCATTGAAGCTGCCGTCGATCTTGTGAACGCAGCCGGGCGCAATGCCCAGGTTGCCAAAGAGGCCGCTCGAATTCTTATGGCGACCATGGCGATTGAGCTTGAAGCGCCCGTCCTGGCGCGGTTGTGGATGAGCGAACTGCTGGAGCGCAACCCGGCGAATCTCTGGGCGGCGGCGACACTGATTCGAGCGGAAGAAAGCGAGCATACCTGTAATCTGGTTCTGAAGGCTGTGGATGGGCGTTCAGTTGTGCTGACCACGCTGGTGAGGGCGTCGCTGCACAAGCTTGCCGGTCGCGCTAACGAGGCAGCCGACCTTTATCGCGACGCAGCCCAGGCAGAGCCGTCCAACGCCGCCCTGGTGCTCAGCCATGCGCTATCGGCGGAAACCGCAGACAGGCCCCAGGAGGCGCTGGAAGCCTACCTTCAGGTGCACCAGACCGTGTCGCACCCAGTCGCAGCCAACAACGCCGCTTACCTGATCACGCTGCTTTATCCGCGGGACGAGGTGCAGTTGAATCAGGCGCGCATACTGGCGGATGCGGCAATCTCGGCAGCGCCGGGCATCTCGCTTTTCCATGACACCAGGGGCTGGATCGCCTATCTGCTGAACGACAACGAAACCGCCCGGCGCGAGTTGAGAATTGCTTTACGCGGGGCGCCTCACTCGCCGGAGGTGCATTATCACATCGCCTTGGCGGAATTGGCTGGTGGCGATCGGCAGTTGTCGCAGTGGCACCTTGCAGCAGCGGCGGCCCTTGGAGAGGGACTCGCCAAAACCCAGCCTACGCCCTCGGCAGGGGCGCTGCTTGCGGCGCAGAAAGCAAGACAGGCATTGGATGGACAGAGTCAATGAATGACGCATCCTGCGAGTTTCGCAATCTTCTAAGCTTCGACGTTGAGGAGTACTTTCAGGTCGAAGCGGCCGCGGTGGAACAAGCACGCTGGCGTGAGTATGCCTCGCGCCTTGAGCCATGCATCGACGCAATTCTTGGAATGCTTAACACTGCCCACGTGAAGGCGACATTCTTCATTCTGGCGTGGGTGGCCCAGCGAAAGCACCCGATGATCCGCCGGCTGGTTGACGAAGGGCACGAAGTAGCCTCGCACGGATACAGTCACCAGATGCTCAACCGCCTGGACCCCGAAAGGTTCAGAAGCGAATTGGAGGACAGCAGGAAGATACTCGAAGACATTGCCGGCACGGCAGTTATTGGTTTCAGAGCCCCCACCTTCTCTATCACCCATCGGACGGCATGGGCTTTGGATGTGCTTGCCGAGGCGGGCTACAGGTATGACTCATCGGTCTTTCCAATTCGACATGACAGGTACGGCGTGCGTCAGGCGCCGCCGACGCATCACCACGCAGTCGCGCCGTCAGGCCGCACCATTCTGGAAATACCGCCGCTGACGTTGAGCGTCGGGTGCTTTCGCCTTCCCATTGGCGGAGGAGGATACCTGCGGCTGTGGCCAGTGCGAGTTGTGGGAATGGCTATCTCCAAAAGCCAGAAATCAGGAACGCCCGCGATGCTGTATCTTCATCCGTGGGAACTTGACGCCTGCCAG
Organism: Planctomycetota bacterium; assembly: GCA_012729725.1. GTDB lineage: Bacteria > Planctomycetota > Phycisphaerae > SM23-33 > SM23-33 > JAAYCO01. The sequence goes on from JAAYCO010000095.1 coordinate 3,681, forward strand.
CCCCCGCTGCCAATGAGCAGATTGAGCCGATGGCGGCACCGAGTGAACCTGGGCAGAACCGCGTCGAAACTTGAATGGCTGCTCGCGAGGTATTCGTTCGGCGATGTGAGGTCCAGTCTCCAACCTCTGCTGGCCACAACGCAGATGTATCTTTACAGGGCCAGCGCAAAGCTCGATGCGTCATTGCGTAAGCGGTAGAACGCCCTCAGCCGCCGCAGCGATCATCCGCAAGGCCCATCCGCCGCTTTGATTCGAGAAGCTCGCGCATCTTGAGTTCACCCAGGGGCCGGATGTTGCCGATCTGCATGCCTATCAAGAGGATGCGGCAGTACATCTCGAGCGTCTCAAGATGGAAATAGGCTTTTTCCAGCGTCTGGTCGAACGCGACAACACCGTGGTTAGAAAGCAGGATCGTGTTGACGGTTTGCTTAAGGTGCGGCCGGAGGTTCTGGGCAAAGCTTTTTGTGCCGGGGGTATCGTAGGCGGCGACGGGCACCTCGCCAAGCAGCACCTCCACCTCGGGAAGAATGCCTGAGGGAAGTTTGGCGTCGGTGATTGCATAGGCTGTGGCGTGCGGCGGGTGCGCGTGCGCAACGGCCCGCACGTGCGGCAGCGCTTTATATATCTCCAGGTGCATGAAGATTTCGCTGGTCCTGGGAATGGGGCCTTCAATCTGCCGGCCCTGGCCGTCCACGACGGCGATCATCTCCGGTTTCATGAAGCCTTTGGACACGTCGGTGGGAGTGCAAAGAAAGCGGTCTTCATCTATGCGAACGCTGATGTTGCCGTCATTGGCGGCGATGAAATCCTTCTCATACATTCGCCTGCCGATGTCGCAGATTAGCCCGCGGATTTCTTCTTCACAAGCCACGCCGGTAGTCCTTCAAGACCTGTTGGGGCGTTGAACCGCCAGACGGTCTGCCTTAGACGCCCCCGACGTGCTGGGCGATCTGCACATACTGCATGCGGCATTCGTAGAGAGCCTGGTCGAGAATCTTCTTCTCGTTCTCAGTCAGGTTGTTCTTGGTCTTTTCTTCGAGCACCGCAAGCGTGTCTATGTAATGTTTTGCAAGCTCCAGATCGACGTACCGCCGCTTGGTGCGCGGGTCTTCGTAGCCGCCCAACGCCATGAACACCTGGCTCATCATCGAGCCAATGAGCGTTTCGAAGCTCGCGGGAGGAATCTCGCGTTCCTTGGCGCCCTTCTCAGCCTGTTCGGAGAGTTTTTCCTTCTCGGCCTGCGCCTGCTGCTTCCAGTCGTCATCCACTATGATCTTGGGTTTATCGTCAGGTTTTTCGCCCATTTGCTCTCTTCCTTTAGACAACTGGCACAAGGATATTCGTTTCGCCGGCCCGCGTCGAGATTTTTTGGGGGTGAGAAGGCCGCTACTTCTTGACGGCTGCATAGGCACAGCCGCTGACGGCGATGTTCGCCAACATCCTGACAAGGCGGTTGGACCTGATGATTGACAGTGCTTTCTGAGCCGCCCGCCCTGAAGGCGATGCAAGATCCCAACGGTCATGGATGCGCACGAATCCGGCCTCCGTAAGCAATCGCCTTGCCTTGCCTGGCGTGAACCAGTTCAAGGCGGGCGATTTGGACATTCCCACCAGCCGCGGCCGGTTGTTCATCGCCCACAGCATGATCCTGCGCTTAAGGGCGTCTGGATACCAGCCGAAGAGCGGAAACCCGCTTATCTCCTGCTGAATTGGGCACATACTGCTGGCGGTGAAGAACCAGTAGACACCTCCAGGCTTGAGCACGCGAAAGGCCTCGGCAAACGAGGCCCGCACGTCTTTAACGTGTTCAATCACACTTCCGGCATGCACCAGGTCGAAACACGCATCGGGAAAAGGCAGCGACTCGGCCCGCCCGGAGAGCACTCCGATATGCACGCCCGCCTCGGAGGCAAGCACGGCGGCGATTTCGCGCGCCTGGTCCCACGGCTCAACGCCAACGGCATCGAAGCCCATCCTGGCGCAGCCGATCAGAAACCTGCCCTGGGCAGCGCCGACGTCAAGAATCGACGCACCCTGGGGAATGGGCGCGATCTTTCGCAGCGCGGCTATCAGAGCCTTGGCATGCGCCTCCGCGCGAGGCAGCCGGTCGCACGCCTCTTTATAGGTGCAGCATTCAGTCGCTTTGCATTTCACCGCGTTGCTCTCGAAAAGGGTTGTCCACGTGATTGTAGCGCCGCAACGGCCCAAACCCAATCGAGGCATCATCCTCGGATGAATAGTATTCGCTTGCGAGGAATTCACCACCATCGCTATAGCCAAATAAAAAAGGGCGAGAGCCTGGCACATGGCCAGACACCCGCCCTCTGACGATCCGTCGTCTGCGTCAGACGATTCTGACGAAGTCGAACTTCTCAGGCGTCTTGTAGAAGTCCACAGAGACGCTTTCGAAATTCGGGTCCTTGAAGGTGTTGCCGCTAAACAGGCTGTTGAAGTTGTTAAGCCTGTCGGCTGAGTAGGATGCACCGTTTACGCTCAAGGCGGCGGAGCTTCCTCCAACGCGCCACATGAGGTTGTTCTGAACCGTTGTGGACGCGGCAATCTTTGATTGGTTGAACTGCAAGACCGGGCCGTTGTACGACACCAGGGTGTTGTTGCGGATGATGTTTCCGGTCATGCCCACGCTGGTCGTGTCGTTGAACTGGATGGCTGCATAGCTTGAAGGCGAAGTGCTTCCGCCCTGCCAGGCATACTTGCCGACCCAGACAGTGTTGCCCTCGATCACATTGTTGTTCTGGGCGTAGGGCTTAACGCCGCTGCTCGGCGTGTCATAGTACGTGTAGAGGATGATCCCCTGCTTGTTGTTGTTGAAGATCACGTTGTTCCGCACGTACGAGTTCGACACGCCCTCGATCAACGACAATCCGGCGTTCATGTTGGAATGCATGACGTTGTTCTCAACCACAAGGTTGCTCACCCTGCCGTTGTGCTGCATTCCGTGGATGCCGTTGCGGTAGAAGATGTTGCCCTTCACCGTGATATTGCTATTGGGCGCCTCCCTGCTGCCAAGATACATGCCGTGGCTGCCGCTGTTGTGCATTACCGAGCCCTCCACCGTAATGTTGTGAAGGTCCTGGGCGCCGAATATGCCTCGCTGATGGTTCATCGATTCGATGTTCCGGATGGTGACATACTGCGAGTGGTGAAGCGAAACACCCTGGCCGCCCGTAGTCCCATACTTGTTATCGAATATGAAGCCGTCAACGACGACGTGCTTCGAGTCATAGATGTCTATGCCGATCTTGCTGGTGTTTATGACCACCTTCTGACCGGGCATCGCCATGAAGACAATCGGCTTGTCGGCAGTGCCGGCGATGTTGGCTGCATTGATGACCAGGCTGCCCGAGTAAGTGCCGGCCTTGAAGATCACCATGTCGCCCGGCTGGAGCTTCTGCGACGGCATGCCGTAGAATATCCGGCTGGGGTTATAGCCAAGGTGCTTAAGCAGGTTTTCAACACTGCCGTGCTTGGCGATGGCGGTGTCATACGTATTGACCGATGCGTCCTTGTCGTCGGCGTCCGGACCCTTGGTCGAGCCCACACCGTAACCGTCACCGTCAAGATCGATCATGTACACGTTGGCCGGGATGCTGTCAGACGACCCAGCCGGTGGCGCTTCAACCTCGCCTTCGAGGGCCACCGTCACCACGATTGGCGACTCCGACACCAGCTCGCCGTCAAAGGCCTTCAATGTGAAGGCGTTGACCACGCCGTTGGTGTTGTGAGGCGGCGTCCACACAAGCGACTCGCCTGGACCGACCAGATCGCCGGTTACGGCGGTCCTGCCGTTGATCTGAAGCGTTCCGGCGAAGATCGACTGCACGCGGAACCTGATCGCATCGCCGTTGGAATCGGCGGCGTCCGAACCGGCAAGCAGCATCTCGTAGGTGAGCGTGACCGGCTCGTTGACCTCGCCGGTGAACTGGTCGAACGTCGTCAACGTCGGGCGCTCGTTCTCAGCCGGCGCGCTTGCGCCAACTGTAACTGTAACCGCAACCGGGGATGCCGAAGCCGCCTTGCCGTCATACGCAACCACTGTGAATGCGCCGGTTGCGCCGCCGGCCGTTGAGGCAGGCGTCCAGACGACGCTCTCGCCCGCGGCGATGATCGCCCCGGCGGAGACGTTCTGGCCGTTCTTGGTCAGCGTGCCGCTGGAAACCGCCTCGATGCGGAAGCTCAGGGCGTCGCCGTCGGTGTCGGCTGCATCCGAAGAGGCAAGCAGCATCTCGTGAGTGATCACGAATGGCTCGCCCGCCTTGGCGCCTTCGAGCGTCTTGATGCCGGTCAGTGTCGGCGCGGCGTTGGCCGTCTGAAGGTTCACTGTCACGCAGGCCGGCGAAAGCGAAACCAGTTCGCCATCGAAAGTCTTTAACGTAAAGGCGTAGACAACGCCGCTGGTGTCGGCTGGAGGGGTCCACACAAGCGACTGGCCCGGACCCACAAGCGCGCCGCAGGCTGCCGCCTTCCCGTCGATGGTCAATGTGCCTGCAAACACCGACTGAACGCGGAACTTGATCGCGTCGCCGTCAGGGTCTGAGGCATTTGAACCTGCCCGCAGCATGTCGTACGTGAGAGTCAGCGGCTGGTTGATGCTGCACGTCTGCTGATCGATCTGAGTCAGCACCGGGCGCTCATTTACCGGCGCTGCCGTCACATTAACGCCAACCACAGCCGGGGACATCGAAACCAATTCACCATCGTGAGCCTTCAGCGTAAAGGCGTAGACGAATCCCGTCAGATCCTTGGGGGGCGTCCATTCCAGCGTCATGCCCGGGCCGACAAGGTCGCCCGTCACTGCCGCCTTGCCGTCTATCGTCAGCATGCCGGCAAAGACTGACTGAACGCGGAAGCTGATCGCATCGCCGTTGGGGTCCGATGCGTTCGAGTTGGCCTTCAGCATGTCGTAGGTGATCTTAAGCGTCTCGTTGGTTATGCCGCTAAACGGGGTAATCGACGTCATAACCGGCCGCTCGTTGACCACCGGCGCAACAACGTTCACCGTCACCGCAACCGGCGTTGCCGACGCGGCCTTGCCGTCCCATGCGGAAACCTGGAACGCCTCGGTTACTCCGTCGGCGGTTGCCGCGGGCGTCCAGACCACGCTCTGACCCGCCGCAATAACTGTGCCGACGGTCACGGCCTTGCCGTTCATGGTGAGCACGCCACCCGAGATCGCGTCTATGCGAAAGCCCAGCGAGTCGCCGTCGGCGTCGGCTGCGTCAGATGCGCCGAGCAGCATCTCATGAGATATCTCCAGCGGCTCCTGGGGCTTTGCGCCTTCCAGAGTGGTGATTGCCGTTAGAGTCGGCGCGGCGTTGGCCTTCGCAAGCCCCACGCCCACAACCGCCGGCGATTCGGAAACAAGCTCTGCGTCATAAGCCTTCAGCGTGAAGGCGTAGACAAAGCCTGTAGTGTCGGTCGGCGGCGTCCAGACGAGGGACTGGCCCGGCCCGATCAGATCGCCGGTGACGGCGGGTCTTCCGTCCATCGTCAATGAGCCAGCGAACACCGACTGCACGCGGAACTTAAAGGCGTCGCCGTCAGGGTCTGCGGCATCCGAATTCTCGAGCAGCATCTCGTAAGTGAATGTGATGGGCTCGTTGACGGTTCCGTTGAAGAGGTCGAACTTGGTGAGCACCGGGCGCTCGTTCACCGGCGTTGGTGTGCCGCCATCGTCGCCGCCGTCATCGCCGCCGTCATCGCCGCCCTGGCCGTCGCGCGAGAAGTCGAACTTCTCGGGCGTTCGGTAGAAATCAACCGACGCGCTTGCAAACCCCGGATCCTGATAGGTGTTATTGCGGAACCCGCTGTTAAGCGTGTTCAGCGCGCTGGTGTGATATGACGTCCCGCCGATCTTGATGCCCAGCGAATCGCCCATCATTCGATAGGCCATGTTGCCTTCGAAGGTGGTCGAAGCGGCGACCGCCGACTGGTGGAAGTTCACAATCGGGCCGCGGTACGTCACCAGGATGTTGTTGCGGATGACCGTGCCCGTTATGCCCACGCCCGTGGAATCATTGAAGTCCACTGCCGCGAAATCGGTGGGCGTTCCGCTTGTGCCTTCCCACGAAGTCCTGCCAACCCAGACGATGTTGTTCTCGACCAGGTTGTTGGTCTCGGGATACGGCAGAACGCCGCTGGTGGGCGTGTCATAGTACGTGTAGAAAATGATGCCCTGTTTGTTGTTGTTGAAGATAACGTTGTTGCGGACCACCGAATCCGAAACGCCCTCGATCAGCGACAGCCCAGCATAGCTGTTGGAGTGCATGACGTTGCGCTCGATGACCATGTTGGTCACCCTGCCGTTGTGCTGAATTCCGTGGTTCTTGTTGCGATAGAACAGGCTGTCCACAACAGTGATGTTCGAGTTGGGCTCATTTCTTGCGCCCAGGTACATGCCGTGTCCGCCGTTGTCGTGCACGACCATGCTCTCGAAGCGCATATCGTTGAGATTCTGCGACCCGAACAGGCCGCGAGTGTGGCGCTTGCTCTCAATGTTCCTGAACGTGACGTTCTGCAGGTCGTGGATATTGATGCCCTGCCCGCCGTACTGGCTGTTGTCCAGGACAAAACCGTCGAAGACGACGTGCGAGGAATTCTCGGCGGTTATTCCAGTTACGGTTGCATCCAGCACAACCTTCTGGCCGGGCATGGCCAGGAAGACGATCGGGTTTTCGGCGGTTCCGTGCACGCCGCGGACGTTCATGACGTAGCTGCCCTTGTACGTGCCGCCCTGGTAAATCACCAGGTCGCCGGGCCTGAGCCCATCCGAAGGCCAGCCGGTCACGATTCGCGTCGGGTTGTAACCAAGGTGTTTAACCAGATTCTCGACGCTGCCGTGCTTTGCGATGGCAGTGTCGTAGGTGTTGACCGCGGCGTCCTTGTCGTCGGCGTCCGGCCCGTTGGGCGCGCCGACGCCGTACCCGTCGCCGTCGCGATCGATGTAGTACGCGCTGTCGGGGATGTTCCCCGCAGCCAGCATGTTCTGGTCGATAATGCCGACACTCAGCAACAACCTCGGTTCAAGACTCTCAATAGCCACAATATCCTGAGCAATACTCATTCAACACTCCTCAAACGGGTTAAGCAAAAACCCTTGTGCGCACCGCGGCCGGGAAGATTCGCTCGGCAAAACAGCCGGAATGACTGCACGATGGCACGACAAATGACACAACAACAAAAAACAACTACAACTCTCTGGCCGCAATCAACGGCGGACTATGGATTGATGAAAGGAAGCACAACGCACGGCGCGGATTAAGCCTCAGCGCCCAATGTATGGGAAAGTCTCCGAGACCTCCGCCACCACAAGGTTGCGAAACAACGATGCAAGCGTCAGCGTATGATGTTTAGTTTTCTGCATGTGATTTTGCAATGGCGGCAAGAGGCGATACCAACACCTCCGTGCACGGCCTGAAGGATCGATGCCCTTCTGAAGGCCGCGCCGCCGATAAACCAGCGATCAACATGAGAGGAGATTGTACAAACCCGCCTTGACAGCTCCAAAAAAAACTTCAGCATTTCCCCTATCGGCCCCTCGGGGAAATCCCTTAGTGCTTGTAACTGCGGCACTTCGGTAATCTGAAATTTCGGCCTTTTTATCGCAAAAAGGTGTTGCACGCCCCCATTGCGCCGCAGCGGACAGGGCCCGTATGGACCAACGTTCATACAAAACCCTCGCTCGCCCGCTGGACATCGACGCCCCTGCGGCGTATCATCAGCATCAGGCCGGTTTGCGCCGGTCGTTGATGAAAGAGATTGATATGGCAGGGCTTGGAGTAAACATAGACCACGTTGCGACGATTCGCCAGGCAAGGCGGACGGTCGAACCGGACCCGGTATGGGCCGCTGCCGAAGCGGAGCTTGGCGGCGCTTGCTGCATTACCTTTCACCTCAGGAAGGACCGCAGGCACATTAATGATCGAGACGCACGCCTGCTTGCCCAGACCGTTCGCTGCAAGCTGAACATGGAAATGTCGCTGGACAATGAGATTGTCGCCATCGCCGAAGAGATCGCGCCGGCGCAGGCGACGCTCGTGCCCGAAGGCCGGCAGGAAATCACCACCGAAGGCGGGCTCGACACGGTTAAGGAGTTCGACCGCCTTGCCGAAGTGACCAAGCGCCTGCACGCCAAGGGCTCGCTGGTGAGCGCCTTTGTCGATCCGCACGCGCCTCACATCGCCGCCGCCGCTCGTGCGGGATGCGACGCCATCGAGATTCACACCGGCGCGTACGCCAACGCGTGGCTTATTGCCGACCAGTTCCGCCGCCAGCAGGAGGTCAAGGGGCGCCTCGACGCCATCAGCGCCGGCATCGCCATGGGCCTTGACGCTGGGCTTGTGGTGCACGGCGGCCACGGTCTGACGTACAACAACATACATCCCATAGCCGCTCTTAGAGGGTTTGAGGAATTCAATATCGGGCACTCCATCATCGCCCGCGCGGTCTTTGTTGGGCTGCGGCAGGCGGTGGCCGAGATGCGAGCATTAATCTGACCACAAGCGCCGCCCCTGGGGCCGGCGCAAAACCGACGAGGCGTACATGACTGACAGAATGAAACTGCAAGGGGCCATGACCGCAATCATTACCCCCTTCTCCAACGGAGAGGTTGATTACAACGCCCTTGGCCGACTGGTGGAATTCCAGATCGAAAACGGCATTCAGGGACTGGTTCCATGCGGAACCACCGGCGAATCGCCAACCCTGAGCTACGAGGAACACGATAAGGTAATCGAGTTCGTTGTCGATCGGGTCGCCGGCAGGGTTCCGGTTATTGCCGGAACCGGGTCCAACAGCACCCAGGAGGCGCTGGACCTCACTAAGCACGCCAAGAAGGCCGGGGCGGATGCCTGCCTTGTGGTGAATCCTTATTACAACAAGCCCACGCAGCACGGCATGGTCGAGCACATCAAGAGGCTCGCCCAGGTGGAACTGCCCATCGTGCTTTACAACATTCCCGGAAGAACCGGCGTTGAGCTTTCGCCGGAGACAATCGTCCGAATGTACGAAGAGATTCCAGCGGTCGTTGCCGTCAAGGAGGCAACCGGCAAGCTTGATGTTTCCAGCCAGGTTGCCGCCTCATGCGATATCACCATTCTTTCGGGCGACGATTCGCTGACGCTTCCAATCTGCTCGGTCGGCGGGTCGGGCGTGATCAGCGTGCTGGCGAACCTGCTGCCCGCCGAAATACGCAAGCTGTGCGATTTCGTGATATCCTTCGACCTTGCCGACGCGACCATGCAGCACCTTAGACTGTTCAACCTCTGCCGCGGCATGTTTGTCGAGACAAACCCCATTCCAATCAAGGCCGCGATGGCCATGGCGGGAATGATACAAAACGAGCTTCGCCTGCCGCTCTCGCCCCTGAGCGAACACCTTCGCCCGGCGCTGCGGCGGCAGCTTGAGGAATTTGGCATTCCGCTGAAGCAGTAATCTATCAAGACGCCATATTCGGGCGGCGGCGACCTGCGTCGCCGGCCAAATCGGCCACATTGAATTACGGCGAATTGCCTTGACACTTCAGGGCCTGTTCCGTATAAGGTCTTACCGCCTTAGGGCTTCCCCTTTCGCGGCCGCGAATTCCCCAAAATGGTTTCCCGGTAATCCTCCACACAGATCGGAGAATGGAGTGCAGAGTAAAATTGCAGACTCGCTTAAGGCCAAACTAGACCCCGCGGGTTACGCCAGCCTGTTGGCGCTCAATAACCAGCGGCTTTTCGACTTCATAGCCGACGCCGCCGAGCTCTGCGAGCCGGCAGTTGTCTGGATCAGCACCGATGCGGAAAAGGACGTTGACCAGACGCGGAAAATGGCGCTGGAACTGGGCGAGGAAAAGCCCCTCAACATCCCGGGGCACACCATTCACTTCGACGGCCCCAACGACCAGGGCAGAGACCGCGAAGTGACCAAGTACCTCGTTCCCGAAGGCCAGACGCTCAGCGACGCCCTTAACCAGGCGCCGCGTCAGGAAGGCCTCGACGAGATCAGAGGTCTGCTCAAAGGCTCGATGCGCGGCAGGACCATGGCCGTTCGGTTCATGACGCTGGGCCCCAACAATTCAGACTTCAGCATTCCCTGCGTGGAGTGCACCGATTCGTTCTACGTGTCGCACTCGCTTAACCTGCTTTACCGGCTGGGCTACGAGGAATTCAAGCGGATGGGCGACAAGGCCCAGTTCTTCGCCACGATGCACTCCAGCGGCAAGCTCGACGGGCGGAGGGTCAGCGCCGAGGACGAGAAGAAACGCATCTACATTGATTACTCAACCGACACCGTCTACAGCGTCAACACGCAGTACGGCGGCAACACCATCGGCCTAAAGAAGCTGGCCCTGCGACTGACGATCCGCAAGGCCGACCGCGAAGGATGGCTGGCGGAGCACATGTTCCTGGCCGGCATTCACGGCAAGGGCGGGCGGAAGACCTACCTCGCCGGCGCGTTCCCAAGCGCATGCGGAAAAACTTCCACCGCCATGCTGCCCGGCGAAACCATTCTGGGCGACGATATCGCCTACTTCAGGGCGGTTGACGGCAAATGCATGGCCGCCAACGCCGAATCCGGCATCTTCGGCATCATCCAGAACGTCAACGCAAAGGACGACCCCGCCATATGGGATGTCCTGACAAAGCCCGGCGAGGTTATCTTCTCCAACGTGCTGGTCAAGGACAGCAAGCCATACTGGCTCGGAATGGGAATGGAACCCGCTGCCGACGGGGAAAACTTCGTCGGCCAGTGGCACAAGGGCATGAAGGACGCCAAGGGCGCCGAAATACCCTGCGCCCACAAGAACGCCAGGTATTCCGTCACGCTCAGCGCGTTGAAGAATTGCGATCCTGAACTGAACAATCCCGCGGGCGTGCCCCTTGCCGGAATCATGTACGGCGGCAGGGATGCGAAGGCATATGTGCCCGTCCAGCAGAGTTTCGACTGGGTGCACGGCATAGTCGCATACGGCGCCGCACTTGAAACCGAAACCACCTTCGCGACGCTTGGCAAGGAGGGCGTGCCCGAGATCAACCTGATGAGCATTCAGGACTTCGTCGCCATCTCGCTGGGCAAGTACGTCAAGAACAACATCGACTTCGGCGGCAAGCTCAAGAACCCGCCGCTTGTCTTCGGAGTGAACTACTTCCTGAGAGACTCCAACGGCAAGTTCACCAACGGCATGCGAGACAAGCACATCTGGGTGAAGTGGATGGAGCGGCGGATCCACGGCGAAGCCGGCTGCAGGGTCGCGCCGACCGGCATGATCCCATGCTTCGAGGATCTCCAGGCACTGTTCAAGGAAGTGCTCGGCAAGGACTACACCAGGGAAGACTACATCACGCAGTTCACTATTCGCGTGAACGAGAACCTGGCCAAGCTTGACCGGGTCGAGAGCTTCCACCGCCAGAACGTGCAGGACGCCCCCGCTGCCGTCTTCGAGGTGCTCGATGCGCAACGGTCAAGACTCAAGGCGCTGCTGGCGGACAAGGGCGACCAGGTTTCACCGTTCGATCTGCCCAAGAAGTAAAGCGAACAGCCCCGCAATTGACGAACCCCGGCCACGGAATGTGACCGGGGTTCTTTTTATCCAAGCTGATAACGCGCACTTTCCCAACTAGCATTCGAAGCCGATTGCGCCCAGGAAGGCCCTCGCCACGGCCATGTGCCCGCAGGCGTAAGGATGCACGCGATCGGCAGAGAGTTCTTTCTCGCCGATTTGCTGCATCATCGCGTCAAGCGGTTCCTGCAAATCAACGAAAACCGCTCTTCTGAAGCCCGAAGCCACCTGCCGGACCAATTCGCAGTATTCGAGCATTTTAATTCGTTTCGGATCGTCAGCATCATCGCCCAGAAAGAACGGCGTCATGAGCACCATGCCCTTGACGAGCGGCATGGTCTGCTTGACCAGATCGGTGAGCATGTCGCGAAATTCATCGGGACCGATGAGAGTCGCCGGATCATGGTCTTTAATAAAATGCTGCCAAACGTCGTTCACGCCGATGCACACCGAAACCCAGTTGGGCTTAAGGTCCAGAACGTCCTTTTGCCACCGGTTGCACAGGTCGCGTATGGTGTTTCCGCCAATGCCCCTGTTGATGACGCGTATGCCCATGCCGGGAGCGGCGCTCTTGAACAGCGCTGCCGACATGCTTACGTATCCCTTGCCCAGTCCCTGATCGGTATCATCCTCGAGACACCTGTCGGCGTTCGTTATCGAATCGCCGATCATTACTATCCTGTCGCCCTTATCCAGCAGCATTCATGCTCCCTGATTCAGTAGCTGTTGTTAATACCTGATCGATTCACCATTGGAACCCGACGGCGTCCAGAAACGCCTTTGCTATAAGCATGTGCCCGCATGGATTGGGATGAACCCTGTCAGCCGCGATCTCGCAGTTGTAAACGTGCTGCGCCATCCGGTCGAACTTCTCCTGAAGGTCAACAACCAGAACGCCGCTCTTGGCGGCAACATCCTTCACCGCCTGAGCGTACATATCCATCTTCGCCCGCATGGGCTCCTGGCGGTTGGGCTCGATGAAGTACGGCGTCATGAGCACCATGCCCTTGACGCTGGGCAAGGTGGAGGCCACCAGCTCTTCAAGCGTCGAACGATATTCTTCCAGGCTAACGTGCAGCGACGGTTGCTTGCGGTGGTCAAAGTGCCGCCAGACGTCGTTGATTCCGATGCATATCGAAACCCAGTCCGGCTTGCGGTCAAGCACGTCCCTTGTCCAGCGGCCCTTAAGCTCGCGAACCGTGTTTCCGCTTGTGCCCATGTTGATAACGTGAATATCCAGTTGCGGATACACGCTGGTCAGCAGCGCGTTGACCATGTTTACGTATCCCCTGCCGCGGGCGTCGCCCGGACCTTCGCCGTCAGGTATCCTGTGGGCGTCGGTTATCGAATCGCCCGTCATCACCAGCTTGTCACCCTTTTGCAGTTTCATGTAATTCCTTAATGTCAGTGCATCATATTTCCAGAGGCCCGCCGGCCTCATACCTGCTTGCAATGTGCAGCGTCAGGCCGTGCGAGATTGCCTGGCGGTTGGTCCGCATTGCGACCTCGGGCGAGTTGTTCTGCTCGGAAAGATGCGCCAGGCAGGCCCACTTCAGGCCCCTGCCGCACTTGTCCAGCAGCGACGCGCACTGATCGTTCGACAGATGCCCGCCCGGACCAGCGATCCGGTTCTGAAGAAACACGGGGTACGGCCCGTTTCTGAGCATGCCGGGATCGTAATTGCTTTCGATGAACGCAGCGTCAACCGATCCCAGCGCTGCGCCAAGCGCCTCGAAGGGATGTCCAAGGTCGGTCAGCACGCCCAGGCGCTTCTGGCCGCACTGGATTATGAACATCACGCCGTCAACGCCGTCGTGCGGCGTTGGCATGGTGTGAACCTGCATCGATCCCAGGTCTATAGTGTCCCCCGCCGAAAAGAACCGCACATCCTCGACCGGGCCGATATTGCGTCTCTGCGCAGCCGACATCGTCTTGCGGGTTGCATGAATGGGCAGGGCGAACTTTCGCTGAAAGATTCCCGCGCCGCTGGTGTGGTCGCTGTGATCATGCGAAAGAATCAGGGCGTCAACGTTGCGGATGTTTCGCCCCGCGGCTTCGAGGCGGCGCTGGGCCTTCAGGCCGCTGATGCCCGCATCGATGAGCACTCGCACGCCGCCGCCTTCAACGTATATGCAGTTTCCGTTACTTCCGGACTGAAGAGAAATCGCAATCATCGGCGTATTATATCGGCAGGGGCGCACGGAAAGTCAACGATCCTCGCCTGTCGCAGCGCCCTGCAAAAACATCGCCGTTTTTGTTTGACCGCCGCTTGGCCAATAAGTAGAAGAACGGATTCCGCGCGTATCGCTCTTTCAAACGGAGACACCCATGAGCACCCAGAAAGAACTGGTCGAAGCAACAAACAAGTATTTGATCTCCAACTACGGCCGCCTTCCCATTGCGATGGTCCGAGGCCGGGGTTCCCGCTTGTGGGACGCCGACGGTAAAGAGTACATCGACATGTTCGTCGGCTTCGGGTTCGGCGGCGTGTGCGGACATTGCCATCCCAAGGTTACCCAGGCGGTGGTCGACCAGGCCCAGACGCTTACGGCAGCGGGAAACTACTTCACCAATCCCCGACAGGTGGAACTGGCGCAGGCGATAGTCACCAACGCCTTTGGCGGCAAGGTGTTCTTCTGCCACAGCGGCGCCGAGGCGAACGAGGCTGCCCTCAAGCTGGCCCGAAAGGCGGCAGGGCAGGGACGATACAAGATCATCAGCTTCCACAATTGCTTCCACGGCAGGACGATGGGCGCGCTGTCGCTTACGCCGGAGAAGTTTCAGAAGGGCTTCGAGCCCATGCTTCCGGGCAACGTCAAGGTGAACTACGGCGACCTGGATGCAGTTGCAAACGCAATCGACGCCGAAACCGCAGCCGTGATTCTTGAACCCATCCAGGGCGAAGGCGGAATGCACGTGCCCAGCAAGAGTTTCATGCAGGGCCTGCGACAGCTTTGCGACAAGCGGAACATCCTGATGATCTGCGACGAGGTGTGGACCTCGCCGGGCAGAACCGGCAAATGGTTCGCCCACCAGTTGTTCGACATCCAGCCGGACGTTATGACGCTGGGCAAGGCCATCGGCGGCGGACTTCCGTTGGCGGCGTGCGTTGCGGCGCCCAAGTGGCAGGACGTGCTTGGCCCCGGCAGCCACGGCTGCACCGGCGGCGGAAACCCCCTGTGCACCGCTGCCGGCGCTGCCGCCATGCGACTCATAGAGGAAGAGAACCTCCTTGAGCGGGCAACGCAGGTGAACAAGCGAGTAACCAGCGCCCTGACCAACTGCGGCGCGTCAATCGTCAAGGAAATCCGCGGCAGCGGCGTGATGATCGGTGTTCAACTTGACAAACCCGGCAAGGGCGTTTTCGACACCTGCCTCGCCCGCGGGCTGTACATCAACTGCACGCAGGATACGGTTCTTCGCCTCGCCCCGGCAATGAACATAACCGATGCCGACCTCGACGAGGCCCTGGATATTCTGATTAGCGTGCTCAAGGCGCAGTAGACCGAGCAACAGAGCCGGAAATGGAATGTCCCTCGATTCGCCGGCAGAAGAAACGGCGAGGATTCGCTGCGCGATAAAAGCTGCTTTCCCCGCATCGCCATGCGGGCTTTAGCGTTTTGCCGGCTTCGGCAGGCTGTTTTACCTGCTAATGAAAACCTATCGCAAGCAGGTCTGGGATGTCCTGCCCAATGTCGGTGAGCTTATCCAGCGCCAACTTGTTCGGCAGGCAGACGTACACGCGGACCTCCTCGGTTTTCTGCCTGTAGTCCCTGCTGAACTCGGCGTCAACCACGCGAGCCTGATACTTATGCAGAATTCCCCTGAGCTTACCAATGGGGTTTTCCTGTCCTTGCGGCAGCAGGAAGGTCAGCGTCTTGTAGTATTGCGATGGGATAAGGTGGTCGAGCTTTGACAGCACGATCAGGGCGAATATCACCAGCAGCGTCGCCCCTGCCGCAACCAGGTACATTCCAAACCCGCACGCCAGGCCGATGGCTGCGACGCACCACAGGCTGGCTGCGGTGGTCAGGCCTCGAACGCCGGTGCCGTATCTGATAATCGTGCCCGCACCAAGAAAACCGATGCCGCCCATAACGCCGTATGCCACGCGGGCTGGATCCACGTTCATGGCCTGGTGCGGGCTTTGTCCGAACACCCTGGCGAAGTGCAGGCTGACAACCATTGCTATGGCCGAGCCAAGGGCAACAAGCAACTGTGTTCTGAAACCGGCGCTCCTGCCGTGATGTGCGCGCTCCAGGCCCACCAGCCCGCCCAGAAGCGTCGCCGCCAACAGGCGAACCATCGCCTCCCCCTGCCAACCTATCATCTGTGTTAACGTCCCTGCCATATCGCCTGACATGCAATTTCTCCGTAAACGGACTTTGCCGCCGATATGATGCCCCAAAAGCGAACAAAGATCAAGCATGTGGTACCACGGCGATCCGATGCAAACGAAACACATACAGATTGGGGCGCATATAAATGCTTCCCGTTTTCCTCTTGGCGCACCGCTAAACCGTGATAACATATACCCGGTGAGTCATTTCGGGAGGCATGCATGAGTATTAATGCCGACTGCACGTGCTCAGAGACCGGCCGCCGCCTTTGCGGCGACGAATGGTGGCGATTCCTAGAAGACCTCCGTAAGCAGATCCGGCTAGACTGCCTTCGCAACCACCCCGCCAACACCCAACCAACAACCCGACGGGCGGTCAGCGACCCCACGACGACACCAAAATCACAACTCCCGTCCCCATCTGGGCTTACGCGCGACACCAAATGGTGTCATATCAGCCGGTTATTAAGTTCTGCGACGACACCAATTGGTGTCGTTACAGGATGCCGCCACCGCGGCCAAAACTACCCTCAAGGACGCCACGGAAGGCCAATCGGCGACACCAAAACTGCAACTCTCGTCCGCACAAGGACTTACAGACGACACCAAATGGTGCTATCTTGAGCAACGCGACGTTGCGCGACACCAATTGGTGTCGGATGCGTATACAAGGTAGCCGTTCACGCATGACTGTCTGATGATCTGCTCTCGCGGCCTCCCGCGTCGTAATGAATGCAGGAGAAAGGTTGCACTTGCGCATTGTCATTTCGCCGCGAAGAACGCAGAATGGTCGGTTTGACCAAGGAATAATGTGACATGACTGAGACTACCGACAACGCCCCCGAGGCCCCGAGGTCCGACTTCATCCGCGACATCGTGACGCAGGATCTGGCCTCTGGCAAGAACGATAGCAGAGTGCATACGCGTTTTCCGCCGGAGCCCAACGGCTACCTGCACATCGGCCACGCGAAGAGCATCTGCCTGAACTTCGGAATCGCACAGGAATTCGGCGGCCTGTGCAATCTGCGATTCGACGACACGAACCCCTCTAAAGAAGAGCAGGAGTACGTTGATTCCATCAAGCAGGACATCCGCTGGCTTGGCTTTGACTGGGACGACCGCGAGTTCTACGCCAGCGACTATTTCGAGCAGCTCTACCAGTGGGCCATCGAGCTTATCCGCAAGGGCAAGGCGTACGTGTGCGACCTGACCGGCGAGGAGGTCAGCAAAACCCGCGGCTCGCTGACCACCAAGGGGCAGGACAGCCCTTACCGCAACAGGTCCGTCGAGGAGAACCTTGACCTGTTCACTCGCATGCGGGCCGGGGAATTCGCCGACGGCAGCAGGACGCTGCGCGCGAAAATCGACATGGCCTCGCCGAATTTGAACATGCGAGACCCGGTGATGTACCGCATTCTGCGGGCCGAGCATCATCGCACGGGCAACGACTGGTGCATCTATCCCACGTATGACTGGGCTCACGGCCAGAGCGATTCGATCGAGCGGATAACGCATTCGATATGCACGCTGGAGTTCGAGAACCACCGGCCGCTCTATGACTGGTTCGTTCGCGAGCTGGGCATATACGCGCCTCGGCAGATCGAGTTCGCCCGGCTGAACATGACGTACACCATGCTGTCCAAGCGCCGGCTTCTGCAACTGGTGCAGGAAAAGACCGTCAGCGGGTGGGATGATCCGCGCATGCCGACGCTTTCGGGTTATCGCCGTCGCGGGTACACGCCGGAATCCATCCGCAGCTTCTGCCGACGTATTGGCGTTAATAAATATGACAGCACAGTGGACATCGCCCTGCTTGAACATTGCCTGCGCGAGGACTTGAACCGCCGCGCGCCGCGGGCAATGGCGGTGCTGGATCCGATCAAGGTGATCATCGAGAATTATCCGACCGGCCAAGCCGAGGAACTTGACGCGGTGAACAACCCCGAGGATCCCTCGGCGGGTTCAAGGAAGGTGCCTTTTTCGGGCGAATTGTACATCGAGCGCGAAGATTTCATGGAGAACCCGCCCAAGAAGTTCTTCCGCCTGTCGCCGGGCAGGGAAGTTAGATTGCGATATGCATATTTTATAACTTGTACAGGCGTCGAGAAGAATGCCGACGGCGAGATAACCGCCGTTCGCTGCACGTACGATCCCGCAACCCGCGGCGGAGATGCGCCTGACGGCAGAAAGGTCAAGGCGACGCTGCACTGGGTCTCGGCGGCGCATGCCGTGCAGGCCCAGGTGCGGCTGTACGATCACCTTTTCGCAAAGCCCGATCCTTCCGACGCGCCCGAAGGCGGCGACTGGAAGGACAACCTCAACCCCGATTCCCTCAAGATCGTTCAGGCCCAGCTTGAGCCTTCTCTTGCCAAGGCACGCGCCGGCGAGCGGTTTCAGTTCGAGCGGCTGGGCTACTTCTGCGTCGATAGCGTCGATTCATCCGACCAGCCCATCTTCAATCGCACCGCCACCCTGAAGGACACCTGGGCCAAGGAACAGAAGAAGACGCAATAGAGCAACCAGCGGAACGCATCCCCGCATTGGAATGCGGGGAAACCAACCATTTTCGCGCAGCGAGGCCTCGCCGTTTTGGTGTGCATCGAGATCATCGCTCGGCGATGTGTCCTGGGGGACGGGAGATGATCCGCGCATTTTCCAGTTACGGGGCTTAATGCCGTCAAATCGTCGATGGGGTTTCACCTGACTTCGTCGCGGTCGGCAATTCTGGTAGGTCCGCGTGAGAAATCGATTGATTGCAAAAGCAGGCTTGATTCATGCGAAATGAGCCCGAGCGGCCGCTATGCTTTTACATCGCGGAGAAGTACTGGATGCAGGGGTTTCCGCGGAGCTTTCCGCTGGGGTGCGGAACTATTCCGTCAGCTCTTACAGGGGATGCTCTACAGCCAGCTTGGTTTGGACGAAAACCGCCGCAAGCTGCCAACGGTTTTCGCCTCGTGCGGCGTGTAGCCGAGGTCTGCTTGGCAGCCAAATGTGCCCCCGCGGGGGGGCAGCAGGAAGGAGCACATGATGAAGAAAGCAATTGTCTTTTTGGTTACCCTGGGGGTTGTGTCCTCGGGGGCGATGGGGGCAAGCCTGATCAACGACGGCGATTTCGAGTCGCCGACGCCGATCATCAGTGGAAGCTACACCGCGGGTAGCAGCCCCTACGGCCAGTGGCTCGGCAGCGCCGTCTGGCAGAAGGTTTATGGCGACCTCAACGGATTCACCAACGCCTATGCCAGTCATGCCCAATACTCGGACGTTAAGTTGGTGCAGGCGTTCGATCCGGCGGCGTCTGGCATAACCGCGGGAACGCCGCTTCGGCTCACCTTTGACTACATCCTTCAGAATGCCTACAACGGCCAGGTCAGCGTAGTTGGGCTGAACGACGGCCAGAGAATCCTGACATACGGCGGCGGCGCCGTCGAAGGAGATCACATTCTTTCTCCGCAGGATCTCGAAGAGACATCGGGCTGGGTCAGGGGTGTCACGCAGAACATGACGGTGCAGGAGAACTATGATTCCATCGCCGTCGTGTTTACCTTCAGTGCCGACACCGAAGGACAGCGAGGCATTGACAACGTCGAGCTGGACAAGGTGGACAATAGCACCGGCGCAATGCCCGAACCATTAACCATTGTCGGTCTGATGGCCGCCCTTGGGGGAATGGGCGGATACATGCGCAAGAGGCGTCAGCAGACCTAGCAACGCCGCCTCGGCAAGAAACGAAGCGGCTGTCTTATCGGTATGACAGCCGCTTCGTTTCGCTTTTGATGCTCGATGGCCTAGCGGGCGAACTCGACGCAGCGCACTTCGCGCACCAGCGTCACCTTCACCTCGCCGGGGTATTCCATTTCGTCTTCGATACGCTTGGCGATGTCGCGCGCCATCTTGCCGCTGAGCCGGTCGTCAACCTGCTCGGCGTTGACGATGACCCTCACCTCTCTGCCGGCCTGAATGGCGTACGCCTGACTGACGCCCTCGAAGCTGGTGGCGATTTCTTCAAGCTTCTGGAGCCGCTGCACGTAGCGTTCGAGAGTCTCGCGTCTGGCCCCGGGGCGGGATGCGCTGATGGCGTCGGCGGCTGCAACGATCGGCGTGTATATGCTCGATGCTTCCACGTCGCCGTGGTGCCCGCCGACAGCGTTGATGATCTCGTCCTTCTCGCCGTAACGCTTGCACAGGTCTGCGCCGATTTCGGGATGTCCGCCTTCGACCTCGTGATCGACGGCCTTGCCGATGTCGTGCAGCAGGCCGCAACGCCGGGCCAGCGAGCCGTTGAGGCCCAGCTCTTCGGCGATCACCTGCGCCAGGTACGCCACCTCGATGGAAT
The DNA here is from genome assembly GCA_012729725.1 of Planctomycetota bacterium. Classification (GTDB taxonomy): domain Bacteria; phylum Planctomycetota; class Phycisphaerae; order SM23-33; family SM23-33; genus JAAYCO01. The sequence goes on from JAAYCO010000095.1 coordinate 23,913, forward strand.
GCTTCAGCACGTTCTGGCCGTAGCTGGTCCGGAAGTGCAGCCGGCCCAGAAGCTCGACCAGCTTGTTGTGCATCTGCCTTACGTTGGCCTCGATGAGGGCTTCCTTGCCGTACTCGAACACCTGCTTGTTGACTTCCTTCTCGGTGTTGGCGACGATTTCCTCGATGCGGGTGGGGTGTATCCTGCCGTCCTGGATGAGCTTCTCCAGAGAGCGGCGGGCGACCTCTCGCCGGATCGGGTCGAAGCCGCTGACCACGACGACGCCCGGCGTGTCGTCAACAATGACGTCCATGCCGGTGGCCTTCTCGAAGGCGCGGATGTTCCTGCCTTCCCTTCCGATGACCCTTCCCTTCATCTCGTCGGATGGAATGTCAACGGTGGCCACGGTGCTGTCGCACGTGTGCTCGGCGGCGTATCGCTGAATGGCCGAGATGATGATCTCGCGGGCCTGGCTCTCCGCCGTTTCGCGGGCCTGCTCCAGCGATTTCTGTATCAGCTGGGCGGACTCCTTCTCCATGTCCTTTTCAACGCGGGCCAGCAGCAGGTTCTTGGCCTCTTCCATGCTCAGGTTGGCGACCTTGAGCAACTGGCTCTTCTGCTGGGCGATCACTTCATTAAGGTGTCGGTCCTTGGCGGCGAGGGCCTTCTCGCGTTCGCTCAGGGCGTTCTCCGCGGCGTCGAGCATTCGCTCCTTGGTATTGAGGGTCTCGAGCTTCTGATCGACGATGTCCTCGCGCTTGGAAAGGCGTTTCTCTTCGGTTCGCAGCTCGTCGCGCTTGGTCTCGGTTTCGGCGTCGAATTTTTCCCTGTTCTTGATGAACTCGGTTTTCGCCTGAGACTCGGCCTGGGCGATGATCTTCTGGGCCTCGGCCTCGGCGGCCAGCCTGAGCGTTGCAAGCTCTTTCTCGGTCTTGACTCTTCGAATCTTGTCCAGACGAGAGAAGATAAACCCCGCGGCAACCACCATTACGATAGCCCCCGCAAAGGCCAGCGCAATCATCAGACCTGGATTCCCATTTGAGGCCTGCATCAACAATATCGCATTCATGACACGATCCCTTTCGACAGGCGTCGCGCCAAGGCGGGTCACAGACAAGCAGGCAAGCCGGAGTTGCGGCAAAGGCCCAGCATGCTCCGGTGGGTCATGTCTCACTTGGGGGCAGCACAAAGCCCCCGCTTTTAACACATGGCGGTCGTGCGATCAGAAACAGTGGGCTGGGGGCATGGATCAACCATCCGCCCGTCCCGCCGTGCCCGATTCACTATGAAGAACTTCTCCGCCCATTAAGCTGTTGCTCCAGTGTTCGCAGTGATTTATATGACCCGAAGGCCTCGCCCCAGGGGGCGAGTTATCGGCAATCCCGGCCTCGACGAAGCTGCAATGAATGAATTACCCTTAATAAAGGGGCCTCGCCGCGACACAGCTACCTCCAGTAGCTCGGACGCCGCTCTCCTGACGGCCTGCTTGTCGATCCTCGGCCGTCACAACCTGAAAATAAACAAAATAACAGCATCATCGTTCCTTAACGAACGACACCTGATTGTACAAATATCGATTCGGCAGGGTCAAGATGCTTCGGAGATGATCTGCAACAATTCCCGCTCCAAACTCACTCTATTCCTGACGGTTGGCCAGGCGGCGGACCGACTGATACACCGCCTGGGTGCCGCACCTTCCAAAACCATGCGCCGACGTCGAGAGCATCATCGCCTCGGCTATGGCGGTTCCGGCCAGGGGGGTCTTCAAATTCGCCGCCAATTCCTGAGCCATATGAAGGTCTTTAAGCAGATAGTCCACGAAGAAGCCCGGGGCGTTATCCCCGTTAATCATTTTGGGACCTAGGTTGCTCAGCGTCCAGCTTCCCGCCGCCCCGCTGGAAACGGCTGCGAGCATCGCGGGCAACTCCACCCCCGCCGACTTCGCCAGCGACAGCGCCTCGGCGGCAGCGACAAGATGAACGCCCACCAGAATCTGGTTGCAGAGCTTCACCACGTAACCAGAACCGCTGGGCCCGCAATAGGTTATCGTCTTGCCCATCGCCTGCAGCACCGCTCGGGCGCGATCGGCAGCCTGCTTGTCGCCCCCCACCATGATGCTCAGCGTGCCGGCCTTTGCGCCAAGGTCGCCACCGCTGATCGGGGCGTCCAGGAAATGCACATCCTTTTCAAGGAACTCCCGCGAGCACCTGTGGGCCACGCTGGGCGCGACGGTGGAATGGTCTATGACCAGCGAACCCGGCCGAATCGTGGAAATAACGCCAATCCGCGCGTCCAGCATCACCTCCAGCACGTCGTGGGAATGCGTTACGCAGGACAGCACCACATCGCACTGTGCAGCCAGCTCGGCCGGCGTTTGTGCAACCCGGGCGCCCATGTCCCGCAGCCGCGCGGTTTTTGAAGCCGAGCGGTTGTACACCGTGACCTCAAAGCCGGCCTTGATGCAGTTGGCGGCCATGGAACCGCCCATTATGCCCATTCCTATGAATCCGACTCGCGGCTTGTTCATTGACCCTCTCCTGACGTTCAGGCGCGCCGGCCAGGGTTTATAAATGGTTACCGGCGGCGATCCCGAAAGATCGACGCCGGTAACGGCAGCGCCTGAGGCCGGTGTACTTCCGGCACATTTGAGTGATGTTTCGCGGCGGCCGTGGTGCAGTTGCCGCCGTTGTTTATTCGACTACCTGGCCCAAAAACTTTAGGCCCTTCGATTGCCTTGCCCCCCGGAGGCATCGGCGGTACGATATTTCCTCGCATTCCAACAGGAGAACACGATGTACCGCCCAGACATCAAAGTTGTCGATTGCACCATCCGCGACGGCGGCCTGGCCAACAATTCCTATTTTACCATGGATGCCGTCCGGGCAGTATACAAAGCCGTGTGCGAAAGCGGCGTGGACTACGTCGAGCTGGGCTATCGCAACAGCAAGAAGTTCTTTTCGCCCGAGAAATACGGGCTCTGGCGGTTCTGCGACGAGGATGTCCTTCGCCAGGCGACCGAGGGAATCGACCCGCGCGGCACGAAGCTCTCAGTCATGCAGGACTCGCACAAGGCCGATCCTGACGACGTGCTGCCCAAGGAAAAATCCGTCGTGGACATGATCCGCGTCGCCACGTACGTCAAGGATGTGGACAAGGCCATCCGCCTTGCCAACAACGCCACCGAGAAGGGTTACGAAACCACCATCAACATCATGGCGATCTCGCACGAAGGCTCGCCCTTTCTCGAAGAGGCCCTTGACCAGATCGAGAAGGAAACCAACGCCCTGGCCGTGTACATCGTCGACAGTTTCGGCGCGCTCTACAGCGAGACCGTTCACTACCTGGTCGAGAAGTACCAGATGTACGTCAAGACCAAGGAAATCGGCGTGCACTTCCACAACAACCAGCAGTTGGCGTTCGCGAACACCGTTGAAGGCGTCATCAAGGGCGCCAACTTCCTCGACGGAACGCTCTACGGCCTGGGCAGGGCAGCGGGCAATTGCCCCATCGAGCTGCTGCTGAGCTTCCTCAAGAATCCCAAATTCAACGTGCTGCCGCTGCTGGACGTGATAGGCAAAACCATCATCCCGCTGCGCGAGCAGATCGAGTGGGGCTACACCATTCCATACATGCTCTCCGGCGTGCTGGACCGCCACCCGCAGTTGTCGATGCAGTGGGTCGAAAGCGGCGGCCCGCGCAAACATGATTACGTGGAGTTTTACCGCCAGCTCACCGAAGACCCGGAGCAGTAATTCTTCGCTGCTCATCCGGCCGCTGCTGGACCATGACGCCGCGCGACATGCGCATGGCCTATGCCTCGATCAGGGAACTTCATCTACCTCGCGGTCGTATAATAAGTACTGAGGCGACATGGGCGGACGTCATTCCTGCGTGGACATCTTCGTGATGGGCAACCGAGGTTGCTCAACGCGGCGCGCGTGAGGCGGCGTTTCGTATAAAAGCATGTACTTTTAATTTCGCCGAACGTACGGCCTGCGCAAATCCCCCTGTCCGATTGTCTGGGTTTATCTCGAATGCGGCCACGACCGCCGGAGGAAAGTCATGAAAATCGGAATTCAGCAAAAGGTAACCGACTCGCGGACACTGGCCCGAGCCTTCGCGGTTGCCGAGATGGCGCAGGCCCAGGGCGTGGGAATCAACATTCCCACCATGCGGGCGCTGATCGATCTGGGGCGCACCGATTACGCCCGCACCTTGAGGAATCTCGCCCGCAAGCACGACGTCGAGCCGACAAATTTCCGCCTTGACTGCTTGTGCCACGATCCTTCGCTAATAGGCGACAGGAACCAGACATCCGCCGGTCTTGCCGCCGTGCGCATGGCAACTTGGGTGGCAGGCGAGGCGGGAATACCGGCAGTCGTTGTGCCATTTCACGGTCGCAACCGCATAGAGTTCCCCCACGAGAGCAAGCGGGCGCAGAGGTTGCTGGCGGAACTGGGCGACGAGGCCCAGCAGGTCGGCGTTACCCTGGCGGTCGAGACGGATCTTCCGTCCGACCACTTCAAGACGCTGCTCGACGGCGCGGGCAGCGACAGTGTTCAGGCTGCCGTGAACACAGCCCACCTGTGCGCTCGGCGTTTCGACCTGTCCATCGCCATCAGGGATCTGCGAGACTACCTCGATCAGATTCAGGCCGGCGACGTGGTGCTGGCGCCGCGAGTGGTTCCCGACTTCAACGTTCGCCTTGGACGAGGCGACGTGGATTTCGGCACAGTCGCCCGCACGCTGCGAGCGATTGAATTCGACGGATGGTTCAACGTGAACGCACCGAGCGGCGATGACCGGGGCCAGATCGCCGCAGCCAATGTGGCGTTCGTCACAGGCCTGTTCGAGAGCCTCGACTGGGCGGCCGTGAAAATGTTCCGTGCAGGGGCGGCAGCGCCGATGGAAGAGCCTGCGCCGGCATGAGTGCTGGCAATGAGGTGCAAGATGATGATTCTACATGTTAAGATTTGGCGTGATGATCGCTCATTCTGGCATGCCGTGTGCGAGGATCTGCCGGGCTGCCAGGTCGTGGCCATGACCGAGGATGAGGCTCGCGACAAGATGCGCATCGCGGTTGAAGGCTACATGGCCAGCATGCATTCTGTCAGGCCGGTGGCATTTGATACTGAATTGGTGAACACGGGCTAAGCACTGTGCAATAGGACTGCACAGTGCTAGAGCAGGCGGTGTGGGGGTTAATCATGTTGAACACAAGACATCCTGGAATTCTCGTGGTTTCGGGGCATGACTTCGAAACGCCGTTGCTTTCGGCGTATGGCGAGCTTCTCGCCCGCAGTCTTGGCGGCAGGCTGCTGCACGCCCGAACCGGTTCGCATCATTGGGAGGATGCCGGCGAGGCCATTCGCGAGCTTTCGCCGGCGGTGGTTGTCGCCGCCTGGCCCAAACGTGGCAGGGATGCGCCCGAGGCCCAAAGGGCCGCCCGCGGCGCGCAGTTGCTGCTGGTTGACATGCACAAGGGCGGCCTTGCCAACGTTCGGCGCATCGTCGCGCCGTGGAGCGGCAATCCGTTGTCGCTTGGCAGACTTCGGCTGGCCAGTCGGCTTGCCGATGGTCTCGACGCCGGCGGAGTGGTGTTGCGCGTAGTCGGCATGCAGGGCGCCGGCGCCGACAGGCAGGCAAGAAGACGCTATTTCCGGCAGGTTTCGCAGCGCGACAGGGTGGAGCTTGCCTTGGCCGGCGTTACGCTGCCGGCGCAGTTCCGCGTGGGCGACGATGTCGTCGGCCAGACGCTCGTGCGCATCAAGGCCGGCGACCTGGTCATCGTCGGCGGCCCCAACGATCTGCTGCTGGATGAACACCCGGCCACGACCGTCTCGTGGGACATCCGCGACAGCGTCACAGGACCCGTGGCCATGCTCATCGAACCTTCCAGGGAATCCATATCGTTGAGCGATGTGTTTCAGGAAGGCTCGATGCTCATGCATATCGAAGCCGGCGACGCCATCACCGAGAAGATGGTGGACCTGCTGGTCGGCAGACGACAGGTTCCGTGGAGCTGGAAACCCGACATACTCCGCGGCTCGAAACAAATCAGTCTTGGCAGGCGGGTTGTGTTCACGCACACGCAGATTCCCGGGCGCGGGCGCATCATTGCAGGCCTTGCCGTCGAGCCAGGCCCCGACGCCGGACGCCTGCACGTTCTGGTGCTTGTGCCGCGGGAGGCGTACGACACATATCTGCCAGTGCTTGCCCAACTTGCACAGCTTGCAGCCGACGAGACACTCGTCAATTCGATCATCGCCGGCGGCACGCCAGCCGAAGTGATGTTAGTGCTGCATAACGCCCAAAACGCCGGAAAGATCGCCAAGGCGGGGTGATCCAGGCATGCTGCCGCCAGACAAGATGGTTGCCCTGCTGCTCTGCGGCTAGTACATTCTCCTGCCGAGCAAAGGAACACACAGATGAGCCGCGGCAGTAGTTCTCCCAAAGGTAGTCTTGCCGATTGTTCACCCGAAGACGCACAACGATTCGCCATAAGGCTGCTAGCCGATTGGGCCCAGTGGGCCAGGCGTTGGTGGTACGAACCGCCGGAACTGCCCGGGGCGGGATGCTTCGGCACAGGCTACAACCAGTGGGGAGCGCAGACCAATCAGAAATACGTCGGCGTGATGGCAAC
>JAAYCO010000096.1 GCA_012729725.1 Planctomycetota bacterium
GGAGAGAAAAGCCCCCCGCAGTGGGGGCATCTGACAAGTTCCTTGCTGAAGGGTCGGGCTGTCTCTCGCGGCTCATCCTTTTGCAGTATCCATCGGATTCGATGGTGCACTGAAAGAGCCGCGGCAGGCAGAGCCGTCAGGAAGAAGGTTATGAAGAACCAGGCAACGCCGCTTCGGCCGGTCTTGCTCATCTGTCTGGCAACGTGAGCAGCCACAAGCGCCCAAAACAGCACCATGACGCCAATCAGAACCCACTGGCCGCCTGACAGAGGGGCCGCAAGAAACCGTAATCCCCCCTCAAATGCTGCGACGGTACTGAGCGTCATCGAAGTGGCGACCAGGGGCGAATCATATCGGTTCCCCGTGCAGCAGCGCGCCGGTGAACTTGGCGACGATTCTGTTGTTTACGAACAGCAGAGGCAGCAACATGTGAAGCGACGTGCTTGGCGGACGAAGCGACTCGGCCAGTTCGCTTCGCCACTCGCTTTTGAACTTGCCCAGCGTGTTCTGGAGGTCGCCGCCCTTGAGGGCTTCCATGGCGACGTCGCAGGCGATGATTGCGGATCGCACGCTTGGGCTGAGCGTCTGGCCGGTGATGGTGTCGGCGAATCCGCCGGCGGTTCCGGCAAGCAGGCAACGTTTTGCAACGTGAGTTTCCATTTCCAGGGCCTCGCCCGCGGGTGGAAACCACACCGCCCCTTTTGCCTTGTCGATTGATAGCGTCGCCGGGAGTATGCCCTCTCGCTGAAGCCCCCCAAGCAGCGTCGAGAGCTCCTGGGCCCGCGTTCCAGTGGCCACGCTTGAAGAGACCACTCGCAGGTGAAGGGTTTTCTGGTACACGAAGAACATGCCCAGCTCGCTTCGTTCTTTTGACTCGACGATGTGCATCATGTTGTCCAGCCGCGGATGCTTCGCATCGCCCAGCGGCACGTCGAGGGCAGCCACCACGAAGGATGTTCGGGCCGAGGGGCGGGTGGGCATTGCCAGATCGCTCATCACTTCGGCGGGATTGCTTTGCGCCACAAGCAGCACCTTGGCCCGCACCTGGGTTTTCCCGATTACCGTGACCATATCCTCGCTGAGGCCGATGGCGGGATGCTGGCCGGCGTCCACAGTCTTTGCGCCTGCCGCGATTGCATTGGCAGTAAGCGATTTAATCAGCACGGATGGCTTGAGGCAGTAACCGGCAGTGGCTCGGCTGGTGTAATCCACCTGGCGGGCCAGCATGGCGTCGTAGTATCTGACGTTCTTGAACGGCTTGGCCTTGCAGGCCTTCGCCATGTCTCGCGGAAGCCCCCTCAATGAAAAGAAGTCGCGCGGGGCCCAGTCCATCAACGGGCTTTCATTCGCGCCGCCGGGGGCATCAATCAGCACCACATCGGCTTTTTTGCGGGCAAGATAAGAGGCCGCCGCACAACCCGCGGGGGTGGCGCCCAACACCGCGATGTCATAAAGGTGTATCATTCCATTGGCACAATAGCCGCCCCGATGAAATTTCGCAATATCCGCTACACCATATCCTCTTGGCCCAGAAGAACGAACTGGTGGTTCGTCAAGACATGGGTCGCCACGACCTGCTCGTCAACGCTGAGCACAATCACGGCGCAGTCCGAATGCCTTATCGCCAGGGGATACGCCAGGTGCACATTCACCTCCGCCGAGGTCAGCACGGTGAATATGCGGGCCAGCGATTGCTCATCTTCCAGGCAAACAAGCAGGACCGGCCGCTCTGTGAAGGGATATCGAGCCCTCAACACCTCGCGGGCGCGGTTGGGGTCGTTAAGCACAAGGCGGATCACCGCCCAGTCGGTCGAATCGACTATCGAAAGCCCCAGCACCGAGAGATTCTGCTGGGCCAGCACGCTAAGCAGCTCGCCCAACTGGCCAACACGGTTGGCCAGAAAGACGCTGAACTGCACGCCAAAAGGTTCTTCGTGTCCCTTGGCGGTCTGGGGCGGCATTGCGAGCATAGCAGGATTATAAACGTTCCCGACGAGCCTCCAAGCAGAAAACCCGGAACGTCGGCGCGTTTTAACCGTTGCTCGTCGTACTGGTTACGCCGCGCGGAAGCTCATGCCCGCGACAACGGCGGCATCAGCTATTCGCCGCGATCCAGCCGGGCTGCTTCTTTACCTCGTCGATGAACGCCAGCATATTCTCAAGCGGCACGTCGCCTTCAACCGCGTGCGATGGCGACAGGATATACCCGCCTTCCCTGCCCAGTTCGATCAGCCACCTGGTTTCATTGCGAACATCATCTGGCGTGCCGAATGGAAGCGTTTTTTGCAGCGACAGGCCGCCGTTAAACGCCAATCGGCCGCGGTATTGCTTGATAAGGGCCTCGACGTCCATTACCTCGGGCTGGAACGGATTGAAGCAATTGAGCCCCATCTCGACCAGATCGTCGAAAAGCTCGTCCACATCGCCGCAGGAATGAATCATGACGAATTTGCCGGCGTCGCGGACGGTTGAATACATGCGCTTGAGGCAGGGCTTGATGAATTCCCGCCACAGCCTCGGGCCCATCTGCAGGCCGTGCTGCTGCCCCAGTCATCTCCAAATATGACTGCGTCTATATCATACGTGACCGCCTCCTTTATGATGGCCACGTTGTGGTCGGTGATGACTTCAAACAGCTCGTACACGAAGTCGGGGTGCTCAATGAAATCCAGCATCAGGTTTTCCATGCCGCGCAGCGTCCATGCCCGCTCGTAGAGCGAGAACCCGAAGGCGAAGAGGCGAAACAGGTCAGGTCGGTCAGCCAGGGCCTTGTCCATGCCGTTGAAGACCTTCCTATGGGCGTCCAGCGGCATCGAGAACCCCCGCAGGCTCGGTTCGGGCAGCACCAGCCCGACGGGCGTGCCAATGTCCTTATCCACGCTGCGGTCCCACGTCACCCCGAAGATGTCGCGGACGTGATCGTTGCCTGCATCCTCCATCAGTTGCTCATGCGCGCCGACGCCCATCATGTGGCATTGCAGGGCATCCGCCAACCTGCCCGCGCCAAAGTGGCCCTCGAGTTTTTCCCTGGCCTCTTTGGTGAATCCGAATTCCCACGGAACGTACGGAGGCCTGCCCCCCTGAAGCACTGTTCGTATGACTGCTCGTTTGTCCATAGCCCATGAGTCCTTTCTGCTGAATTAACACTATTCTCGTTGTTTGCGCTGGATATGGAATACATGGACAGGCAAATGATATGGACTTTTTGGCAAAGCCGCGGTAAGAAGAAGTAATGCCAGAGGACATGCAATTCCTGTTCAAGGCGGATATCCAAACCGCCTTCGATCACTTCTATTCGCTGCTTGGCGTGCGCATCGCGTTTTTCACCAGTAGCGGCGGACAACTGAAGGTTGGCAAGCGCAAAGGCAGTTGCGCATATTGCCGCCTTCTTCGAAGCGAACTGGGCCACGGCGTCTGTCTTGCCCAGGACGACGCCATGCGGCGCCGGGCCGCCGCTGAGGGCAAAATGATCTGCTACCAGTGCCATGCCGGGCTTACCGAGGCCATTGCGCCAATCTACGTCGACGGCATGCAGGCCGGGTTCATCATGATCGGGCAGTTCCGCCGGCGCAACCGGCCCAGCGGCTTGCATCGGTTCAGACCCGCCGTCGCCAGGAAGCTCAGGCGTGCGTTTGAAGCGGTTCCGTATTTCACCCAGTCGCGATGCCGAGACGTGCTGGCGTTCCTCGAGATCATAGTCAGGCACGTCGCATCGAACCGCCTGGTGGACATCAGACGCCCGGACATGATCCAGCCGATACTTGATCACATTCACCAGCACCCCGACGGAAGGCTTTCACTCAGAGATGCAGCCGCCATGATCCACCGAAGCCCGTCATCAGTTACCCACGCATTCAAGAAGCACGTAGGCACAAGTTTCAGGCGCTACCAGATACAGGCCCGGCTGAACAAGGCCACCCACCTGCTGCAAACGACCCCCGACGCAACCGTGAGCCTTGTCGCGGCAAAACTGGGATTCGATGATCCGCTGTATTTCTCGCGCCTGTACAAGAAATACAAAGGCTGCTGCCCAAGCAAGCTCCTTGGGCGCTCAAAGGCAGACGTGGCTGGGGGAGCTACTTGAGGGGCTGGAGATTGCGTTCCCGAAACTGCTCGGCCCGCTGGATAAGCTCGGCCTCGGCCTGCTTCTGGGCGCGATCCTCCCGTGGCCACTCCTGAGGTTCAAGGGCGTAGTGCAGGTATCGGCTGTCGCGGACGGTGAAAGGCAGCAGCTCCGCAAACAGGTCAACAGGCGGAACCGTGTAGTATCGCGGGCAGATCTTCGCGTTGGTTTTGATCGTCTGGTAATCTTCCAGCCGCAGCATCACGTCGTAATCGCCGTACCACAGGAACGAGGTCGTAACCGGGGTTCGTCCGACTTCAACACCGTTAAGAAGCACGAGTGCTCCCGCCGGTTCGGATGTGACGGTAATTTCGCGTTCGAGGCAGCCGCCCACGCACAGAAGCGCCGCCACAAGCAGGTATAGGCCTGGTTTCATGACAAGATTAAACCACCGCCGCACGCGCGTGGCAAGTGCAAAGGCTTTGCCCGCCGCCTATTCCTCCCCCTCGGATGTTCGCAGCTTGCGAGCCCATTCAAGATAGGAGGTTATTTGCTTCTCGTAGCCCCTGGTTGTCGGCGTGTAGTACGTCTTGTCGGTTCCCAGATAGTCCTGGTCGGGGCTTATGCCGCCGGGATAGTTGTGGCTGTACTGGTAGCCTTGTGCGTTGCCGAACTGCTTAGCCATGCCCGGATGCGGCGCGTTTCTTAGATGTCTGGGAACCGGCAGCGTGCGCTGCTCTTTCACATCGTCCATGGCAGTCCAGATCGCCATGGCCGAGGCGTTGCTCTTTGGCGCGGTCGCCATATACACAGCCGCCTGCGCCAGGGTGAGCTGGCATTCGGGCATGCCCACTCTCTCTACGATTTCGTATGCCGCCGCAGCCACGCTGATTGCGCGCGGATCGGCGTTGCCCACATCCTCGCTGGAGAAGATGGCGATGCGCCTGGCGACGAAGCGAGGATCCTCCCCCGCCGACAGCATTCGGGCAAGCCAGTACACGGCTGCGTCCGGATCGCTGCCACGCATCGACTTGATGAACGCGCTGATTGCGTCGTAGTGCTCTTCGCCGGAGGAATCGTACTTTATGGCCTTTGCCTGGATGGATTCCTGCGCCGCCTGAAGATCGAAGACAATCGGCCCATGGCCAACTCTGGAGGCTTGGCTCAGCACGCCGACCTCAAGAGCGGTCAGCGCCCTTCGCGCATCGCCGTCGCTGATCTTTGCAAGATGCGTCAGCGCATCGTCATGCGCCACAACCTTGTGCCTGCCCAGGCCGCGAGTTTCATCCGCCAGCGCTCGCTTGAGAAGACTGACAATATCGGCGTCGCTCAGAGGCTGGAACTGGAAGATGGTCGATCTGCTGAGCAAAGGTGAGTTGATGGAGAAGAACGGGTTTTCCGTCGTGGCGCCGATCAGGATGATCACGCCGGTTTCCACGTCATTAAGAAGCACGTCCTGCTGAGCACGGTTGAACCGGTGCAGTTCGTCGATGAACAGAAGGGTTCGCCTGCCTGAATCTGCAAGGGTCTGACGGGCGGTTTCGATTATCTCTCTGACTTCCTTGACCGAGGCCCCTGCCGCGTTGAGCATGTGGAACTGACACTGGCAAGAGGCGGCAACCACGTGGGCGAGCGTTGTCTTGCCCGTGCCCGGCGGGCCGTAGAAAACCAGGCTGGAAATCCGCCCGCTTTCCAGCATTCGCCTGAGCATGCGTCCCTGACCAAGGAACTCTTCCTGCCCCAGCACCTCGTCGATAGTGCGAGGACGCATGCGCACGGCGAGCGGCGCGTTGGCGGCGATGGCGGCGTCCCGGGCGTCGGTAAACAGATTCTTGCGGGTCATGCACTGGATTATACGGCCCGGCCGTCCGTGTGGCATCAATAGACTCGCCCCGCGGAAGGATGAAAAACACTGGCGTCCGAGAGCCTAATGTAGTAGGAGAATCTCATAAGGCTGGTAGGGTGTCCGAGCGGCCGAAGGAGCCGGTCTTGAAAACCGGTGTGCCCGAAAGGGCACCGTGGGTTCGAATCCCACCCCTACCGTTTCCCCTGCTTATTCAGGGCAAAGACGCTGCACGCTGCCAATGCTTCGTCACTTCCTCTTTCCGGAAAAGTTTTTCCTGAACTTGATATCCCCATTTGACGATCCTAATATGGTGATTTTATGTATTGACGGGTGAGCTATCGGTGATACAATATGACCTTAAGTACTTCCGACGCCTCCTGAGCCGGAGACGCCGGTCGCTCAGCAAGAAGGAGAGGTCATGCGAAGTGTAGCTATTGCTCTACTGTTGGGGCTGACCTTGTCGGCAGCTTCCGCATTTGCATCCCCTATTGTCAGCGTTGACGGCCTGTTTAACGCCAGCGACGTCTACTGGTTCAGCCTGGCGGACGACACTGGTGAGCCCGGACTGGCAGGCGGCGGGTTGGACATCAGCTCGGTGAGCTTCCAGGAGGATGACGACTACTATTACCTTGGTCTCTAGGTGGCTGCCGAACCAATCTCCCGAACCGGCGGACCCACAAGCTTCATCAAGCGAACCGTCTTTAACGCGTTCTTCATAGACATGGTGAATCCGGACAGCCCGTCGCTGCTGCACGAGCTTTCGGTCATAATGAACGCAACTCAGATTTATGTTTATCTCGACGGCATGCCTCTGCTTAGCGGCGCTGATTACGTCGCGGCCGCATCGAGCGGGTTGGAAGTCGCCATCAGCAAGCCTCTAATGGCGGCGATGAGCGGCGTAAGCTCGTTCCTGTTCCAGGCGCAGCTTGACGACACCGGCTCGTACTCGGACGATCAGATAGCGGGCATGATTCCCGAACCAGTAACAATGGGCCTGGTTTCAATTGGCGGCCTGCTGTTGCTCAGACGCCGTAAATAAACAATAAGCTTCCATCTGTCTTCTGCAGGCCGTCACGGCCCGCTTTTTTTTTGTCCGCATCCCGCGCTTGGCCCCCGATATAATTCCGCGCGTGCTTGTGTAAAAGGAGCAGGATAATGGAATACAGAAAGCTGGGAAGCAGCGATGTATCCGTCTCGTCGGTGGTGCTGGGAACGTGGGCCATCGGCGGCTGGATGTGGGGCGGAACGGATGACGACAACGCCATAGCAGCCATTCACAAGGGCGTCGAGCTTGGCATGACCAGCATTGATACAGCACCGGTATACGGTTTTGGCCACAGCGAAACCATCGTCGGCAAAGCCGTGAAAGGAATGCGCGACAGGATCCAGATTCTTACCAAGTACGGGCTGATCTGGGACGGCCGGGGCGGCGAGTTTCACTTTGACACGACGGGCGCAAAAGGAAACACCATCCGGGTTAATCGGTGGTCCGACCCTCAGAGCGTCATTGAGCAGTGCGAGGAGAGTCTGCGCCGCCTGGGGACGGACTACATAGACCTTTATCAGTGCCACTGGCCAGACCCCTCCACGCCGGTTGAAGAAACCATGCGAGCCATGGAGATTCTTCACAAGCAGGGCAAGATACGGGCAGCGGGCGTGAGCAACTGGACGGTCGATGAGATTTCCGCCGCCAACAAGGTTTTTCCGGTCGTAAGCGACCAGCCTCCCTACAGCATGGTGAAGCGCGGCATTGAAAAGGATCTGCTGCCCTACTGCCGGGACAACAACATTGCCGTCATCGTCTACAGTCCGCTGCAACTGGGATTGCTCAGCGGCAAGATGACGATGGATCGCGTCTTTGGGCCGAATGACTTGAGATCGAAATCGCCGTATTTCACGCCCGAGAATCGCAGGCGAGCGATCGATTTCTGCAATCGCCTCCGGCCGATAGCGTCATCCTACGGCGCAAGCGTCGCTCAACTGGTGATCAACTGGACGATCAACCGTCCGGGAGTGACGGCTGCTTTGGTCGGCGCACGCAACGCCTCGCAGGCCGCCGAGAACGCGGCGTCGGCCGATCTGAAGATTTCCAACGACGACGCCGCGCGGGTGGATGAAATGGTCGAAGAAATATCTCTCGATCTTCCGGCGGCCCAATTTGCATGAGCAGCCAATACGAAACGTTCGAGCATACTGCCGACATCGGCCTGCGAGCCTCAGCAGACAGCCTGGAAGAGCTTTTCGCCGCGCTGGGACAGGCCCTTGCCAATTACATCTGCCCCGTTTCGCAGGTGCGCCGCAGCCAGAGCAGACCGCTGAATGTGAAGGCCGACGATCTTGAATCGCTTGCGGTGGATTTTTTAGGCGAAGTCCTGGGCGTCGTGCAGTTTGATCATTTCATGGTCGCCGAGGCAAGGGTGTCGAAGATGACCTCAACCGAAATCTGGGTCGATCTTCTGGGCGAAGGTTACGATCCAACGCGGCACGAAATCGCCGCCGAGGTGAAGGCCGTGACATATCACCAGTTGAAAGTGGAACAGCAGGCCGGCAGGTGGGTTGCCTCGGTCTTGCTGGACATCTGAAGAATTCGAGGCATGGCATGGGCAAGGCATTCGAAGGAAGGCTTGAACAGATCGACGCGTTCCGCTATCGCCTGCCCAAAATCATGCGGCCGGATATGCGGGTGGACGGCATTATTTACTCCAGCCCAAGTCTGCTGAGCGAAGTTCTTTCCGGCGGCGCTATCGACCAGGTGGCCAATGTCGCCACGCTTCCGGGCATAGTCGGCGCATCTCTGGCCATGCCCGACATTCACTGGGGCTATGGCTTCTGCATCGGAGGAGTCGCCGCCACCGATCCGCAACAGGGCGGCGTTGTCAGTCCCGGCGGCGTCGGCTACGACATCAACTGCGGCGTTCGCCTGATCAGGACCGACCTGCCCGTGGGAGAGGTGCAACCAAGACTCAAGGAACTGGTCGATCAGCTTTTCAGGGACATTCCGCTTGGCGTCGGCGTTGGCGGGCCGTTTTCGTTTTCGACGCAGGAAATGAAGCACATACTCGACGAGGGCGCCCCCTATTTGATGCAGCGAGGGCTTGCCTCGGCTGAGGATATTGAACGAACCGAGTCGAACGGGCATCTCGAAGGCGCCGACGCCTCTGCCGTGTCGGCTGAGGCGTTCAAGCGCGGCCACGACCAGTGCGGCACGCTCGGCAGCGGAAACCATTTCGCCGAAGTGCAGTTCGTGGAAGAGGTGTACGACGCCTCCGCAGCCGAGGCGCTGGGGCTTGAGGCGGGTATGATCACTCTGATGATTCATTCCGGCTCGCGAGGGCTGGGCCACCAGGTTTGCTCGGACGCCATCAAGTCGCTGCGCAACGCGCCTCAGAAATACGGCATAGCTCTGCCGGACAGGCAATTGGTTTGCGCGCCCCTGGATAGTCCCGAAGGCAGGCAGTACCTTGCCGGCATGCGGGCTGCCGCCAATTTCGCCTGGTGCAACAGGCAACTGCTGGCGGTGCAGATGCGGCGGACGCTCGAACGGTTCTTCGATCAGACGGGCGAATCGCTGGGCCTCAGGCAGGTTTACGACGTCGCCCACAACATCGCCAAGATGGAGTCGCACGTTGTCGACGGCAGAAGGCGCGAGGTTTGCGTTCACCGCAAGGGCGCCACTCGCGCCTTTCCCCCGGGGCATCCCGAACTGGCGGAGGCTTTTCGCCCGATCGGCCAGCCAGTGATCATCCCCGGAAGCATGGGAACCGCCAGCTATGTTCTTCTTGGCGCCCAGACGGCGATGGCGAACACCTTTGGCAGCACATGCCACGGCGCCGGCAGGGTGCTAAGCCGAGAGGCAGCCATCCGCAGGGCAAGCGGCAGGCGCATCGACCAGGAATTGATGTCGAAGGGAATATTCGCCCGCGCCCGCGGGAGGACCGGCCTGGCTGAAGAGCAGCCCGAGGCCTACAAGGACATAGACGCGGTTGTGGAATGCGTTACTCATGCGGGGCTTTCATCAAAGGTGGCAAGACTCAAACCCATAGGCGTCGTCAAAGGCTGACGCGTCCAACCCAAGGCGGCTATGGAGATCGCGCCCCGTCGGCACTTAGGACATAGCCGGGGCAGGAATGTCGTCTTGCAAAAAAACCGTTCAACTGTGATACTCGTATATCTGAAGAGTATTATTCGGCTGATCGTACCCCTTTCGAGGAGCAGACATGGCATTCGCTTTCTTCCGCCGCCGGCAGAAGATGGTCATTATCATCATGGTCGTCTTGATGGTGGCGTTTCTCATCGGCTTCAAAGGTTTCGAGTCCATTCTCGAACGCAGGGTTGAAAGAGAACCCGTAGGTCAGACCCGCTACGGGAAGATTCGCGTTGGCGACATTCGCGTCGCCCAGAATGATTTGCAGCTCCTTGGGAATCTGGGCCTTCAGCCCACTGACCGGTACTCGCTGCGGCCCGGAACCTTTGAATTCCAGATGATCGCCTCGCAAGGCAACGAATCCAGCAGGGTTTACGCCATGCTTGTGCAGGAAGCGCGCTCAGCCGATCTGCAAATCACCAGGGAAGACATCAACAGCTTCCTGGCCAGTCTGGACCTGGGCGCCAGCCAGTCCGAGTGGAGCGACTCGCTAAGGGCGATGCTTCGTCACTACAGGATGACCGAGGGCGAGTTCCACGACGCTATCGAACGATGGCTGTCGGTTCAGCGTCTCTACGCGAACAATGTGCTCAACATGCCGCCGAGCGAAGAAGCCGTGAAGGTTCTTGCCCGTGACTACCTGGAAAAGATCAAGCTGCGGGTGCTCAGGATTGACGCCGCCAAGCACCTCGACAAGGTCGTCAAGCCCATCACAGCCGACCAGATTCGCGAGGCGTACGACCGCTTTGCCGAGTTGCCCGCGGGCATTCCCACCGATGACAACCCGTACGCCCTTGGTTATCTGGTTCCCGACCAGGTGCGGATAAGCTATATGTTCATGCCTTACAAAGCATATCTTCGCGCGGCACGGCCGCCGCTGGCGGAAGTGAAGAAGCACTACGACAACAATCAGCAGCAGTACACTGCCGAAAAGCCGGCGGCGACGGAAACTCAGCCCGCCCCGCTGCCCTTTGCCGAGGTGCGCGAGGAAATCGCGGAGGAGCTTGCACAGCAGAAGGCTGCCGCAATGATGGACACGCTGACGGGCAAGATTGGCGATCTGCTTGAGAAATACCCCGCCGGCGCTTCAGAGAGCGTTCACCAGTGGGTCAAGTCGCAGATCATCAAGGATGCCGCCCCGTTGCTTGCAACCAGGCTGGCGGTGGTCAACATACAGAACATGCCGTTGCACGAAGCCATCGACACGATTCGCAAGAGCGCCAGGATCAAGGGCATTGCGTTCCCCTATGGCGATTCGCCCAACCATCTCGACCCGGACATTCTGGTGACGGCGCAGGGAACTAACATCACGCTGGGCGAGGCGCTGGAGCAGCTTCGAAGCTTTGCGAAATGGCCCCAGATCGAGTGGGGTACTATCGACGGCATAGACGGCGTGCTGTTTGCGACAGGCGGCGAGGGCGCGGGCAACTTCGTACCTCTTGTCGCACAGACCAGCGATTTGATGAACGTGGAACAGTTGTACGATCACGGCTTGCTGGGCAGCACCATGGCGGGCGACCAGAGGACGGACCTGGGAACGTGGGCGTTCTCGGCTGAGGGTCTGGTCAATCGCGTCCCCGACATGCCGGCAATGAAGCCCAACCAGGACGGCCAGGTGATGGTTGTTCGAGGCGCTAATGCCGGCAACCTCATGTGGAGACTGCTTGAAGCTCTGCCCGCGCACAAGCCCGAGCTCGATCAGGTTCACCAGAAGATTGTCGAAGACCTCAGGCTCATCGAGGCGTTTGACATCGCGAAAATCGAGGCGCTCAAGATCGAAAAGGTTGAGGACTTTGAGGCGGCGATTGCAGCGCCGGATGCGGACAAGTTCGAAACCGACCTTATCTCGCGGCGCAGCCTGACCGACGTCAGGCAGATGCAGCAAGGCGGCCTGGACCTGCCCCCATCTGTGAAAGTGCGCGAGGATTTCATCGAAGCGGCGTGGCGGCTTGCTCCGTCATCTCCCGATGAGGCGCTGCAACCGTCAACATTCGAGAGATTTGAACTGCCGTCCCGCAAGCAGGTGCTGCTCATGCAACGGGTGGACTTCCAGCCGCTGCGAAAGAGCGATTTTGACGGCATGTATCGCGACATGGTCCGCCGAGAGTTGGCGCAGCAGTCGTTCCTGGCGTCGCTGCAGTGGTTCAGCGCCAACATGGTCCATCAGCGCGTAAACTGGCAAAACGAAGAATAAGATTTTCCGTTCGCCGGCGGGTATTGACATGCTCGCCCTGTGCTGTAAACTGTCCTGTTCGCCGGGTAGGTAGCTCAGCTGGTAGAGCACGTGACTGAAAATCACGGTGTCGGCGGTTCAACTCCGCCCCTGCCCATTGCACGCTTATTAATTGCATGCCATAATAGAAAAACCCTCTGAGTTGCTCAGAGGGTTTTGTCATGAATGGATAAGGCAGTCGGATCTAACTGAGGCAAATCATGCATGTACTGAGCGGTTTGTTGAGCGGAATGGTTCTTCAACGCAATTCCCGTGGCGTGTCGGATGCATCCTTCAACGGAACAACAACAGGCGCCGGTGACCTCGAAGTGCGAGTAACCAAGGGCGGCAAGACGCTTGCGGGTTATTCGTGGGTTGCCGTCGGAAGCGCCAAGGGCGGCAAGTTCTCCGGCGTGCTCAAGGGCCTCAAGGTCGGCGGCCCCTATGACGTGCAACTGCGAATCGCCAAGGACGGAAATATCCTCGATCAGGCCGAGGTGAAGGACATTCTTGTTGGCGACGTTTGGATTCTTGGCGGCCAGTCCAACATGCAGGGCTACGGCCGAATGCCGGGAATCAAGCCGCACAACCTCGTGCGCGCGTTCTGCATGGACGACGTTTGGCGCATCGCGAAAGATCCGATTCACGATCTGACAATTTCAGTCGACGCGTCGCTTCGACAGGGCACTCGCAACAGTTTCACGGGTGTCGGCCCGGGCGTTGCATTCGGGCAGGACATGCTTAAGCGGACCGGCGTTCCGCAGGGACTCCTTGCCTGCGCCCTTGGCGGCAGCAGAATGGACCAATGGGACCCGCGCCTCAAGCGTCTTGGCGGCAAGAGCCTTTACGGGGCGGCGATCCGAAAGGTAGTCAAGAACGGCGGCGCCGTCGCGGGCATTGTGTGGTACCAGGGATGTTCCGACGCCAACGCGGTCGACGCGCCCCTGTACACCAAGCGAATGAAGGCAATGGTTTCGGCGTTCAGAAGGGACTGCGGAAACAGGTCCCTGCCGCTGGCGCTGGTGCAGATCGGCGTGGTGCATACCCCAAGCGGCGATCGTGATTCGGTCGCGTGGAACGACGTGCAGGACCAGCAACGCCGGCTGAACGAGGCCATTGCCAACTGCACGTGCGTGCCCGCCATCGACCTCGAAGTTGACGACACTATTCACATCAGCGGAACCGATCAGCAAAGGCTTGGCCGACGGCTCGCCGAGGCCATGTGCGCCCTGACCAAACGAGATGCAAAGGCCCGCCCCCCAATCGAGTTTGCGGGCTTTCGCCTTTTACAGGACAAACATACAAAGCTGGCGATTGTCGAAGTGAGTTTCAAGAACGTTGCGGGCTCGCTGCGCTGCGGCTCCCAGCCCCACGGCTTTGCCCTGAGCGACGGCATTGGCGGAAAGATTGACGCCCTGTTCAGGACAACTCTGTCGGGATCGAAGGTTCTTCTCAAGACGGCATTGCCTCTCACCGACATCAAGGGCTGCTGCCTGCATTACGGCATGGGCGCCAATTGCTACGTCAACATCACCGACGAGGCCGATCATGCGCTACCCGTCTTTGGACCTATCCAAATGGGCAGGCCAGTGCTCAGGACGCCGTTCGTTCAGGAACTTCGCGCCACTAGGCTGTTGCCGTTCTCGGGCAGCATGGACAAGCTCAAGCAGCCTGACCTGAATGATAATACCCTGGGCTGGGCCAGACACAAGTTCCCGACCATCTTCTGCCAGTTCCGCAAGGAAATAGCCGACTCGGCGCCGCAGGACATGATTATTCACTACGCTTGCCGCCTGGAATGCAAGCAGGACATGGTGACCACGATCGAGTTTGGATACGACGGCCCGGTGAAAGCGTGGCTTGACGGCAAGCCGTTGCACTACGATCCCAAGGGAACGAATCCCGCGCTTACGGATGACGCCGTGCTTACTAAATCACTATCCGCCGGCATGCACGAGATTACGGTTTCGCTGGGAACCAACAAGGGCAAAGCCTGGGGCATCTTCCTGCGATTCGCCAACAAGAAGTACAGGGTCTCTCATCCATCCAAGATGAACACCGACAAGCTACTGCCTGTCATCCTGGGATAGCACCGCCTCATGATTGTCGAAAGCGGACTGATCAGCGGCATGGTTCTTCAGCGCACGGACCGCAACGTGTGTTGCGCCGCCTTTGCCGGATGCTCCGACGCAGCCGGGCAAGTTGAAGCACGAGCAATGCAGTCGGGCAAGACGCTCCGGGGGTATTCGTGGATCAACGTAGGCATCGCCAAAAACGGGCGTTTTGCAGGCCGGCTAAACGGAATTGCCTGCGGCGGCCCGTACGACATCCGCCTGCGGATCGTCAACAATTCCCGCATTCTCGACGAGACAGCGGTCGAAAACATTCTCGTGGGCGATGTTTGGATTCTCGCCGGCCAGTCAAACATGGAAGGCAGAGGCTGCGGGGTCAACTTAAAGGCCGTCGATCATGTGCGGGCCTTCAGCGCCGACGATGTGTGGCGCCCAGCGCAGGATCCGATGCATCGGCTGTGGGCTGCGGTGGACGAGGTTCACAGGACCATCCGCGGCGGGGAACCGGAGCTTACCGTCAAGTGCGTAGGGCCGGGCGTGTCGTTCGGGCAGGAAATGCTTCGGCGGACGGGAATTCCTCAGGGGCTCATAGCCTGCGCCAACGGCGGCACAAGCATGAAGCAGTGGAGCCCCGCCCTCAAGAAGCTCAAGGGCAAAAGTCTTTACGGTGCGACGCTCAGACGGTTTCACAAGAACGGCGGCAGGGTCGCTGGCGTGTTGTGGTATCAAGGCTGCAACAACGCACAGTCTGCCCCGGTCGATTACATGCGGCGGACGAAGCAACTGATTAACGCCTTCCGCCGGGATTTCAGCAGCCCCGCCCTCCCGTTTGTGATTGTGCAGATAAGCAAGGTGTATGCACCTTCCACGTTCAAGAACGCAAACTGGAACGCCGTCCAGGACATTCAGCGCCGCCTCGGACAGACTGTGGACCATTGCATTTGTGTGCCAACGGTTGACCTGGGCCTTGATGATCCCATTCATCTTGACGCCGAGTCTCAGGACAGGCTCGGCCTGAGATTGGCTCGCGCAGCCCATGAGTTGATTCGCAACAAGAAGCCCATGCGCGCCATCGAGCCAGCCGAGATTCGCATAGTCGAAGACAAGCCGCCTCGCACACCATATGTCGAGGTGCGATTCCGTAATGTTGAGGGACATCTTCAATGCCCCATCGCCCCGACGGGCTTTGCCCTGGCCGACGAGAATGGCAATCTCGTGGACGCCATCTTCAAGATCGAGCTTGCCGGCGATAAGGCCCTGCTCAGGGTGCAGCTGCCGGTTCGCCAAATCGCCCGGCTGCGTTTGTACTACGGGTTCGGCAGGTCGCCGCACGTCAACATAGCCGATGCCGCCGACAGGTCGATACCCGCATTCGGCCCGCTGCGCATCGGGCGGCCGTGATTGCCACAGGACCGACATTGTGCTAGCATTCTTCACGGGTGAGGGTCTAAGGTCACAACTATGCCCAGGCGGAATTTAATTTGGGCTTTGGCGATACTTGCTGCTGCCGGCGGGCTGCTGCTTCTAATGCCCAATTCGCCCCGATGGGATCCTAGCGGAACCGCCGATTTTGATCCGGTCGCCGACGCCTACGCCAAGATCCGGCAGGAATACCTTCTCGAAGTTGATCCCGATGAGCTTCGCCGTCAGGCCATCGCCAGCATGGTTGATCAGCTTGACGAGTATTCCACTTATCTGCCTCCGGAAAAGGCGCAGACCTTCAGTGATCGCATCAAAGGCAGGGCTCGCGGGCTGGGGTTGAAAGTCGAGATCGTCAACGGCCGGGTTGCAATACTTGGCGCTGTCGAAGGCTCGCCCGCGGTGAATCTGCCGCTTCGCCGCGGCGATCGCCTGCTTGAAGTCGACGGGTTGGACATCAGCGGCATGGAGCTTAAGCGCATCGAGAACCTGCTGGACACGGGCGCTTCAAAAGAAGTCGCGATTACGGTCATGCATGAAGACGGCAAGTGGGAGGTGGTGCGAGCCTCGCGTGGCGAGATTTCCGTCAAGAGCGTGCAGGCCTTGTGGCGGACGCAGACCGGGGCATGGGCGCATCTGATAGATCCCGCAAACGGAATCGGCTATATCCGAATCAAAGAGATACTGCCCGATACGCCCTCTGATGTTCGCGTAGTGCTGCGGAGGCTGGACCGCCCGCGAGGGCTGGTGCTGGATCTTCGGGATAATCCCGGCGGTTCCTTGCCGGAAGCAGCGGATATCTGCGACATGTTTCTTCATAGTGGCGTAATTGCCTCCATCATCAGCAGGGGCAGAATCGAAACACTCCGCGCCAACGAATTGGAGACGTATCCGGAAGAAATGCCTGTGGTTGTGCTGGTTAACGGCAATACCGCCTCGGCAGCGGAACTGGTTGCAGGCTCGCTTGGGCGGCACAGGCGGGCGGCGCTGGTAGGCTCGCCAACGCGAGGCAAGCACTGCATCCAGCGCATGATCCGACTGGCGGAGGGCCTTGGCCAGATCAACTTGACCACCTCGCGATTCGTGCTGCATCCGCTCAAAGGCACTGCCCTGCTGGAAACGTCGCAATCACCGATCGAGCCGCACCTGGTAGTGCCATTGGATGAGGCGGCAGCCGCAAGCCTTCGCCGCCTTGAGATTCAGTCTGAGGCCATCGCGTTCGCACAGGCTTCCCCGTCCACAACAGATGCAAGCTCGGCGGCGGAATTGTCACTGGCGGACTTTTTGCAGTTGGACGCCCAACTGAACGCAGCCGTCAACCTGCTTCGCCGCCCCGCCGATATGGCCAAGACTCTCCGAGCGCCGGACTTGGACGAGAAGGAATAAGCAGCAGTTTTCAGTGCATATGGCTCAACCGGCGTGATCAAACGGTTTCTGCGAGAGATTCGCTTCGCCGCAATACATGCATTTTACATGCCGCAGGGACATCGTTCTGCCGCATCGCGGGCATTCGGCAATGCGCTGCGCCTTTACTTTACCGTCAAGCGCACCATCGCGCAAATCGACCTCGCGTATCTTCGCCATCAAGTCGTCATCGCTGACGTTGCCGCTGTCGCGGAGAAGCTCCCACATCGCCATGCAGGTCAGAGAGAGGCTATCAAGCCGATTTTGCAGTTCACTGATCTTGAACTCAGCGCTGCGGACCTGGGCGGAAGCCTGTCTCGCCGTGGCGCCGGCCACGTCTGAAGGCAAATGCATCCTGTTAAACCAGCCGGCAAGCGGGTTGTTCACGCTCATGATGGTTCTCCAACTCGCCCCACCGGATCACGGGGCGACAGGCCCATTATACTGCCGCGATGATCGGCGGACCCGTCTGTTTTAAGAACAGTTGCACCGTCGATTTGAAATCCGTCACAAGGCGTCTAAGATTTCACGCTCGCATTTAGGCTCTTTGAGGATCTGCAAACTCAGAACAGGGCTTGTTCGGCCGGAGGACCTTCCATGCTCTCATGGCGCAATCTGGCAGTCGCAGCCGTGCTGTTGGCTTCGTGCTCATTATCATTAGGCTTTGTCATTCCGGCGGATCAGACCATGCCGCTGGACGGCGTTGTCGATGCCAACATCGAGGTTTATGGCGTGGGCACGCTTGGATCGGGAACCGCCACCACGACGGACAACTTCAGTGTGCATGGATATGTCAACGGTGACCAGTTGCTCGAGAGTCAACAGCTTCAGGGCACGCTCGATGTCGGACGGAATCTCTGGGTCGGCGGAGGCGCCGGCCTGATGAACCTGGCGGCTGATATGGCCATTGCCGAAACACTGACCGTCGAGGACGGCAGTTGGCAGCAGGTCGGCGGCGGAATCAGTTTCTCCGGCGAAAGCCACCTTTCGCGCAGTTCAATGGATCTGACGTCAGTCTCGCTGTCGCTGGACGCCTCGCTGAGGCCGGGCCTCGACCAACGCGGCTCGCTCATGCTTCATGACAATAGCAGCTTGGAGCTCGTCAACTCCTCAATCGTCGCGGCCGCCCCGATTCCCGGCGGACCGGTCGTGACCGGCGAAGTTACTGCAAATGAAGGCAGCGTCGTGCTTCTTGACGCCAGCGTGCTGAATCTGGAGGAGGCGGCCTCATCCTGGCTTTCGCTGGCGGACAGCGGCGTCGCTTTGACAGCGAGGAATTCATCCAGCGTGAGTGTCAAATATGCCGACATTTCGCACCAAGCCCAACTCGTCTTGGAGGATTCCAGCCTTTCGGTCCAATACAGCATCAACGCCGGCAACGGCGGCCACATATCGCTTACCGACAGCAACGCCATGCTGGGCGACTTGGGGATTCGGGAATCATCGGTCTTCCAGCAGACAGGCGGCACAACGGTAATTACAGACAGAATCGAAATGACGCGGGAAAACGAGAATACGCCCACTGCCAGCATAACCGGTGGCGCACTCCAGGTGACTGGCGATCACGGCAACATCTACGCCGGAACCTTTGCGGCGACCGACTCCGACATGTCGTTCGTCAACCTGCATACATCTTATGATGGCACGGTTCTTCAGATCGATGGTGGAAGCCTCTCGTTTGCCGATGAAATGACAGTTTCCGACGGGGCATCGGCCTGGCTCACCGGTTCATCCGATGACAAGCTCCTGGTAAGACGCGGCGACGGCGGGCTCAACCGCGGCGGGCTGTACATCGTCTCGGGGGCTTCGCTGACCATGGAGAACGTGGACTACTCCATCAGCGGCGGAGACCACAATTCCATCTACCTGCAAGGTGCGTCATTGACCGTCACCGACAGCCAGCTATCAGCAGGTTCCTATAACCTTGAGGGACCGGACACCAACCTGCAGTTCGTGGGAAGCAGCATCGCCGGCAAATGGATTACCTTCAGAGGCATCGAGGCAAA
>JAAYCO010000097.1 GCA_012729725.1 Planctomycetota bacterium
ATAGAAAAGCTGCGGCTCCAAATGTTGCTTGCGTCCCATCATCTTTGGCTTCCTTGCTCAAGACGCCAGGAATCATATCACAAGTGTCAGTATGAGGGAATTGGGCAACAGGCCCGGCAATGCGGGGCTTTATGCGTCGCGCTGACTTCGATCAATGGGTGCAGTGCGAGGACTGTAGTATGATATTCGCTCATTGATGCTGCTTTCCATCCAGTTCACGCCACCGCAGCCACACTACATCATTGCCCAACTGCGGCGTTTCCTTGGACGCACCGTCGTGGACGATGACTCTGTGGGTTGCCGGGTCTGCCTCTATCCATGTTCCCTCGCCGAGGTACGCCAATACGTGTGTCTTCTGATTCACAATCGCCACATCGCCAGGCGCCAGGTCGGGATGCAATCCGCTGCCGTCCTGAGCAAGCAAGACCAGGCGCGCGCCCGCGCCATCCGCCATAAGCCGCGCAGAGGCATCGTGCAACCAGTGGTCCAGCGATGCCCGCGTGAGAGATCCGTTGAGTGTTCGCAGCCCCTGGAAAAGCATCGCATCGCGGTACGCCCGCCGCGGCAGGCCGGAGCAGTCGATGCCCATGCCGCCCTCGCCGCCCCACAGGTAGCGAGGGCCCTCGTAAGATCGCAGGTTGATGAGATACCGGTCCGTGAGGGCCTGCACATCTGTCTGGCGTCCCGGCAGACAGAAGACCAGCACAATCGCGGCGAAGACTGCTGGCGGCAGGACTCGAAGGACTGGGCGCGTCCAAAGCAGAGCCGTGAGCGTCAGGCCCGCCCCGATTGCGCCTGCAATCACGGCGGACTTGCTCAAGAAGCCGTGAATTGGCCAGATGACCCCTCCAAGGGCAACGGCCGCAAGGGCAAACATCATCGCCGGAAGGCACCGTTTCATTTCAGGAGTCTACACCCACCAACTTGCATTCGGCAAGTGTGCGCCCGGCATCGGCCACCTTGTTCCTGGGCGGGGGAGTTCATCCTCAAGCGCGACAATCGCCGGGGCGGCCCTGGTCGCTCTGGCGGCCTGACCTTGGTGATTCAGCCGTAGCGCTGAGGCATTCAGGAAGCAATATCGGCCCGATTTCGGTCCTTTTCGCAGGCCGCATGAACTCGCTGAAACCGAAATGCCACTCACCCTCAAGAATGGTCTTGACAAAAACCGAAAATGTTGTAATATCGTGTACATTAACGGTTTTAGGAATCGCACATGACAGTATCGCTCAAGGAAATTGCTGCTGACTGTGGTGTTTCGCCTGGCACTGTCAGCAATATTCTCGCCCAGCGTGGGGCGTATGCCCCTGAAACTCGTCAGCGAGTTCTGGACGTAGCTCTTCGGTTCGGGTATCAGCCCAGCCGGCTTGCTCGCGCGCTGCGGGATCAGGCCACTCCGGCAGTGGGGTTGTTGGTCGGTCATCATCTGGCCGATCCATTCTTTGCCGAAATGCTGGACGCTCTAACGCGGCGCCTGGCTGAAGGCGATTTGGAGGTGATGGTCAGCGCCTGTGACTGGTCAACCGCAGAGATGGCACGCAAGTCGTTAGAGTCGTTCCTTTCATGGCGCCTTCGTGCTTTTCTTGTGATGCCGCGTGATCGCGAACAGGGTCAGATTCTCTCGCCGGATATACTCGGTGAACTGGTTGGCGATACGCCTCTGTTGAGTATAAATGAGCATCCATGGTCTGATCGTCCCTCTGTAATAACCAACCGCCGAAAGATTGCGCAAATCGGCATTCAGCATCTTGCTGAGCTTGGTCATCGGCGGATCGGACTGCTTCACTATTCGGATGACCCCAATCACTTCAAGCAGCTCATGTTCCGGGAGGTCATCGCCGAAGCTGGACTGCATTATGATGACAAGGATTTTCTGTATTCTCCGCTGCCTCGACCTGGTCAGATCGTTGAGGCTCATGCGAAGCGGGCTTATGAGATGGGCAAACAATTCGCCGCGCGAACAGACCGCCCTTCAGCGGTGTTCTCATGGTCGGATTCCACTGCCGGGCGCTTTGCCGCCGGCTTCCTGGCCGGGGGTGGCAGAATTCCGCAGGACCTGTCACTGATTACGCACAGCAACAACCGCTTGGCCTCGTTGGCGTCGATGCCCCTTACGACGGTGGGGGCCTCGGTTGACATCTACGCCGACGCCGTGGTGACGCAGTTGAAGCGGATGCTGGCCAAGGATGCTCAACGGCAGCAGAGCCCCGAACCATTTGAAGTGGAGGTTCGCCTTACCCAGCGCGAGAGCACCGGGGCGGCGAGCTAGTTGTGGATGTAACTGCTTGCGGCGGGCTTGTTTGTGAAGGTCTCGGCCGCGGGCGGCATATGTCGGCTGCGTAGGCCGGCTGCATTTTGTGGATCATATCGCGATAGGAGCAAGAAATGGCCTCCGAATGGAAACCCTTTACCAGGAGAAACAAGATGAAGGCTCGAAGTGTGTGTTTGTGCGCGGCGGTTGTTGCGGTGATTTTCAGCCTTAATGCCGCCTGCTGGATTCTGCATGTGATCAACTACGCCGATTCGCCCAGAGATACGACGATCAGCTTTGACAACAATCAGGTGACGATTGATAGCGTGCTTTGCCACGATCCCCGGACGGATGAGGCAAGCGTGCTGCCGGTCGAATCTGACGGCGACCGGCCCAGGGTGCGAGTTCCCATGGTGGACGTATATAGAATCCTGGAAATCAATCCTGCGGCACGGCAGGCAATTGAAGATATGTCCGACAGGACCTAAGGAGTCACGAATGTCAGTGCAGCAACCTTCACAGCCTGCGACTATTCGCGCAGCCGCCGTCGGCGGAACGCGCGGCGCTCACCTCATCCAGAATTGGCAGCGATGGGGCCTGGCCGATGCCGTGGCGTTTTGCGACCTTAACGTATCACTCGTCGAGGCGGAAGCTGACGCAACGGAACGCGAGGGGTTCGCCAGGCCGCGAGCGTTTGCGGATCTTGATGAAATGCTTGATTGGGGCGGCTTCGATTGCGTTGTCGTGGCGACAGGCGATGCGACGCATCATGCCGTTGCAAGCCGGATTCTCGAACGAGGGATACCGTGCCTGGTCGAAAAGCCGATGACAACGAATCTCGAAGATGCATGTGATCTTGTGCGCCTCTGCCGGGCCAAGAATACGATTGGCATGGTCGGACATGAATTCCGCCACGTGCCGGCGATTCAGCAGGCCAAGAGTCGAATCGAGGGCGGGCTGATAGGAACGCCCAGAATCGCCATTACGCTGGACTATTGCGGGCGAATGGGATGCTACTGGCGTCGAAGTCGCTG
The DNA here is from genome assembly GCA_012729725.1 of Planctomycetota bacterium. Classification (GTDB taxonomy): domain Bacteria; phylum Planctomycetota; class Phycisphaerae; order SM23-33; family SM23-33; genus JAAYCO01. The sequence continues at coordinate 3,283 of JAAYCO010000097.1, forward strand.
GCGTAAAAGCAACCGCACGCCGGACATGAGCCTTACGCTGCAAAAGGCGATCCATCAGCTTGACGTTCAAGGCTACCTGATGGGTTCGGCGCCGACGAAAGTGTACGCCTCCGCCGGCGAAGACCACTTCGGCAATAACAATCCATCGGGCCTGCGTGGGGAAGGTAAGGAGATCGACGAGAACTCGCCTTACCACCCCAGCAAGCCGCTGTACATCAACGGCATACGGAACGACAAGGCAAAACAAGACAACCTGCCGGTCTTCACTGACGACACTGATCTGCATGACAACCAGGCGGTTGTCATAGATTACGCCAGCGGCGCCAGAGGCACGTATGTGGAGTGCTTCTTCACTCCAGATTATCGTGTTGAGCACACTATTATTGGAGATCGTGGGCGGATGGTTCTTCGGGCGTACGTCGGCTCGCCTTTCATGGAACTCGAAATCAGCCCCATGGTGTCAACAGAAACCAGAATCGAGCGAATCCCCGGCCTGGGTTCTCACTCCGGTGGAGACCACGGTTTGGCCAAGGCTTTCATCGAAGCTGTGCGCACCGGCGTTTCCGTGCAGCCTACGCTGGTTGACGGTGCTTACGCAGTGGCGCTATGCAAAGCGATTGACGCATCGGCGGAAACCGGACAGCCGGTCCAGGTGCCTTGCGTGGAACGTTAATTATTCCGCCCCGGCGAAGCCGAGGTGCTCGTCTAGCCAGTCGTCGCCGCCGAGGACGGCTTTTCGTTGGACAAGGGCTAATCGGCCGCCCATTGGACAAGATGGATATCCGCTGTCGGCTTAGACCAGTCGATGTGGAGCGTTTTTTCCCCGCAGGGAATCCGAACGAGTGAGCGGGCGGCGAAGTCGTCCTGTGTGTCGGATGTCAGCGTTTGCAGGGGTGTGGGCGCCATTTTCTGAAACGCCGCCAGCTTGGTGATCGTCGGTTCCAGGCTATGCCCACCGCCTTCGTAGACTTCCACCTGCAACGCATGATTCTGTCTTCGCAGCTGTTGTATCAAAAGCTCCGAATGCTCCGTGCAGTCCACGGTCTCATCGGCCGTACCGTATTCGAGATAAACAGGGCAGCGAATCAGGCCTGAGTGTTCCAACACGTTACGAACGGACAATTCATACGGTGCGAATTCCCTGCCGGACCACGCCGCTTTTTTCGGCGTTATTCTCACGAGCGGACAAGAGGCATACACGAAGGCAAACGTGTTAGGCGCAAAAATGGAACTCAGCAGGCAGATATGCCCGCCCTGGCTGCCGCCGTAATGAAATATCCGCCTTCGGTTCAATGAGGGGTATTGGCCCAGCACGAAGCGCAGGGCGTTGAGCACGTCGAACGTCTGCATAAAACTTGCGTCATAAGGGCGATAGGCGCCCTGTCCTGTCACGGGATTGAAATCGAATCCGCTCATCCGATATTCGGCGGAAAGGCAGACGACGTTGAAGCGGTCGGCCGTCCAGGCCATCTTGTCGGCATGCTGAAACCGGGCGCCGCCCCAGCCGTGCGTAAAAACCATTACCCCGGTATGTTCATCCATCTTGTCGGGCTGCATCACCAGCACCGTGATCGGCTTTGCGTAGTTTTCCGAATTCAACGACTTGAAGGTCAGTTCGTATTCTTGCATGGCTAACTCTTACTCGGCTTTGCCGTTTATAAGACTCCTGCCCGAAGGGCAAGAGCTGACACAGAAGACGCCTCCTGGCCGATGCCGGCTGCCAACGGCGGTAAGCCGATCGGAAAGGAGTTCACCAATCACTGAGCAGTAATCCTCCATCGGCAGCTCAGTGTGTGTTCCTGAAGTGTTCTGTAGCACTTCCCCGGCCTGCCTTCTAGCGAATTCTTCCACTTCGCCGCGCTGCGTTCGATTCATGGGTGTGATGCGGCATAAACGG
>JAAYCO010000098.1 GCA_012729725.1 Planctomycetota bacterium
CCGATGGTGAAGCTGCGGCGTTTGGCCATCTGCCTGGCGTTGAAGTGGGGGATGTATCCCAGCTCCTGTGACGCCTTGATGATCTCGTCCCGCTTGCAGGCGCCCACGCGAATGCTTCCGCTCTTCATGCCGTTAAGGACATGCGACACCACCGCCGAGCTGACGCCGGCCCGCATTGCGACATCCTTCAACGTTATCTTTCTGTTCTGCACGATCATAAGAAGCGGTTCCTAATGAGAGGCGGCAAGATTAACCGCACAATTACAAGACAATCCGCAAACTTCGCCGCTTGGAACAACATAATATACCCAAACACCAATGATAACGCGGTTAATCAATAGTCTATCACACAACGCCGGCTTGTCAAGCGGTATTATCGATAAATCCTCAGCGAGCACGCCGATTGTCACAAGCCTTTGGCATCCATAGTTTTAGAGGCGTCAAGAAACGCCAAGTGGCGTCCAGATCGTTGCCCCCATCCAACAAAGAGGCGATAATCGCCGCCGGTCATTGGCAGGTGGAGTGATATGGTGAAAGTGTTGGCTCATAGAGTTAAGAACTGGGGCATCTGGCGGCGAATGCCGGAATTGCCCGTTGTGCTGGCGCTGCTGGCGGTTGTCGGCGGGGTGTGGCTGTTCGCCGAGGTGGCGGATGAGGTTGTCGAAGATGAAACGCTGGCCTTCGATCACTCCGTTCTTCAGGCGATGCGGAGTCCTGATAATCCTCACGATCCATGGGGGCCCAGGTGGCTCGAAATCGCGGCAGTGGATGTAACGACGCTGGGAAATGCAACGACCATTGCGATTATAGTTGTTGCAGTTGTGACATACCTTGCGCTGACAAGTCGTTGGCACAAGGCGCTGCTGGTGCTGGTTACTGTGTCCACGGGTCTGGGACTTACCTGCCTGATCAAGAGCTTTATCGACCGCGGTCGGCCTGACGTGGTGCCTCACCTGGTCAATGTATCGAGCCAGAGTTTCCCCAGCGGGCACGCCATGATGTCGGCAGTGGTGTATCTGACGCTGGGAACGCTGATAGCTCAATCGAGCGATCGGCGGCGGGTGAAGCTGTATGTCATGTCGCTGGCAGTGGTAATGACGCTCGCCATTGGCTTCACTCGCGTCTATCTCGGGGTTCACTTTCCGACGGATGTGCTTGCCGGCTGGTCTTTGGGCCTTGCATGGGCAGCCGTCGCCTGGCTTGTTGCATGGGCCATTCGGAGATGGGCATGAACATCCGCCGAATCAGGGCCAAGGAGATGACCATGGGCTTTGTGCAGGAGTTCAAGCAGTTCGCGGTCAAGGGCAACGCGATGGATATGGCCGTCGGGATTATCATCGGCGCCGCGTTCAACAAGGTCGTAACGTCGATAGTTCAGGACATGATCATGCCGCCCATAGGCATGATGCTCGGCAGGGTGGACTTTCGAAACCTTCAGATTGTGCTCAAGGCGGCGGCCCTGGACGCCGCCGGGAATCCTGTGCCGCCCGTGGCGATTCGCTACGGGGCCTTCTTGAACACGGTAATCGAGTTTCTCATCGTCGCCATGAGCGTGTTCATTATGGTCAAGTTTATGAACAAGCTCATACGCAAGCGCGAAAGCCAGGCCAAGCCGTAGCAGCCTGCATCGGCTTTTAGATCATCCTCGTGGGAAATGCCCGGAGAGGGCATAGCATTCCTCCGTCGGGCCGATCTTCCGGCCCAAAACCGAAAGGACAAGAGGATGAAAATGAGCAAGCTGTTGCCGGTGTCGCTCGTTGTGGCGGTTGTTGCCGCAGTGCTGTGGGCTCAGGCCACTCAACCCGCACAACCGGGCGATCAGCAGTCCAAAGACCAGATGGCTCAATGCTGCCAGCGAATGAAACAGAAGATGGAACAGATGCAGCAACGAACCAGCCAGATGGACGAAGAGCTTGATCGGAAAATCAGGGCCATGAACGAGGCACAGGGCGATGCGAAGGTTACCGCAATCGCCGAAGCCGTCAGCACGATGGCGCAGCAGCGCAAAGAGATGCACGAGCAGGGCAGGGCGATGATGAAAGACATGTGCACGATGATGGACTCAGGCCAGGGCGGAGGGATGATCTGCCCAGCGATGGGCAGCGGCACAAGACCGGCAGCCGGCAGGCGGTAGGCCGCGACGTCGCATGAGGCAACGCGCGAGCGGCGCGAAGCGGGGCGTGTTTTTCGCCGATGTTTCGCGCCGCCGATCGCGTTCGGGGACGGGGGCGTGAACATCACGTTTGTGGGCGATCCAGTTCCACTCGCGCCGTCAAGTGCGGCATTATCAGCCCTTCGTGTGCTGGTTTGGCCATCTCGGCTGCGATAGCAAGCGACATCTCGCTGGACCGCACGCGACGCCTTCTGGCGTGCACCAGGTATCTGATTGTCAGCGTGTGCCAGCTTTCGCCCAGGGTGACAAACACGTGCGGCTCGGCAGGCACATCAAACGCAAGGCCCGCCTCGCTCAGCAGGCGATTGTAGCGGCGGATCGGCTCGCCCATCTCTTCATTCACGACGTTTTGCGCCACCTGTTTGCAGGTGCGCGCCGCATATGCCAGATCGGTGCCGTCGCCAACGCTGAGAACAATTTCATCCCACACGTAAGGAAAGAGCTTGGTGTAGTTGATGATGTTCGACCTGAGCACCTCCGAGTTGGGAAACGTCACCAAGGACCCGGTTGGTTGAGCGCCTTTCACCGGGTTATCCGGCCCGCCGGCCTCCCAGACCGTGGTTGTCAGCAGGTCTATGCGATACACGTCGCCGAAGACCTCGCCCACGCCGACCCTGTCGCCTACCTGGTAATATGCCTTGAACGCGTTGAGCATCCAGCCCGTGAAGCTCTCGATTGGCGCCTGAAGGGCCCATGAAAGAGCCAGGCCTATGAGCCCGACAAGTCCCACCATTGCGCGGGCGTCGCCCGCGACCACGCTCGGGGCGGCTGATAGAGAAATCGCCCACACCACGACGGTCAGCACCGCGCCGGTGGCGTCGGCCCGGCTCCAGTTGCGCAAGGTCCGCTTGAAGACCCAGCGGAACGCCTTAGACAGCCCGGCCGCAAGCCCAAGAATAACAAGAGCCACGAGCACCTTTGGCAACACCGCGTAGAACGCTCTGCCAAGATCGCGCACGGTGTCGGTTGCTTCCTCAACGCCCGTGAGCGGATCGGGCGGAGTCTGCGCAAGCGCCTTTGCCGCGCCGCCGGCGCCATCGTCGCCGCCTGTCATTATGACAAGCAATAGCGCTGTCGCCGCGACAGCCAGAATGCTTCCGGTGCGGAATTTGCGAAGCCGCTGGCGCGCCAGTTGTGCATAAGCCCTGGCGGGCGGGCGAAACCTCCCGGAACGGATGTAGCGGCTGCGAGTTCTCATATCCATACCAAAAAGAAACGGGCGGGTTGGCATTTGGTCCCGGCCCGCCACAGGCTGGTAATTCTATGCGTCGGTTGAGCGCATGCCGGGCCGCTGAACACTCGACAAAATATCGCGCCGCGATTTGGCCAAGTGTGTGCTGAATCCTAGCTTTCGTGTGACTCGCAGCGGGCCTTGAGCCCGGGCGAATCGGAGGATTCTCCGTGTAGGCGAAGCCTCCGAATATGGCGGAATCAAAATTAGTCCAAAGGAGACTTATATGAACCGCAAGCTTGGATTTGCCCTGATTTGTGCGTTCGCCCTGACAGCCGTAGCTCTTGACGCATCGGCATGTTTCATGACTTATGAAGGAATGGACTACAAAGCAACCGTGACTGTGTATGCTCCCGGTTCGGCCATCAGCGGAAGGACCGTCTACGCCGGACGGCATCTTATTGAGTATCAGGATGCTGATCTGACCGCCTGGTGTGTCGATATCGACCACTGGTCCGGCTCCAGCGAAGTGACCGAGCGCGATGCAGTAAGCTTTCTTCGCAACGGTCAGCTTGTGGCGTATCTCTTCGAGACGTTCTCGCCGACAATTGACAGCAACTACTCCGCGGCCGCATTAGGCGTGGCGATTTGGGAAGTCATTAACGAAACTCAGGTGGACTACTTGCACAGGCCGATATTCAACCTCCGGCCAGTTCAAGATCACCAGCGCCCACGCCGACGTGCTGTCCGAAGCCCAGAGCATGCTGAACTCGCTTCCGTCAGCATACGCACATGCAGGCACGCTGACGGTGCTTGACTCTGTGGGCTCTCAGGACCTGATGATTGGAACCGTGCCCGAGCCCACGACGGCAGCGCTGATCGTTCTTGGCGGCGTCTTCTTCCTCCGCCGTCGATCGGCAAAGTAGATGTGATGCGGTATGAGGATACGGCGCGGGACGGCGACTGGCCGTTCCGCCGCCGTTTCATCTCGATTACGGGGCGGTTGGGTTGACAAAGTCCGTTCAAATTGACGAAAATAACCCGCTTCACCTCTGAGGAGCGATGATGAAACTTAGCGACACGGTCTGTGTGATTCTGTGCGGCGGCAAGGGCAAACGAATGGGTTCCAGCGAACTGCACAAGGTTTGCTTTCCCATTGCCGGCAAAGCGGCGATCGTCAGAACGATAAAGATGTTCAAGGACGTCGGCCTGGCCCGATTCCTCATAGTCATTGGGCAGAAGGCCGAGTCTGTTATCTCAACCATAGCCGCCGAGCATCCGGACGTGGCGTTCGTCTATCAGCCCCAGCCAAGGGGAACCGGCGATGCCGCAGCTTGCGCCGCAACCTACTTGAAGGCGTCGGGGCATGAAGGCGGGGTTCTTATCACCATGGGCGACAAGGTTGTCCAGCCGCACGTGGTCGCGGCGTTGATCAACCGTCACATCGAGTCCAACGCCTCGATGACGCTTGCGGCGCTGCCAAAATCCTGCGAATCAACCGCCGGTCGAATCGTCATGGACTCGAAGGGCAAACCCGCAGGTATTGTCGAGGTCGCCGACATAGCCCAGGCAAAGGCGACGCACAAGAACGTTAAGGTCGGCGGCGAGAGCCTGTCGGCGGCGGCCGTTGAGCAACGAAGCCCCAGCGTCAACGCCTCGCTTTACCTTTTCAATGCGGGCGACCTGTACAAGAGCATAGAGAGCCTTCGCGCCGACAATGCACAGGGTGAGTTGTACCTTACGGACACTGTCGCTGCCCTGAACGCCGACAACCGAAACGTTGTGGCGCTGGAGGTTAATGATCCTGAAGACCTGATGGCCTATAACACGCCTGCCGAACTACTCGCCATCGAGGAAGTCTTCGCACGGCGTATGGAGCGGCGCCGCCGCATCAAGCATGCCGGCATGGATTCGCCCCACAAGGATTGCCTCGCGGCGGGGACCTGGCTTGAGATGCTCAAATCCAATCGGCCGGCGCTGCGGCGCCAGCTCATCGAGATTTACGGCAACGATGCCGCCATGCTTTCCGAGCGGCACAAGGCGATTGTCGAGGTTCTCAAGCACTTTATAAAGGAATACGGCCCCAAGCGCAAGGTCATTATCGCCCGAGCCCCCGGACGAATCAACCTGATGGGCCGGCACGTCGATCACCGCGGCGGGTACGTCAACCCGATGGCGATCAGCAGGGAAGTTGTGCTTGTCGCCTCCCCTCGTGAAGACGACGTTGTGACACTGCGGAACCTCAAGCCTGACGAGTTTCCGCGCCGCGAGTTCAGCATCGGTGAACTGCTGCGATCTGCCGATTGGCTCGATTGGATGGACTTTATCAACTCCTCCACGATCAGGCAGGTTCTAGAAGCCTATCGCGGTGATTGGAGCAACTACGCAAAGGCAGCCGTGCTTCGGCTGCAACATGCATGCCCCGACTACCTGCTCAAAGGAATGGACTGCGTGGTAAGCGGCAACATTCCGATGGGCGCGGGATTGTCCAGTTCATCGGCGGTCGTCGTGGCGGTGGCCGAGGCGACGGTAGCGCTGAACAATCTGGACGTGACCCCGCAGCAGTTCGTCGATCTTTGCGGCGAAGGCGAATGGTTTGTTGGTTCTCGCGGCGGCAGCGCCGATCATGCCGCCATTCGCAGCGGCAGAAGGGCGGCGGTGGCTCGCGTCGGGTTCTTCCCGTTCCGCATCGAGAACATGATAACTTTTCCCGACGATCTCAGTGTGGTTGTGGCCAACAGCCACGTTCGCGCCGCAAAGAGCGCAGGCGCGCGAGATACTTTCAATCATCGCGTGGCGGCCTACAAGATTGCCGAGATGCTGCTGAAGCGCAGCAGTCCGATACTTGGCTCAATGGAGCACCTTCGCGACGTCAACCCGATCGCCCTGAAGGTTTCGCCTGCCGAGGTCTACAAGGTTCTAAAACGCATCCCGGTGAGCGTAAGCCGAAAAATGGCGATGAAACTGCTGCCGGACTGCCGAAAACAGCTCGATGAGATATTCGCCTCGCACAATGATGTAGGCCCGTACCGATTGAGGGACGTGGCCATGTTCGGCATAGCGGAATGCCTGCGAAGCGACATGTTCGCCGACAAGCTCTCACGCGGCGATATTGACGGAATCGGCTCGCTGATGCGCATCAGCCACGATGGCGACCGCGTCACCCGCTTCGCAACCGGATCCAGAATGAGGTTCCGCAGGGAAAGCGGCCAGTTGTTCGCCCCGTCATATTCGAACAGCGCGATAGACAAACTCTGCCGACTCGTTGAGAGCCCCGAGGACTGGCGGCGACAGGCGGGCATGCTGCATCTTCAGCCCGGCCGATATGCATGCTCCGCGCCGGAGATAGACTTCATCATCGATCTTGCCTGCTCGATGCCTGGCGTGCTGGGCGCACAGATTGCCGGCGCCGGCCTGGGCGGCTGCGCTATGATCCTCGCCAGGAGCACGGCACTTGACGAACTGCTGGCGGCCCTTCGCGCCGGTTACTACGCTCCGTGCAAACTCGACTTTGACGTCCACATCTGCCAGCCTGTTGGCGGAAGCGGCATATTGAGGGCCTGAGCGGAAAGGATAGAGCCGGCGGCTGGCTAATCGATACTGGGGCGGCATGCATCCGGGCGGGGGGCAGGTTGCCGAGGAACTAGTTCAGCACAAGCAACCCGTGCCTGCTGATGGTGTGAAAGCTGCCGAATGTCGGCGACCAGGCGGAATATGCGGGCTTGTCTCTGCCGGCCCGCTGGGTGCTCATCAGGTTGAATCGGATTGCGCCATTGTGCATCATCGGTTCGATTACTTCCATCGGCACAGCCAACTCGACATACCACTCGGCGGAGCCTATCAGGGCTGCCGCTTCCACACCCGATGACCATGCTGATGCCGCCTCAAGCCCCGCCCCGTTCATGGCGTCGAAGACGGCCGCCCTGGAGTTGACCGCGATCTGGCAGTAAACGCCTGGGTCTTGGGGGTTGCTCATGAAAACCTCGATGCAATCATCCTCCCACACCTGAGAATCATGCCCCGTGTGCTGCCGCATGAGTTGCGACGGATCCTTCACGCCTATGCGGGCGGCGATATAAAGATGATCGCCAGACCTCGCCAGGTAGAAACTTGCGGCGTCTTCCATGGGCTCGCCCGCGGCGTTTTCCACCAGCGATAGTCCATAGACCCTGCTGATCACGACGTTTCCGTCCTCGTCGGCCTCTTGAGCGGTTGCGGGCTTGGTGATCGCCTGCAAGGCCTCTCCGTCAACCCGGCCGTCGATGTTGGGCAGTTGAGCGATGGCAGGGGCCTTGTAACTGGGCACGCTGCTCATCACTCGCAGGCGGTTGCGCATCTCGGAGAGCCAGTTTTCCAGATCCTGCACGCGCTTGCGGTAGGGTTCCTCGACAGCCAGACGGCGAGCATCACGGAGGTGGGCGAACATCTGGGCGAGAACTTCCGGTGGAAACAGCTCGGCCATGGATTGGATGCTGCCGACCTTGCTTCTGTTGCGATAGCTGGCCCCTGGCGGAAGCTGTGCTATTCTTCTCTCGGCAGCCGACATGGCGTGAATCCATCTCTTCTCGATCAGTTCCACAACAGCCCTGACAGGACCTGCCGCCGGGCCGTAGTACAGCCTGTAGTACTCTTCGAGTTCCTTCTCGAGATCCAGATCTCCTTCCCAGAGGCATCGACCCAGCATGTATACGTTCAGGTGCTCGACCGGCTGGTTCTCGAACGTGAGGTTTCTGTTCTTGTGCGGCGCGGTGCGCATGTTCACGGCAACGCCGTCGATGATTCCCTCCGTCGAACGGCAGAAGTCATGGATTGTTCGCGGCATGATCATGCACGAGCCATAGAGATGCTCGTAGAAGTTGTGAGCGGAAAAGTTGTCGAAGACATACAGGCCGGCTGGCTTTTTGCCCGCCCACTGCCGCAGATGTCCGAGCATTTTCTGTTTCTGAACCGACCACCGCGGCAGCGACGATACATAACCTACGATGATGTTCGGTTCGATATCGCCCGATGGCGGCAACCTGTATTTGTAGTAGGCCAGGTTGATAACCTTCGCCCGCGGGAACTCCTTTTTCAAGGCGGCGGCGGCCTTGTTCGTGAAGCCCCAGATGTATTCGCTCATCTCGCCGTCGGGGCCTCGCGCCGGTTGCAGAAGTCCCTGCTTTGTCGCCTGCTCGACGTCGCCCATTCCATCGTTTGGCACAGCGCTGAACGCGCCGAAGAACTCGTATCTTCGCGACTCATCAGGTATGCCCTTGGGCGCCGAACGCCAGTACTTGCTCATCGGCTGGGTGAACCACTGCCGAGCATCCGCCAGCCATTGCTCAAGCACAGCCGGATTTGAAAAGTTAATGGACATGTGGCTGGCCTTATGGCCGATATCGAGCAGGGACTTCCCGCCGCGGGTTTCGAAAAGCTCCGGCCGGTCTGCGAACCTCTCGGTCCAATTAGTGAAACCGTGATTCAGATCGAGGTACGCCTGCGCTCCGAAGCCGCATCTCTTGAAGAACAAGGCTGCTTCCGGATCTCTGCCGAAAAACCATGCCCCTTCTGACAATTCCCTGTACGGAAACTTCGGAGCTATGTCAACGTCGCCGCCGGTGTAATCCAAAGTTGAGCGATTGGGAAAAATGGTTCCATCGGGCCCGGGGGCATACCATCTGACGCCCATCTGCCGAAGAAGCCAGTAGACGCCGAAAAGGGTCCCGGTCTCTCCGTAGCGAGTGATCTGGCCGTCGGGGGTCTCATGCAACTGGGCATGCTTGCCCCACCTTCCGGGCAGAGTGGCGCCTGTGTAATCCCTGCCACGGATCACCATCACATCGCTCGTGGGCATGACCAGGCGAAACCCGTCAACGCCCAGGCCCGCGATATCCACCTTATGTTCGCGGGCGATTGTGGTATCACCAAGCGCAATCGCCGGGCCGCCCTGATACTCGGTGTCGGAAACTATCGCCGGGGCAGCCCCGGACATCAGCTTGATGTGATCCGCCAGTTCCCGTGCAGCCAGTTTAATTGATCCTGGCGCGTCGGCGCTGGTGACGATGACAACCAGGCTTTCGCCGTCGCGAACCATTACAAAGGCCGAGGCATCGCAGGCGAAAAACAGCATTATTAGCGCGGCGGCTGGGATGATTCGTTTGTTCACAGCGGCTCCTTAGCGGTTTGAGGCGGACCTGCGACAACTAATATCGCAACGGATAAATCAGTCCGGCGTTGTTCAGCGTGTCCTGAATTGTCAGTGTTTCGACGTGAAGATCCATGAACAGCGTCTGGGCGCCGTCCTTGTGTCGAAAGTCGATGCCATACGCCTGCGTGCTGGTGGGCAGGAATTCAGGGCATTTCGTGTTGAGGTGCGCATATCCGCCGCCCCGGTTGTACGAGTCGGTGGCGTAAACCTTGACTGCCGGCTCCGCCACGGTGGACATCTTGGCCACGTAGTTTGTTTCCGTGAGGTCAGCCCATCGGCAATCGGCGTAGTAGTTGCCCGCATAGCTTGCGGGGGCGTATCCTCGTTCGAGACGATGATCATCGCCTGGGCAGTGGAACACTCCGGCCGCGGCGGCATCGAAGTTGTTGCCCGTCCAGTTGCCGTCAATATAGCAGTAGTCGCGCAACGCGAACTGCCACTTGAGCCTTTCACTGGTCTCGCCAACGGTTATGTTGACGGATGGGAAGAACTGGTCATTGTCTTCGAGATAGGCGAACAATCCCAGGCCGATCTGTTTCTGCTGAGTCATGCAGACCGCCGCCTTGGCCAAGTCTCGCGCCCCGGCGAGGGACGGCATCAATACTGACACCAGCAGCGAGATAATCGCAATGACCACCAACAGCTCGATAAGTGTGAAAGCTTTTTTTGTCATGACGGCGCTCCAACCTTCAGGAGGCGGGGCATTCTCCAAAAAGGAGAATGCCCCTGAACATAAACCTGACGACAGTTAGGCCTTGGCCTTTGACGTCCTTCGAACACGCCGGAACAAAACGGCGACGGATCCAATCAGCACGCTGCCGAGCGTTGCGGGCTCGGGAATAACGTCATAGCTGAACGTAAGCTTGGGGCGTTGTTCGGCCGTGCCGTACTCGGTGCTTCTAAAATACATGGACATATCGCTGTAGTCGGTCATGAACACCACCGACAGGAAGCCCGCGTCAATCGCCCGCTGCATGTCTTCCTGAGAGAACTGGAAAGTCCTTGCCCAACCTTTGCCAAACGCAGCGGTGACGGAGCTGATAGCGTTTGTTTCGTAATCCACGCCCGCCGTCAGTCCCGCTCCGCCTACCCATGGCGTCTGGTCGGCGTTGTTCAGATACTCCCAGCTGCACGCGGTCTGCGACCAGTTCGCGCTGGCGCCGGTCATCATGTGCATCGAGACGGTAATCGTCGGGGTGGCGTCGGAGCTGGTCCTGCTGAGAATCGTGACGCTGGCGCCGCTGCTGGCCTTTGCGCCTTCGGGCAGGTGCGAAAGATCGAACTTCAGCAGGGCCCGCCGGTCTGGGCCGGGGGTTATATAGCACGATGAACTGGTGCCATAGTTGGTGGAATTCCCGGAAAACAGATACGTATCCTGGGTTCCATTGTAACCATCGAGGCCGTTCTGAAGAACAACCTCAACCGGGGCCGCAACAGCAATAGCTGCCGAAACGGCGATAAGCAACGCGCCTGTGAACAGTCTCATCTTCTTCTCCTTCTTGCTGTAAGCAAGCCATCCTGGAATGTTCGGGGACCATCCCCGTCCTGTTTGCTGCGGGTCTATTGCGGATCTATTGAGTTATGTGCAGGGACCAGCCGTGAACATACGCATGTTCGCTTGATCCTCTGATGTAGTTGACCACTATGATTTGGCCGTCGGGAAACTGCACCCAGCCGGTGTAGCCCGTGTCGGGGCTTTCGTGCATGTCATGCACAAGCGGGATGGTTCGTCCGCGCTGGGCGAGTCTGTTCTCGGCCACGGCGGAGTCCATGTCCTCAACATAAGCATATACATTCGCCGGCGGATTCCTGCCGCCTTCGGCGAATCGATAGGTTATCAGCACCTGGCCGTTTTGAAGAACGCCGGCCTTTGGGCGGTGCCCGCCGACAATGCTTGTCTGGCAGAGCGTCCAGGTCTTGCCGTCATCGGTGCTGATGGACTTGAAAACGGGATAGCCAAGAAAGCTGTTTTCCCGCATGTAGGCGACGAGAGTTCCAGGCGTCGGCTCAACTACCGAGGCCTCGCAAAGATGGTATTCCGCCTGTTCGCCGCAGATGAACGGGCCGTCCACGTTTTTCCGTGGTCCTCGCTGCGCCAGACGTAAACCACCAGGCACTGGCAGCCGGCGAACCTCTTCCACTGCTGTGTGGTGAGCAGCCAAGCGCCTGTGCTTGTGACAAACAAACGATCGGGGCAAAGCCCTCTTGCCGGCGGATCGTCCGAACGCTTCCAGGATTCGCCGTCGTCGTCGCTGACGAACATGGCGATCTTGTGCGGCGGACGCTCGTTCTCGGACAACTGGCCCGACTCGGAGTAATCGGCAAGCAGGACTATCCTGCCGTCATCAAGCACCTTCAGCGAAGGACAGTTCCACAACAAAGACGTGATGTCGAAACTTTCTCCAAGCGCCAACGGCTTGCTCCAGGTTGCGCCACGGTCGTCGCTGACCGCCACAAATATGCCCGAATACCGTGCTGGTTTGTGATGGTCTCCGGCGCGCCAGGCGCAGATAAGCCTTTTTCCATCTGAGGACAGCGCCAGGTCGGGAAATGCGTTGTAATTGGCGTTCGCGCAAACATTGAAACGTCTTCCCACAACGGGAATGGAATAAGCGACCTTCTCTACATGTTTGCCGGCATTCTGTCCGGCCCCGGCGACAGACACCGTCCTTTTGTCATTCATTGCAGACTCCTCTCCCAAACAGCTGAAAAACACATCATTCTGGGAGACCACTGATCCCCTTCCTTGAGCCGGTTGCACAGCAGGTGATATGACTGCGCTCCCATTTCAGAGTACGGCAGAATTCCATAGTGCAAGTTGCCATGAAAACTTCCGTGCTGCGACTGATGCGAAATCACGATGTGACGCCGTGATCCGCTCATGGCCTTCCAGGAAAACACGCCTGCGATATCCTTTGGCTCCAGCCCTATCAGAACCGTTCCCTGCCCGTCTTTGGGCGAAATGGTTTTTCCGTCAGTCGTCGATTGCTCGGATAGAACGCCAACCTTCTGCAACTCCAGCTCAAGCTGTCGGGCAATGCTTTCGCATCCGGGGGCGCTGACAAGCAGCAGTGAAGATCCTGCCGCAACATCCAGCTTCCTGATGACATGCCCGACAAGATCGCTCCACTCCAATTCGATATGATCGGCATGGATCGACGGACAACCATGACCTGCTATCACGGCCTTGAGCCTGAAATATCCGATGAGCGACTGAAGCGAAGCAAGAAGCCCTTTGTCTTCATCGGGATCAACCCAGCAGACCAGACCATCCAGTTCGGGCCTGCTTGATTCCCTGGCTTCCTCAAGACTCTTCGCCAGCGATTCCGCGCTCGTGAACGGCAGCAACAGCGACTTGTCCGGAGCGCAAGCCGTCTGCAGGCCTTTTGTGAACTCCGCTGCCTCTTTCTTCCTGCAATTGGCCAGGACTCCGATAATCTTGGCTCGTTGATACTCCTTCTGAGCCCGGTCGGAAATGAACACGCCGAAGCGATGGCGCCTGTCAAGCAATCCTTGCGCCTCAAGCTCGAAGTAACAACGATCCACCAGCAGCTGGCTCACCTCGTGCTGCTGCATGAGCTGGCGAGTGCTGGGAAGCTTCGTGCCGGGTTCGCCTTTGAAGATCCTCTGCATCAAATCCTGGCGAAGCTTCACGTAACGTGGGTTGTTCTTCACAACTGCCTGATTCATGATAAAGGCATCTTACTGCATGATACAGGTTTTGTCAACTGCAATATACAGATGAGCCGAGATTCCCTCAGGTTAGGGATGCAAAACAGCCAGAACGGGAGCAAGGCGAACTGAATACCAGGATTCTTAGGAGGTTCGAAGTGGGCGTGTTATGTAACACGTTGGCAGCTAAGAGTTTACAGCCAGGCGAGCTATATCCTGAAGGTTGGGGAGGAATGTGGCGATTACTTCTCCCAGACCTCGGGAACCATTTTTCCGGGCCGATTCAACTCGATCCGGTAAGGCTCGATCTTCAGCACCGCGTAGTTGGGATCGTCCGGTCCCGAGAAGACCGCCGAGAGCATGTCAAACCAGAAGTTGTGCTTCTCCTGTTTGTCGGTTGCTATGCCGGCGATTCCCTGCACCTGCACATAGGGCCTATCCATCTGCTGGGGATCGTTTATGCCGAAGGTCAGGTGGACTTCGGGATTCTTGCGAATCTGGTCCACTTTTCTGGAGTCGAGGCAAACGCCGGAACGAATCGTCATGCCGTGATCCGACTGGATCATTACGTATCGGGTCCATGGCTTTCCGTCGAGAGTGATGGTCGCCAGGCTGGACAGCTGTGGCGTCTTGAGCATGTCGATCACTTCTTGCCTTATGTCAGACATTTGGGCTCTCCTGGCGGGCTTGCCTGTTTAACAGCCAACAAAAGCATAGACCCGCAGTTCGACAATTGCAACAACCTCTATACATCAAATGAACGGGGCAACTGGATTCAAAGTCCATGTTTGCCAGCCCGTCGGCCGAAGCAGTATATTGGGGGGCATGACAGCGCGCGGGCTGCGGTCCGTGGGGATGCTGGGAAATCCGATCTCAGCGTCTGTTCCATCAGGTTAAGGCAATCGGATGATTGTAGTTAGGATTGTTCCGTGAAGACTTTCGATGGTTACATGCACGGCATAGGCATTGGCGGCTGGCTGACTAATTACAAGCGGTTCAAATTCATCCCGTCCGAGCTGCGAACGGTGATTTCGCCAGGCGACATAGAGCATTTCAACACCTTCATGACCAGCAAAGACATCGAGAGCATAGCCTCCTGGGGCATGGATCATATTCGCTTTCCATTCGATTACCTGATCATCGAGGATGAAGACAAGCCTCTGGTGTACAAGGAAGATGGCTTCCGGTATCTGGACGAATGTCTGTCCTGGTGCAAGCGTGCCGGCCTGAACGTCATATTTGACCTGCACAAGGCCGCCGGCGCAAGCTGCGATTTCGCCAGCGAGGTCTCGATTGTGGACGATCCGGGCCTTCGGCGGCGATTCATTGGCCTGTGGTGCGAAATGGCCCGACGATACAGGTCCGAGGGCGACAACGTGGCCTTCGAGTTGCTCAACGAGATAGCTGTCGAGCACGATCATTCATGGAACGCGCTTATAAAGGATGCAGTCGCGGCCATTCGGTCCATCGACCCGAAGCGCAAGATAGTCGTCGGCTGCAACAGGTACAACAGCGTGCCCCGGCTAAAGGCGCTAGATGTGCTCGATGACGATAACATCATCTACACGTTTCACTGCTACGAGCCGATGGAATTCACCCATCAAAGGGCGGTGATCATGCCGGTGATAGCCAGCTTCAACATGTACATGAAGTATCCCAGCGAGATCGAGCCCTACCGCGCGTACAGGCGGTTCGCCAAGGCGAAGACAGATCCATATGCCGGCTTTGACAGGATGGATCGAGCGTTCATGGAGCACTGGCTTGAGCCGGCTGTCGAGTTTCTGCGCAAGCACAATCGCCCGTTGTACTGCGGCGAGTTCGGCGTCATCCGCCACTGCGACATCGTCAGCAGAGAGAACTACTATCGTGACCTCATTGCCATCTGCGACGCCAACGGCATCGGCCACTGCGCGTGGAACTACTTGACCGCTCCGTATGACGCCAACCGCTTCAGCATCGTGGACGACTGGGACAGAAAGCCGCTGAGCGAGGAACTGATAAGGATAATCAGTTAGCTTCGCAGGTCGGCAGAAAGGCCCGTGCGCGAGCTTCACCGGCGTCTTCGCAGGATAAGCAGCGGCAGGCCCAGAAGGATCAATGCCGAGCAGGCCGGCTCGGGCACGAACATCACGCCGACGTCGTTTCCGCCGGTCCAACTGCTGGTCAGCGCGCTGCCTGTCCAGTTGGCCTGATAGGTAATGATCGCGGGCATGGAATCGATGAGGATCTGCATGCCTTCAGTCATGCCGTCAAAGAAGCCATCGCCGTCGAGCCGGGCTATCAGGTAAGCGGTATCGCCTGGCAGGGGACTATAGCCGCTTTCAAGGCTCAGAAGCAGGGCGCCGGCAAGTGTTGCCGTCTGCTCCACCAGCATCTGATCGTAGCTTGCCGGATCCGTGCCGCCAATTTCCATAACCAGCGTCGATAGAGGGTCAAGAACAAGATTCTGCATGCTTAAATGCCCTGGGCTTGAGCCTGGGCTGATAACGCTGCCCGGCCTGGCAGTGAGCGTTCCGCCAATAGTGCCGCTTCCACCAAAGGTCTTGCCGTCGGCGACAGTGTAGTCTCCGGCAACCGAGCCGCCGGCGAGTATCAGGCTGGCGACAGTGATCCGATGCGATTCGACATCAAGTGTTCCGTAGTTGATCAAGGTCTGTGCGTTGATAAGCATCATGCCTGGGTTCTCGCCCGTACGGATCTCTCGGATCGTGCCGTAGTTGGTCAATGTGTCGATGACATCAAGTTGGCATTGTCCGTATCTGTCCGGCCGCTCCGCGGCGAGAAAGACGCCCTCAAAGACCATGTTGTCGGCCCGCACAATGCCATATGGCGTGTTGAACACAACATCGGGGCCTACAGCAAAAGTGGCGCCGGGGCTCTCGCCGTCGCGGGCGTTTATGCCGTCATACGTCCAGATTCCGCTGCGAACGAAGCTCACATTGGCGCTGCCGCCAAGGCTCATGTCATAGCCGCGGAATTGGATGGGGTAATCGGTCTCGGTGGAAAGATTGCCGTTCATTACAAGCTGCTGGGCCTCAAGGGTGTGGCCGGAGATAGCAAGATCGCCGTTGATGGTGACCTGGTCTTTGAAATAACCTCGCATGCCAAAAGCGGGGTCAAAGGTTAACGTTGCGTCAGGATACACAGTTATAGTGCCGTTGCGGATGGTTCCGTTGCGTAACGCTATCGTCCCTGTCGAATCGAGATCGAGTTCTTCGCCGTCGAGGTCAAGATCTCCGCTTATGCAAAGCCGATTGTGGCCGATACGTTCCACGTTACCAATCGAGTGGATGCCAAACGATCCGCCGAGCACCAGCACCGAAGGAGAATTCGCCGAAGCGTTTTCGCCGTCAATTCTCAGAGTGCCCATGTTTTCCCAGTATGAGCCCACGGCGCCTATCTGCACGCCGCCGCCATCGATTGCTTCAATAAGCCCGTGGTTGTAGATTTCTGAACCGCTCAGCAGGGCGATCTTTCCCCAACACCCGGCGGAAATCGTGCCATAGTTCTCAAGCGGTGCGCCAATCTCATTATCGCCATTCTCGAAGAAGATCGTGCCGCTGTTCTCGACAACCCGCATGTTTTCAAACCTGGTTCTGGATGCATTGATCGTCAGGTCGCTGGTGATATACAGCCCGGCCTCGGGAGTGTCGGGATGCGCCTGTACGATCGTCCAGTTGTTCGAGCTTCGCCAGTTCAGCACAAGCTGGCCGGGGCCGCTTAGCAGTGTGTCGTTGATGATCCGGATCGTGGCGTCGTCATAGGGAGGGGCGTAGGCCGTGGACATTGTCTGGAACGTGCCGCCAAAGCCGCAGGAATTGTCAATGTCCAATGAACCATAGGCATCCACCAGGCTGTTGAATTGCACATTTGTTATCCTGGCGTAGTTGCCGTCCGGTCTGACATATTTGTCGAACACAAACATCACGGCGTCCACTGGGCAGTCTATGGTTCCGTCTATCAGTGAACCTCCGCGCACAAGAAACCTTGGCCCCTCCTCGTCCATTGTCAGCGTGTCATAGTTGCCGTAGACGGTTCCTATGAGTTCCACAGGGCTGCACGCCCAGGGCGTATCCATCAGCTCGACTCTGGCAAGCGAGGGAAGGCCGGTCTCGCCGCCGAATATGAATTTGCCGTCCTCGTGCAGTTGGAGGCTCGCATCGTTTTCGGTATACCAATGGCTGGCGGGGGTTTCATTTCCAAATGCCACCTGGCCGTTGTGCCCCGCGATGACTGTTCCATTAATGAATGCGTTGCCGCAGGTGACGTCAAGCCTGTCG
>JAAYCO010000099.1 GCA_012729725.1 Planctomycetota bacterium
GGCCTTCGGCCGAGAAAGTGGAACAGGAGAACAGGTGAGCAGTAGAGAAGACGGCTTTGTTTTCATCTCCTGCTCTACTATCTCCTGATCTCCTCTCTCGGGCGCAGCCCGTGGGGCTTCGTGCGTCCTGCTGATTTCGGTTGCTGAGTGTAATGCGGACGAAAAAGATGAATTTAAGGAGGTTAGCATGTCCCACTCTAATCACACGCACGTTGACGATCTGTCGGCAGCGAGAATTCTGCCGGCGTGCGCGCATGCGTTTCAATCGATCGCGGTTCAGTACGCGCAGTTGAACGAAAGATGGTCGGCGATGGATCGAAAGCTGACGGACCTGTCAAAGGCGGTCGTCGGCAACGGGACCACGCGCGGATCGCTGGCGGCGAGGGTGGAGCGGCTGGAGGCGGCTGCGGAAACCGCCGGAAAAGTGGGCGACAGATTCTGGAAGATCTTCGGAGTTGCGGCAGCGGTTGCCGCGGTGATCGTGTCTATTGCCAAATAAAGCAATGCAAATACGACTTTGCGAAAGGAGACTCTAATGAGCATCGAGAAACCGGGCTTCAAGACATCGGAATTCTGGACATCGTTGGCGGCGACGGCGGCAGCGGGCGCCCCGGCCATACTGGCGGCCTTTAGCGGAAACGCAACGGCCGCAGCCGTGCTTGGGGCGATTTCGCTCGTCGCACCGGTGGTTTACGTCTGGGGCAGGTGCATCCTCAAGGCAGAGCAGGCCAAACAAACCGACGTGCTGAGCGACGCATGGGAGCAGCGACTGGGCTCCGCCCTGGACATAATCGAGCGGCTCGCGCAGGCCCTGAGCCCGAAGGAGGAAAAATGACATGCTCAACTTCGCCACGGGTTCGCTCTCGGCGATTATCGGCGGCGTGGTGTCCATCGCGGCGGTGCTTGTCGGCTGGTGGTGGCAGACCCGCCCCGCGCGCCTGGCCGAGAAACGCCGGCGGCGGTACGAGGAGATTTCTCGCCGCGCTGATGCCGGCGATGCTGACTGGTTTAACGATTTTCTCGATTCCCGGATGCGACGCGGCCGCTGAAGGCGACGCCGACACAAGGGCGGCGATCCGCTACATCCGCGAGGCGTGGATAATCGACGCCGCCGGGGCCGAGGAATTCATCCCCGCCGAAAAACACGAGGAATTCCGCGCACGATGCCCGCGCGTCGAGCACGAATTCCTCGTGCCCGCCCGCACGTTCGAGTGGATGGCCAAGCACATCGAGGAGCGCGACGAGGATCTCGCGCCGTAGCGTGGCGCTTTACATTCCCGCAAGGCCGCGGAGCAGCGCCTGGACGTTTGGCGTATCGTCCTCGTGGCACGAGTACCTGAAGCACGCGTTTGGCGCGACGGTCAGCGTGACTCGCCCGGTGGGGCCGACGAATTTCACCGTGGCCGACGTCACGCCGGCGAGATATTTCTCGATGAAGTCCATGCCGTGCCGCGTGTCCTGGAATTTCGGGGCGTACGGGCCGATCATGAACGAGTTGTGGGCGAAGTCGCTGACGCGGACGGTGACAAGCTGGAATTTCTTCTGTTGCGTCAGTGATTCGATCGCGGCAGGCACGTCAACCTCGACGGCCTCGACGACGGTCGGAAGCGCCAGCGAGCCCGAGAAGAACACGCCGATCTGCTCGATTCCGGCAGGGCTGCCGGCGTAGAGTTCGAGCAATTCCTTGCCTGGCACTGCCGCAAGCGGCAAGGCAGTGACCTTTTCGACCCCGGCGCAGGTGAGTTCATGCGTCTCGTTGTCCAGTTGCTGCACCGCCTGCCTGGTTCGGCGGATGACCGTCGCCATGACGGCTGTGCTGGTTCCCGATGCGTTGAGAACGCCGAATTCCTCATCCTCCGGCACGCCGAAATCGTTAAGAGCATCAAGCACGGCAGAGGCGGAAGGAAGCCCGCGAATGCGTGCGATATTCAGTTTGTATGACGCCATGTCACCTCCGTGTAAGGGGTAGATCATACGACATCGCATCCATGAAACGCAACCAGCACGCATAACA
>JAAYCO010000100.1 GCA_012729725.1 Planctomycetota bacterium
AACGTCGCCACCCCGTAGATCTTGCTCGCCGGGAGGCTTAAGTGCTTGCCCACAGCGACCACGGCCTCGCGCGACAGATAGCCGTGCCGGTGCTGCACTTCCTGAAGGATGGGAATCAGCGAATCACGCTTCGCCTGCGGATGCCGTTTCAAAACGGCATCAATGTCGGTTCTGGCATTAAGACTGATCACTTCATACACCTCATTTAGAATCTTCCATCAACCTTCCGCTGCGGGCGAAGTAGGCCACTTTTTCCAGCGTGGTTGTAATATCCGTTTCTTCTACATATACGTGCGGGGGCACTCGAAGCGGCGTAGGGGCGAAGTTCACCATGCTCTTGACGCCGGCGCGAACAAGCTGATCGGCAACCGCCTGCGCTGAACCGGCGGGAACCGCGATGATGGCGGTCTGAATGCCCATTTCCTCGACGATGCGGCCCATCTGATCGGATGGATAGCACGGGCAGCCGTGAATGAACCTGTTGACCTTGCGCGCATCGTTGTCGAAGGACGCAACAATCGCCAGGTTCGGCCGGCGCCCGGTGAAGTAAGACAGTATCGCCCTTCCAAGATTGCCAAGCCCCGCCAGCGCTATCCCCTGCTTGACAGGCGCATCAAGAAACACGCCGATGCTCTGCGACAACTGCCAGACGTCATATCCACGAGACGGACTGCCACTGTAACCAATGACCATCAGGTCTCGACGAACCTGCGCTGCCGACACCGCCGCCATCGCCGCCAACTGGTGCGAATATGCGTACATCACCCCGCCGGCGCGCATCTCGTCCAACAGACGCCTGTAAAGGCTCAACCGCCCAATCGTTCTTTCAGAAACCTGGGGCATCAATTTCTCCCACAGTGCTGTTATCGGCTTCACACTGTGAAAACTGTCACAACTATTATACTGATAACAGGAAAAAATGGGGGGAGAAAATGAACAAAATCCACCCCTTTCGTCATAACCGCTTTAAAAACAGCATGTTATGAGAAGGTTTTCAGGTAAGAAGTTTGGTTTTTTGCTCTATGTTCAGTGCAATTGGGCGCTTACATAGCAGTCACGACCCGCCACCAATGCGTCCAGTGCTCAAGCCGGGCGGGAAGCTGGGCTTTGGCATGGCGCTTGACTTGTTCGCACCGGGCAAACTATGCTTTTCGGTCAGGAGATTTGCGCCGATG
Organism: Planctomycetota bacterium; assembly: GCA_012729725.1. Lineage (GTDB taxonomy): Bacteria > Planctomycetota > Phycisphaerae > SM23-33 > SM23-33 > JAAYCO01. The sequence goes on from JAAYCO010000100.1 coordinate 1,176, forward strand.
GTGAATTAGGCATCGCATCTGCGGGTTTGTTGGCCACGTATGAATACCGCCGCCGGCGCGGCGAAGCAGAGGTTGCCCATGGCGAAGTCTCTTTCCTTTCACGAAGTCTCCTTTACATACGACACTCTTGCGGATGAGCTGTTCGCCGCGCTGAACGTGCAGTTTCATGAAGGCTGGACGGGCATTGTCGGGGCGAACGGCAGCGGCAAAAGCACGCTGCTGCAGTTGGCGGCGGGAATGCTCCAACCCACTGCCGGAAGCATCCACAGGTCTGGCGCGGTTGTTTACTGCCCGCAGCGGACCGATGAACCGCCGGAGGGTTTGGGCGAGTTCCTGAAGGCGGACGATCCGTCGGCTCGCGAGCTTCAGGGCCGGCTTGAAATTCGCCAGGACTACCTGCCCCGCTGGAGCACTCTGAGCCACGGCGAGCGCAAGCGGGCGCAGATTGCCGCTGCCCTTTGGCGCCGCCCCGCCGTGCTGGCGGTGGACGAGCCGTCCAACCACATCGATCTGGCCGCCAAGGAATTGCTGGTGCAGCGGCTGAGGGCATTCGACGGCGTGGGCCTGCTTGTTAGCCATGATCGAGACATGCTCGATTCATTGTGCAATTCCTGCTTGTTCATTGATCCGCCGACAATAGCGATTCGCCCGGGCAACTACACATCGGCGGCTGCCCAGCACGAGGCGGACATTCGTCGGCTTCGCGACCTGCGAGACCAGGCCGGTCGCCAGGTCAGGCAGCTTCGCCAGGAAATGGCCAAGCGGCGGCAGTCGGCTGCGAAGGAACACAAGGTGCGATCCAAGCGGGGGCTTGCGATAAAGGACCACGATTCAAGAGAGAAGATCAACCGCGCCCGCGTTGCCGATTCCAAGTCCGGCGCTGGCCTGAGGCAACTCAAGGGCAGGATGCAGCAGGCATGGGACAAACTCTCCGCCTTGACGGCGAAGAACGAATCGCCCACCGGAATCTTTCTGCCACAGGACACAAGCCGGCGGGATTTCCTGTTCCGCATTGCCTCCGGAACCCTCGCCCTTGGCCGAAATGAACGCGGCAGCGACCGGATGCTGGAGTTTGCCGACCTGTCAATGGCCCCTGCCGACAGAATCGCCCTGACCGGCCCCAACGGCGCGGGCAAAAGCACGCTCATCGCCCACATCCTGGGCCGGCTTGCTCTGCCCCCGGACAAGGTGCTGTACATGCCTCAAGAAATCCCAGCCGACCAGGCTGCCGCAATACTGGATCAGGCCCGCCGTCTGGAGCATGAAAGGCTTGGCTGGGCGATGAACATCATCAGCCGGCTGGGCTCCGACCCGCAGCGCGTCCTGGCGACCGAATCGCCCTCGCCCGGGGAAATCCGCAAGCTGATGCTGGCGATGGGAATATCCAACAACGTCCACATGATCATAATGGACGAGCCCACCAACCACCTCGACCTGCCGTCAATCCGCTGCCTGGAAGAAGCCCTCGAACCCTGCCCCATGGGCCTGCTTCTCGTCAGCCACGACATGACGTTCCTGCGCAAGCTCACGACCGTCAGGTGGGATATCCAAACCGACGCCGAAGGCGAACGGACATCGTTGCAGGTTTGTGACTGGCGATCGCAGGCCGGCTGATGGTTATCGTGCCGCCGAGCGCGGGCCATCCCAGCCGCCCAGCGGCTTGCCGTCATGCTTCAGCCAGCGGTCCATCCACGACAGAATCGCCTCGCGCGAAAGATCGGGTATGGCGTGGCCGTCGTTGAAGACAACGAATGCGTGGGCCGGCTCGGCGTTCAGCAGGCGGTAGACCTCGTGAAGCTTCACGTGCAACAATGCGCGATGATACTGGGTTTCTCGTATGCCGTCGTTGAACGCGAACAACTCAAGCAGAGGACGAGGCGCGATGAGCGACATCATCTCGTGGAAATCGCACTGCACCGTGCGCCCCGACAGGAACTCCTGCCGCAACTGCGGGAAGTAGATGTACCAGCGATCGCGCGACCAGTTCAGGGCAGCGGGATTCTGACGGAATGCCATGCCCGCGCAACTTGGCACAGCGCAACGTATGCGTTCGTCATATGCGGCAAGCCATATGCTTCCCTGCCCGCCGAGTGAATGGCCCGTCACGCCGATGCGATCGGCGTTTACGTTCGGCAGGCCGCTCAGGACCGAGCAGGCCAGGCGGCTGTCGTGCATGTACTTGCCAACCGCCGACCAGTTTGGATGCTTGCGGTAAAAGGCCCCGTGTCAAACGGGCCTTCCTTCGGCATGCGTTTGGCGGCGCAAAAGTGCTCTGGCGAAATCGTCACATACCCGCGGCCAACGAGATACCGCGCATAATCCAGGCCTTCGAATACCTTGTCTGCTTCCGGATCGTTTGGTTCAGGCCCCAGCCCGAGCGTTCGCCTTGCCCCCCAGTTAGTCGTTCCGTGAAGGCATACGACGCCTGGGAAGCCTTCGGGCGGCGGGGTGGCACTCGGCAGGCCGATATAGGCGTGGGCGCGTTCGTCACTTTCAACCTGGTAGCTGACATACTGAATCTCGAATCCGCCGCCGTCAAAAGTGTCTTCCACCACAAGGTCCGGATCCCGCGGCGCTTCTGGGGCGGCCGCATCGCGGATCAACTCTAGAAAGCGCGCTTTGACTACCTGACGCTTCCGCTGCCAGGCTTCAGACGTGTCAATCCCTTGCACCAAATCGTCCCAGGTGCTTTGTATGGGCTCGGCCGCACACAAACGCGGTTCGGGCTTCGGGCTAGCATTTGACATAATCATTCCTCAGTTGGCGAAATTCACTCCACCGCCGGCTGCAAGCATGCGCGGGCATGATATCGATAATACACCTTTGCCGCTATCCGAATTCCCTGCCGTTTCCGTAGGCGGGCCGGCGGATTAGTCGCTTGCAGGTCCGCCTACGCGAGTCGCCTGTTCGAGAGATGCCGACAGAAGTTCCTGAAGACTGGCCTCATCCGTGATCCTCTCAACGTGACCATCCACAAAGCCCACTGCGATGCCTTCGCCGAACTCATCGACTGGGTCATAGACCAGGATTTGTTGCGAGGGGTTCTTCAATTCCTCACATGTCACGTTCGGCCTGAGGTACACGTAGCGGTCAAAGGCAGCCGTTTGCTTAAGCATCTGCTCATCAGCTGCCACCGCCTGAAGGCCGGCGGGCCACTGCCCCTCGTGTTCAGCCATGTAGCACATAATGCTAGTTATAGTTGCCCGCATTTCGCTGAGGGATATGGCTGCTAACGCCTGCAGCCGGGCCTTTTGCAGGGCAGGCATGACGCAGCCGCGGAGCAACTCCGTCAGCTTGCGTTCATCCAGGTGCAGAACAACCGTCTTGTCACTGCGTGTTGCCTTGGGTGCATCCACCGCCGGGGCTGTCGTAACGCCGACAAACTCTGACATCGACCTCAGAAATAATGCCATGCTTGAATCGATGAACGACAAGGCGCCCGCTGCGGTATCGCCATCAGCCAACTCGACGGTGAGCCTGATGGATACTTCCGGCAGAACAGTCACATCCAGCATCATGCAACAAAGTCCCTCCGCCAACTTCGCCAGTTCTTTGCCGTCCAGGCCCTCCAGGGGCGCAACCAAGTCGGGCAACAGGTCAGCCAGCAGTCTGAGATCTTTTGACAGCACGATCGCCAGCCTTAACGGCGGCGTTGACGAATCGAAGAGCCGCGCGAAACGTCCTGGATCAGCGCTGCGCG
>JAAYCO010000101.1 GCA_012729725.1 Planctomycetota bacterium
CTGCCGACCCGGCCTATCCGGGCATGAAGGCGGCGACCTACTGCCAGACCTTTGAATCCATCGGCGTGACAAACCCCAGGCGAATCGGGCTTGCGGGTTATCTATGCACCAACATGGCGATGTACGAGGGCCTCAGGAAGTGCTTCCCCGACGCGGAGATTGTCAACGCCGACAACATAATGACCGAGCTTCGCAGCATCAAATCCCCCGCTGAGCTTGCCTGCCTGCGAGAGGGATTCAGGCTGGGCGAGCTGGCGTTCGAGGCGATGCTTGGCAGCATCAAGCCGGGCATGACCGAGCTGGAACTTACGGGAATCGCCCTTAACGCCCTGTACGCCAACGGGGCGGAGAGCGAGGCGCACACCATCTATTCCTTCGGCGGCACGAAGACGACAAACGCCATCTCTCGCGCCACGCACAGAAAGTTCGAGAAGAACGAAATCGTGCAGATAAACGTTGGCGGAAGGGTTGACGGGTACTCTCCGTCGATCGGCAGGCCGATCTGCCTGGGCAAGCTTACGCCCCAGCAGAGGCGGCTGCTGGAATTCGGCAGAGATATGCATTACAAAACATACGACATGATGCAGACGGGCGTAATCGCCGGCGAGGTCGCCCGCAAATACGAGCAACTTGTTGAGGATGCGGGCATGAAGCGGTATTACCTCTACGGCCCCTGCCACGGCCTGGGCATGATAGAGGTTGAAAAGCCCTGGCTCGAAACGTGCAGCGATTACACGCTTAAGCCCAACATGACCTTCCAGGCGGATACGTTCTTCGCCGCCGGCGACTTTGGCCTGCGATGGGAAAATGGCCTGCTTGTCGCCGAGTCCGGAAAGGCCCAGATGCTCAGCGGCGCCCGCATGGACCTGATAGAGATCGATCGCTAAGGGCGACAATCGTTGCTTTGTGGCATAATGGCGTCATTGGCAAGGAGACCGCCGTGCGTTACGAAATGATGCTGCCCTATCAGATCCGTCAGGCCATCGATGAAAAGTGGCCCGTGGTGCTGCCGCTCGGCGTGCTCGAATATCACAGCGAGCACCTCGGCGTCGGCATGGACACCTTCGCCGTCGATCGCTCTCTGGCGCTGCTTGAGAAGGAGATGAACCTGGTCGTCCTGCCGGCGTTCTATTACGGATCGGCCAGCTACTGCGTCGCCCCCGCCAAGGGCAACGGTTCGGTGCAGGTGGAGAGCGAAAACCTTATCCCCTTCGCGCGCGACCTGTTCAAGTCGCTGTTGCGAATCGGGTTTCGCAACGTCCATTTCATCGTGCATCACCAGAGCGAGAACTTCGCCGACGGCATGCCCACCGACCTGGCCTTCAAGACCGCTGCCAAGCAGGCCATTTTCGAGCAACTCGCCACCGAGCGCGGCGAGGGCTGGTGGGGCGACGAAAGCATGGCCGACTATTACGCAAGGCACGGTTCAGGCGATAACCCGTTCAACTGGATCAAGGGCCACCCGCTGATGGACCAGGACATCATCGCCAGATACGACTTCGACCACGCCGGAATCGGCGAAACGTCGCTGATGATGGCGTTGTGTCCCGAAAGCGTGGACATGGCCCGCTTCGACCAGTCGAAATGGTTTTCCAAAACCGCAAAGGACGCCTCGCCAGAATACGGCCGGGAGGCGGTCAGGATGATCCTGGAGAGGTTAAGAAGGATCCTGAAATGACGGAGCACGGCAAAAAGGTGTGGTTCTTTCCCGACGGCGATCTGCCCGCCCCCGGCGACGGCGGCGAACACGGATTCTTCGGCCACGAGTCGCTGGTGATTCTGAACCCAAACGATGCCGACGCCACGGCGACAATAACCGTCTACTTCACGAATTCGCCGCCAAAGGTGCTCAACGCCGGGGCAATTGCCGCTAATCGCGTCAGGTGCATCCGCACAAACGAGCCCATCGACGGCTACCAGATCCCACGCGGCCAGTATGCAATGAAGGTTGAATGCTCGGTTGGCGTCGTCGCGCAGATCGGCAGAATGGATGTAACTCAGCCCAACCTGGCATACTACACGACCATGGGATACGCGCAATGACTGCCATGCGGCCCCTGATCTGGCGGTCCGCCCAGAGCAGGTTCAACGATGATGAACCGCTCAACTGCTCGGCCGCGTACACGCCGCAGACGCTCAGGAGCATCGCCGAGCAAGGATTCGACGCCATCTGGATGCGAGGCAGATTGTGGGATCTCATCCGCAGCGAGATCTACCCTGAACTGAACGATCCGCTGTCGAAGAAGCGCATCGAAAGCCTGCGGGGCGTCATCGCCGACGGGAAAGAAGCTGGCGTGACTGTCTTCATGTACTTCAATGAGCCCCAGGCCCTGAGGCGCGATCACAGTTTCTGGAAGAAGCATCCAGAGCTTGCCGGCGAGCCGTACATCGAAAGCGAGCTTGAGCAGGATGTGCTTTCGTTTTGCACATCGACGCCGCAATTCAAGGCGTTCTTCAACGAATCGATAAGCAACCTTTACCACGACCTGCCCGGCCTTGGCGGCGTGATACTCATAACCGCCAGCGAGTATCAGAGCCATTGCTGGTCGCACAGGACCAAAAGGCCCACCGGCGACCACTTCCTCGACAAGTGTTGCGTCGGCCTGGAGTGCCCGAATTGCAGAAATCGCCAGCCGGGCGATGTTGTCGCGGAACTGGTCGGCATGTGGAAGACCAATGCCGACCTCCAGCCGGCCCGCCCGCAGGTATGGGCGTGGAACTGGAGCTGGTCCATGTGGTACGACACGCCGCAGCGCGAGGTCATCGACAAGCTGCCGCCCGGCGTGCTGCTGATGTGCGACTTCGAGCGCGGCGGCCTGCGAAAACAGGCCATCGGCGACGTTGCGATAGATGAGTATTCGCTGGGGTACGCCGGGCCAAGCGAGCAATTCCTGGAATCTCTGAAGGTCGCACGCGAGCGGAACACGCCGGTTAGCGCGAAGCTCCAGATCGGCACTACTCATGAGTTGGCGACCGTGCCGAACATTCCGCTGATTCCGAATCTGTTCGACAAACTTCAGCGCATCGACGAGTTGGGAATTTCGGGCGTAATGTGCAGTTGGAATTTCGGCAACTCGCCCTCCTTGAACACTGCCGCCTTGAAGATGTTCATGGATCGGCCCGCGCTTCGGCGAAACAGCGAGGAATTCCGCCATGCGCTGGCCGGCGAGTATCTTTGCGCCCGCGACGGGCAAACGGTTGTCGCCGCGTGGGACAAGTTCTGCCGGTCCTTCGCAGAGTATCCTTTTGGCCTCAAGATGCTCTACTTCTCGCCGATGAACTACGCGGTGAGCTATCCGCTTGTGCATGAGTACAGAGATCATCCAATGGGGCCGTCGTGGATCGGGCACAAGCCGTGGGGAGATCGGCTTGAAGACTGCATGCCACCGTTCGACATCGACCAGGTCTGCACGTGCTTTGAGAAGATGGAGCGGTTCTGGTTGGAGGGGCTTGAGCTGTATTCGGCAGGGCTTGATGACGCGGGCAATCCGCGGCAGGCGGAGGAGCTAATGTGCGCGAAGATGATCGGCTGGCACCTTTCGGCCATGCGGAACATCTTCGAATTCCATCGATACCGGCGGCGCCGGATGGCGCAACTGGGATTGCACGGGCCATGCGCACTGCCCGTCGAAGCGGAATCGCAAGTCCTGATCCATCGGCAGTTACGGGTATGCCAAGCCGCCATGGAACTGGCGAAGAATGATTCGCGCCTGGGCTATCATCAGGAGCCGGGCGAGTATTTTTATACTCCCGACACCATAGCCTGGGCCGTTGCCCAAATGCAGCCGGGCTGACGAATCGAGCCCCTGTTTCAATCGAGCATGGAAATCGTTCTGCAATCAGTTATGATGCACGAACGAGGTGACACATGCGTCTATCCCGTCGCAACATTGCGATTGTCCTGCTGCTTTCGTTGTTGGTCTGTTGCGCGCCCGCCCGAGCTGGCGGCAGCGGCGAAAACCTGATTCTCGTGGTGAACGAAAGCAGTTGGGCCTCGATGGCAGTGGCCAATGAGTACATCCGCCTGCGAAACATACCCGGGCGAAACGTCATATACCTTAAGGACACCGGCGGCTTCGAGTCGATCTACCTCGAAACCTTCAGCGACGCGATTCTCAAGCCGGTGCTTCAGGAGATCGAAAAACGCGGCCTGGTGATGCAGGCCGACTACCTGGTCTATTCCAGCGATCTGCCCTACTCGGTGGACCTGAAGCGGGCGGCGTCGCCGGAAATCCTCACCCGCATGGGCGGCGCGCAGATGGCGAAGATACTTACGCCTGAAGCCTCCATCAACGGAATGACATACTTCTACATGCACGTCCTGGGCAGGGATCTGGGCATGTTGCACTTGGAGGCCAACCGCTATTTCCGCCGCATAAGCCACGGCGCATCCGAACCGCTTAAACTTACCGACGAACAGCTTGTTTCGCTTCGTGAGGCGACGAACCTGGCGCAGCAGCGCCAGTTCGACAAGGCCGAGACGCTTCTTGTCGATCTGACCGTTGCCCATCCCAGATCGGGCGATCTGCAATACCTTCTTGCCTGCTGCCGAGCGGCGATGGGCAAACTGGACCTGGCCTTGATCGACCTGGCGCAGGCGGTTGACGCCGGTTGGCGAAACTATCAGCGGGCCAAGGACGACCCCGCCCTCAAGCCCCTGGCGGACAATCCCGCCTTCGCCCTTCTGCTTGAAAGAATGAAGGCGGTGCGCCCCGGCATAAACGTCCAGCCGACGACAGGCTTCCGCGGCATGGTGGCATGGTCGCCGACCGGCGAGCCGCTTCCGCCCAACGAAGGGCCAAGGTATCTGCTATCGACAATGCTCGCCATGACCAGCGGAAGAGGCAACAGCGTGAAGGAGGCAGTCGAATGCCTCCGACGCAGCGCCGCCGCCGACGGCAGCAAACCTCAGGGCACGATCTACTTCATGTCGAACAACGACGTCCGCTCCACCACGCGACAATGGGCGCTTGAGCCGGCGCTGCTGGCGCTGCGGGAAATGGGCGTGCCGGTCACCATCGAAGACGGCGTTCTGCCAGAAGGCAAAAACGATGTCGCCGGCCTGCTGACGGGAACCGAAAGATTCAACTGGGTCAAGTCCGGCAGCAAGATTCTGCCCGGCGCGATCTGCGAGAACTTCACCAGTTGGGGCGGCGTGATGAAGGAATCCGGCAAGCAGACGCCGCTTTCAGAGTTCATCCGCCATGGCGCAGCCGGGGCAAGCGGAACCGTGTTCGAACCATACGCCATACAGGCCAAATTCCCCAACGCGTTCATTCAGATGCACTACGCAGCCGGGGCAAGCCTGGCTGAGGCGTTCTATCAGTCGGTGTCGAGCCCCTATCAGTTGCTGATCGTCGGCGACCCGCTTTGCCAGCCGTGGGCTCAATTCCCCCGGCTCACGGCAACCGTCAACGGCGTCGAATCAACCGACGACGACCCCGCCACCGTTGCGGGCAAGGTGCTGTTCGACGTGAAGGTTGACCCCACGGGCCCGGCCGCAGCACGTTTTGAAATGTTCGTTGACGGACAACTGGTCGGCGCCTATTCGCTGGACCAGCCTTTGGAACTGGATACGACGAAGCTGCGCGACGGCTGGCACGAAGTGCGAATCGTCGCGGTGTCGGCCTCGCCGGTGCAGACGCGTGGTCGCGTCAGCATGCCCATCATCCTGAACAACTACTTCCCCGCCATGGAGATGAAGCGCGCCAAGCCGGTTGAAACGCCGTGGGAAGAGAAGGCGGTTCTGTCGCTTGAGGCCAAGGGCGCTGCCGGGATAGTCCTGCTGCACAACAGCCGCGTGCTATTGCAGGTCCAGGGCGACAAGGTCGATGGCGCACAGATCGATCCCCGCGTGCTGGGCCAGGGTCCGGTGACGATTCACCCGATAGCCGCAATGGTTACTGCCGCCGGCACTCAGGACATAATCCATCTTCCGCCGATTGACCTGCAGGTTCTTCCACCCGTCCTTGCGCCGGCGCTGAACAACCAGGGCAAGCTGGAAAAGGGCCTGAAAATCATTCTGGCCAACGGAACTGCGATGGCCTGCGCGGAGGCAAAGCCCAACTGGCTTGCCGACGCCGGGGTTCGAGCAGGCGAGGAATTCGCTGTTGAGGCGTTCGTCACCGCCAGCACGGACGACGTTTACCAGTTCCAGGTGCTGGCGAACATGTCGGTAATTGTCGAGATCGACGGCAAGATGATGGACCCGCTGGCGAGCAACCGATGGAACTACATTCCCGCGGGCTTCAAGCGGGGCCTGCACAAGGTGGCGATTCGCGGCAAGTCCTCCGGCGCGCCGCGACTTGACGTGCGATTCGGCGGGCCGGGAACGCGAAACCTCATAACCGTGGCGAAACATGCCCCGTAATGCGCGAATGTTCGTAGCCTTTGGGCATTTGATAGCGTAGTATTCTGCGGGTATGAAATATCGCCTGATCGCCATAGACGTTGACGGAACTCTTGTAGATTCCAACCAGCTTGTCGCACCCGAAACGCAGGACGCAATCCGTCATGCGCAGGACCGGGGCATTCAAATCTGCATCGCCACGGGCAGATCCATGAAAGAGACGCTGCCCGTGTGGCGTCAGTTGCCGCTGTCGGACCCGCCGCTACCGATGGCCGTCATCGGCGGCGCCATGGTGTGCGACCCCGTTACCCAAAGGACGTTGTACCACCGCCCCATCGACCTTGAAGTTGCACTGGAGCTTGACGCGGTTCTGGCGGCAGCGGGGCATTCCTCGCTTGCCTTCGTTGACGGCTGGCGGCATGACGCCGACTACTATTTCGGCGAAAACGGCAACGGCGAGGCCGCGATGGAGATGTGGTTCTCGAAGATGAACGTGCGGATTCGTCGCGGAGCAAGCCTGCGGTCTATGCCCGACATGCCCGCCCCGATGCGCATCAACGCAGTCGCATCCGCCCAGGAGGCGACAAGTCTTGCCCGCGAGCTTGCCGAGCGGTTCGCCGGCAGGCTGGTCATTCATTCGCTGCTTGCGCCGAACTACGGCGTTTACGTTGTCGAGGCATTTCACCCGCAGGCGGACAAATACCGCGCCGTCGCGTACATCGCCCAGGGCCTTCGCATACCCACTGCCGCAATCGCCGCAATCGGCGACGACGTCAACGACATTCCCATGCTCAGTCAGTGCGGGCTCGGCGCCAC
>JAAYCO010000102.1 GCA_012729725.1 Planctomycetota bacterium
CCCACGGGCTGCGCCCGAGAGAGGAGATCAGGAGATAGTAGAGCAGGAGATGAAAACAAAGCCGTCTTCTCTACTGCTCACCTGTTCTCCTGTTCCACTTTCTCGGCCGAAGGCCGTGCGGGGACCTGACTGATATCGCGCAGCGAATCCTCGCCGTTTGCTGTTTGGTTCCCCCGGGGATTAACGCAGAAAAAACAAATGCAACGGCGAGGTGTCGCTCCGCGACTGAATTCAGGTCCCCGCATTGCCATGCGGGGCTTCGGGCGTCGCGCTGGTTTTCGTTACTGGGTGGTGTGCGGGCGAAGAACGCGGAGGATTTCTTCGATGGAGGTTGCGCCGGTTTTTAGAAGGTTCGTGGCGCTGACCCACAACGAGGCGACGTCGCCGGGGCGGGACTGGCGGAAAACTCGGCCGGTGTCGCCGTTGGCCACAAGCACGCCGGCCAGCATCGCCCGGCCGCTGTAACCGCCGTTGCGGCAGTCTTTGCAACCGGCGGGCACGAAAAACCCAAACTCCATCCCCTGCCGCGCAAGCTCCGCCGGAAGCTCGCGGGCGTCGGGCGATTGGCTTTGCCGGCGGCAACGGGTGCACAGAAGGCGCACGGTTCGCGCGGTGCAAACCCCGGCTGAGAGCGTCGAAAGCTCCCACCCGTCGACGCCCATCTCCCGCAGGCGATCGATCGCGTCGGTGACTGTCGGCTCGGTCATTCGCGCCACGACCATCGCGCCGCGACGTGCAGCCAGCATGGCGGCAGCGGCCCCGGCTGGGTCGATAATGTCGGTGAGAATCGCGTCGTGATCTCCGGCGGCAGCGACGGCCAGCGATTCGGCAAGTGCTGCCGGGCCCCGGCAGGGCGATGAACACGCGATCCCCGGCGGGCGGCAGTATGCGTCGGCAAGGACGGCGACGCAGCTTTTGCCCGGCCCGCCAAGTTCGTGCATAATGGCGGCAGCCAGTTCGCCGCACCCGCTTCGCGGCGGGCCGGTGACGATCGCAAGCCCCCACCCGCGATTGACAATGCCCCGCAGTGCGCGAAGGTCATCGTCGCCCAGGCCAAGCAGGTCCAGCCCGGCGATCGACGCGGGCGAAAGCTCGACCGTCAGCAGTTGGCCTTCGACGGTTGGCAGCGAGGTCAGGCGGCAGGTGTAATTCACGCCGTCGATGCAGCGTGCGAAACCGCCCTCGGCAGCGATTCGCTGCAACTCGGATACGACATCTGCGGGCAGGCCCGGCGGCAGACGGCGGCGAAAGCCGGTCTTCTCTTGCAGTTGGCCCCCCAGGCGCAGGCGGACGGAAAGCTCGTCTTTTCGCAGTTCCAGGTGGATGGTTGACGCGCCGGCGGCGGCAGCGTCGGCAAGCAGCGCGTCGATGATCTGCCCGGCGGGTGTAGTCGGTGGTGGCGGCGGCGGCTCGGAAGTCGTTACTTCCTCATCGTCTGTGGCCTGTTCCGATTCGCGCGGTTGTTCCGGCGGTGCTTCGATGGTCGCCACTTGTGTCTGGTGCGGCTGAGGTTTTGGCGAAGGTTCGGGCGCGGCTTCGGTTTTGGCGATTGCGTTGGCCAGCAGTTGGATATCGATGCCCTGTGCCTTGAGGAACTTGACAAGCTGGACTTCGCTGACTCGTCGCGGCCCCTCGCCGCCGATCTGGTGACAGTCGAGCCACCCGCGGGATATCCAGGAATCGACTTCCTGCCCGCTGGCCCCGAGAAGATCCGCAACCTGATGAATCGTGAATGACCGTTGGGCCATTTTCGCCTCCGGACCCATTATTCCATGCCGAGGCAATCAGGTCAACGGCACATCAGCACCGAATTACATCCATGTAGCGCGACCAGCGCGACGCACGAAGCCCCGCATGGCAATGCGGGGACCTGACAACCTTCGCGCAGCGAATCCTCGCCGTTTGCTGTTTGGTTCGCGCTGGGATTAATGCACAAAAAACAAATGCAACGGTAAGGTGTCGCTCCGCGACGTAAAGTCAGGTCCCCGCATTGCCATGCGGGGCTTCTGGCGTCCTGCTGGTTTCGTTGTTGGGGTTGTGCTTTAGCGTTGGGTGGCGTTCGAATACACTTCTTCGAGTTTCGCGGCTGTGTCGCGCCAGGAGAATTTGCGAAGCTCGATCTGGCCGTGCTGGCGAAGCGTTTTCTGAAGAGGCGGGTGGCGAAGGACCGCCAGTATCTTGTTGGCCATCTCTTCGGTGTCCCAGAAGTCGACCTTCAACGCGTGGTTCAACACCTCGCTGACGCCCGACTGCTTGGAGATTATCACCGGCACGTTCCTGCCGAGGGCCTCAAGCGGCGCGATGCCAAACGGCTCCGACACGCTGGGCATGACGTACAGGTCGGCCATGCGGAACACCTTGTCAACGTCGGCGCCGCGAAGGAAGCCGGTGAACGTGACGTACCGGCCAAGGCGAAGATCGGCAGCCATGCGGATGCACTTGGCGATCATGTCGCCGCTGCCGGCCATCACGAACCGAACGTTGGGATAGTGCTCGACCACCTTCTGCGCCGCCTGAAGGAAGTACTCAGGCCCCTTCTGGAACGTCACCCTGCCGAGGAACAGAACAATCTTCTCCTCGCGGCGGATGGGGCTCAGTTCCCACTGCCCGCTGTCGGGCAGTTCAACCGCGTTGTAAACCACGGTGCACTTGTCGGCGCTGACGCCGTAGCGCTTTTCGCAGATCGTCTGCGTGAGATGGCTGACGCACACCACGCGGTCGGCGCCGTGCATGCCGGCGTGCTCGATGTCGTACACAACCTGGTTGACGTTCTCGCCGCTGCGATCGAATTCGGTGCTGTGCACGTGCACGACGAGCGGCTTGCCGGTGGCTGCGGCGACGGCCAGCCCAGCCTTGTAGGTCATCCAGTCGTGTGCGTGGATAACGTCAAACGATTCCTTCGACGCGATGGAAACCGCGATGTGAGCGTATCGGTTAACCTGGTCCATCAGGTTTCCGTTGTAGTGCCCGCCGCCTCCGCCGAAGATGAATGAGCCGCCGCCGACCTTGCTTGGCGCCGCCGGTTGGGCGGCTGGGGAAGGCTGGGGCGTTGATTGCGACGTTTTAATGACTTTGCGGCTGGGCGAGGATGGGCTTGTTTTCCTCTGCTCTACGATCGTTTTGGGTTGAGGGCCGGGGGATGCGTAGGGTTCGAGCGCGGCACGCGCCTGGTAGATGCTGACATTCTCAAAGGGACTGCCTTCGAGTTCGAGTTCGACATAGTCCGGAACGTTGGCGGGGCTTCTGAGGTCAACGTGGGTGGCGGCCTGGGCGCCTCCAACCGGCACTGCCGTCGGCAACACGAAGCAAACCTGGACGCCAATTTCGTCCAGTCCCTTCGTCATTCCATAGCAGGCAGTGCCAAGGCCTCCGCTGATGTGCGGTGGAAACTCCCAGCCCAGCATGAACACTCTCATGGTCGCCTCATAAGTATAACCGTATCCGCCACTTGTATAATTACTCGGAATAGGGCGACGCCGAATCGCCTCGCCCAGAAGTCATTATAGACAGTATTCGTATAGAAATAACAGCGCCGCGGGCCAAACCACGCGCATGCACGTCAGATTTATATCCCGTCCCCGGTTCCGACTTGCCCTGACTGGATACATATCGGCTCCTTCGACGTTTGCGCTTAACTCATGGTCGACTACTTGTCAACTTGAAGGCTTCCAACCAGTTCGCTGACGCTCTTGTAGCCGTGCCTGACGAGATACCGTTGAATTCCATCGGCGATGTCGACAACGCAGGATGGGTTGACGAACAGCGCCGTTCCGACCGCCAGCGCCGAAGCGCCGGCGATGAGAAACTCCAGTGCGTCGTTGGCGTGCTGAATGCCGCCCATTCCGATTATCGGCACGCCCGCAGCCTTCGCCACCTTCGTGTAAACCCGGTGAACCATATTGACGGCGATTGGCCTGATGGCCGGGCCGCTCAGCCCGCCGGTGACGTTCGCAAGCACCGGGCGGCGCCGCTCGACGTCCACCGCCATCGCCGTGAAGGTGTTGATCATGCTCAGCGCCTGCGCGCCGCCATCCACCGCAGCCGCCGCCGTGGCGGTTATGTCGGTCACGTTGGGCGAAAGCTTGACGATCAGCACGTTCTTGCGGCACACGCCCCGAACCGCGGACACAACCTTATATACCTGCGCCGGGTCAACGCCAAACTGTATGCCGCCTTCTTTGACGTTGGGGCACGAAATGTTCAGCTCGACGCCGCGGACGACATCGACCGATTCCAGCGCCCGCGCCACCGTAAGGTAATCGTCAACCGTAACTCCCGCCACGTTGACGAACACCGGCAGGCCCAGATTCCTCAGCGTGGGAACCTTGGCCCTGATGAACTCGTCCAGCCCGACGTTGGCCAGTCCGATGGCGTTCATCATGCCCGCCCGCGTCTCGACGACTCGCGGGTAATCGTTTCCCTGCCGCGGCAGCGGCGTGATCGATTTGGTTACAAAGGCGCCGAACCGTCGGATGTCCAGAAAGTCGGCGTATTCATCTCCGTACCCGCACGTTCCGCTGGCGGGCATAAGCGGATTGGCCAGCTTGACTCCGGCAATATCCACTGACATATCGCACTTAGAGGTTTCGCTCGTCATGGTCGGTCAGATAATACCACCACCAACCGCGAACATCAAATCCTCGTCGTTATCCTCCGAATAACACCCAGGAATCGAAATCAGCGCGAGGCACGAAGCCCCGCGTGGAA
>JAAYCO010000103.1 GCA_012729725.1 Planctomycetota bacterium
CGCATAAAGCCCCACGGGCTGCGCCCGAGAGAGGAGATCAGGAGATAGTAGAGCAGGAGATGAAAACAAAGCCGTCTTCTCTACTGCTCACCTGTTCTCCTGTTCTACTTTCTCGGCCGAAGGCCGTGCGGGGACCTGACTTCACGTCGCGTAGCGACACCACGCTGTTGCATTTGTTTTTTCGTGCGATAGTCACGACGCGAACAAAAAACAGCAAACGGCGAGGATTCGCTGCGCGATAACAGTCAGGTCCCCGCATTGCCATGCGGGGCTTCTGGCGTTGTGCTGGTTGCTATATAGAGATTCAAAATTGTGCATGGATAACGGTATTACAGCGTGCGAACAAATCACAACGTTGAGGCGGGTCCAATCGCAAGAAGTCTGTTGAAAATGTATCTCTGGCACTCCGACAAAATCACCATTTGGTGGACGAATTTCAACCACACTGTGGTTGTTTTTCGGCGAAAGCTCGCCCCCATCACACTCTGGGGTCGCGTTTGATGTCCAGAAGATAGCTTTCCATGCCGGCGGCGCGCATGTGCTCTTTAACTTTGCGAATGGCGTCGCAGATGACGGTGTTGTGAACGCCCATGGTCTTGGCTGCCCCGCGTGAGGAGCACCCGGCGGCGACATAATGTTGCATGACTTTCTTGAGGTAGGGGGAAAGGGTGGCCATGGCGGCCGCCAGGTCGGTGCAAAGGTTGCGGCCCTGGTCGCAGGGGTGGCAATTATACGTGCGTCTGGCGCCATCGTGAGAGGTGAGCACCTCGGAAAGCTCAACTCGACAGCCGTGGTTGTCTCTGTCTTTGGACGTTTCGGTCAAGCCCTTGATGCGTTTAGGGCCGCTTCTGTACTGCGCCCTGCGGGCTTCCAGAACGTCGGCAATTGCATGTCGGGTCACGACTTGCAGCAAGCCCGCGTCGCCGGCCTTTGTGCCGCCCAGCTTGCTTCGTTTTGCCAGAACCTCAAGCGTGATTTGCTGCCTGAGGTCGTCAAGATCGCACGATCTGAGTTTCCATTTGCCGATCATCTTGCGGGCGCCGGCGTCAATGGCGGCCGTGATTCCATCCGGAAGCGGCGTGCCGGGGCCGATATCGCCTGATACCGGCGTTTGGGGCGGCGGGTCCTCTCGCGGCCCGGCCCCGTCCATTGACGAGTTGACATGCTCCTCGCTCATGCAGCAAGTCCTCACACGTCAGTCGATCCCCGACTATAGATATACCACGATGTCTCGGTTTTTGCAAGAAGGTAGTCACGAAGGCGGGCCAATCGCTAAAGCCCCGCATGGATATGCGGGGACCTGGCTTCACGTCGCGTAGCGACACATCGCCGTTGTATTAGCGTGCGCGGGGTAACGAAGCGAACAGAAACTGTGAGGTTCCGCGGAGGGAAGGTTTTGAAAGAAGCACATCGCGTGGAAATAGTAAACGTCATTGCCTTAACCTAGATCATCTCCTTGAGCCTGCGCAGTATCTCCAATGCCGCAAGGCCGGTGGTGTTTTCGAGATCCAGGTGTTTCAATTCGCCAATGATCTTCTGGGTGGGATCTGCGAAAAGTCCCATCTGCGCTGCTGACTGTTTCGCCCGGCGGGCGAGTTCGGGCATGTCGAGTCCCTTGGCCACGTGCGCCTGAAGCGTGGGCAACAGCGATTTCGCCCGGTCGATTACTTCGCGCGGAACGCCGGCCAGCCGGGCAACGTGAACGCCGTACGACTGGTCCGCTCCTCCAGGCACGATCTTGTGCAGGAAGATTACTTCATCGGCCCATTCCCGCACCGCGACGTTAAGGTTGGACGCGCCGTCAAGGAGCGCCTCGAGTTCCGTCAGTTCGTGGTAGTGCGTGGCGAACAGCGCGCGGCACCGCACTCTCAAGGCCAGGTGTTCACAGATGGCCCACGCCAGGGCCAGCCCGTCGCAGGTGCTCGTGCCTCTGCCGACTTCGTCCAGTATCACCAGCGATCTGCTTGTGGCGTTGTTCAGGATGTTGGCCGTTTCGACCATTTCGAGCATGAAGGTGGACAGGCCTCGTGAAAGCTCGTCCGCTGCTCCAACGCGGGTGAAGATGCGGTCAACCAGTCCGATGGTTG
This sequence comes from Planctomycetota bacterium, assembly GCA_012729725.1. Taxonomy (GTDB): domain Bacteria; phylum Planctomycetota; class Phycisphaerae; order SM23-33; family SM23-33; genus JAAYCO01. The sequence goes on from JAAYCO010000103.1 coordinate 2,088, forward strand.
CATCCTGGGCGGGGATGAAGCTGCCCGTCTGCGCAAGCAGCACCAGCAAGGCAGTCTGGCGAATGTAGGTGGATTTGCCCGCCATGTTCGGGCCTGTGATTATCAGCAGTCGGTCGTCGGTGGAACTCATGCAGACATCGTTGGGCACGAATTCCTGCCTCAATTGCTCAGCAAGAACCGGATGCCTTCCGGCGGTGATCTGAAGCACGTTGTCCTGCGTGATGACCGGCCGGCGGTAGTCGCGCTCGATCGCCAGTTGGGCCAGCGCGGCAAGGACGTCCAACAGCGCCAGAGCCGACGCCGCCCCTTGGAGCCGCTCGATTCCACTCGAAAGCTTGATTCTTAACTGCTCGAACAACTGGACCTCAAGCGCCTTGGCCCGCTCGGCTGCGGTTAGCGCCTCGCTTTCGTAACGCTTGAGTTCATCGGTGATATATCGCTCGGCGTTCTTAACCGTCTGCTTGCGGATGAAATCGCCGGGGACCTTGTCGGCGTTGGCGTTGGTGACTTCGATGTAGTAGCCGAAGACCTTGTTGAAGCCGACTTTGAGGTTGCCAATTCCGGTGGCCCGGCACAACCGCTGCTGATAGGCCGACAGCCAGCTCTGACCGTCGGCGCCTATGCTGCGCAGGCGATCAAGCTCTTGATCGTAACGGGCCGCAATCACGCCGCCGTCGCGAATGACGTTCGGGCACTCTTCGCTGATGGCGTCGAGGATAAGCCTGGCGTCATCTTCGAATCCTTCCAGGGCCGGGCGAACGCCGCACAGCAACTCGCCTGCGAGACCCTCAAGCAAGCCCACCAGGTCCGGCAGCGCGTTGAGCGTTTGGCCCAGCGCGAGCAGCTCTCTGGGCCGCACCCTGCCCAGCATAATCGCCGACGACACGCGGTCAACCTGTGTAACGCCTGAGAGGATATTGCGTATGCTCTCCAGCCGGCGGCGGTCCTGCATCAGTTCTTCGATGGCGTCCTGTCGCTGCACGATTGCGCTGTATCCGCGAAGCGGAAACGCAAGCCACCGCTCCAGCGTGCGAGCGCCCATGCCGGTGCACGTGCGGTCTATGCAGGCCAGCAGGCTGCCCGATCGCTGATTTCCTCGAAGCGTGCGATGAACCTCAAGACATCGCAGCGTCGTGCCGTCGATAGCCATGTGGTCGCGCCGGTCGAACTTGCGAAGCGAAAGAATGTGCGCCAGCGACGTCTTCTGGGTTTCATTGAGATATTCAATCAGGGCGGCTGCGGATGAAAGGCTCTCGTCGTAGCCGTCAAAGCCGAAGCCCTCCAGCGTCGTGGTCTTGAAGTGTTTTTGCAGCGTGTTCATCGCGGCGTGAGCGTCGTATCCCCACACCGGCCTGGAAACACACACCGCGCCGCAGGCAGCCTTGAGGTTTGTTTTCCAGGCAGGGGTGTCCCACACACTGCCTTCTGGCGCAAGCACCTCAGCAGGCATGATGCGCGTCAACTCGTCCAGAAGATGCTCGCCCGAAAGAAGCATGGTCCAGAAGGCGCCGGTGGAAAGCTCAACCCATGTCAGGCCGACGTTTTGGCCTTTTTCGGGAGAGGCGCCCGACATCTTCTGGCCGAAGACAGCTGCAAGATAGTTGCCCTCCCGTTGGTCGAGCAATTCCTGCTCGGTCAGCGTGCCCGGTGTAACCAGGCGGGTGACATCGCGTTTGACTATGCCCTTTGCCGCCTTTGGATCTTCGACCTGTTCGCAGATCGCCACCCGGCAGCCGGCCTTGATAAGCCGGGCAAGATAGCTGTCCAGCGCGTGATATGGAATTCCCGCCAAAGGCACCGCGGTTGCGCCCTTCGATCGGGCGGTGAGCGTAAGGTTCAGAAGCTTCGAGGCCGTCCTGGCGTCTTCGTAGAACATCTCGTAGAAGTCGCCCATTCGGAACAACAGCAGGTAATCGCTGTATTGCTCCTTGAACTGGCGATACTGACGCATCGCCGGAGTATCGAGTTGTGCCGGGGATTCTTCGTTCACAAGCACGATAATAGAAGGCATGGGGCGATAAGGTCAATCGCAATGCCACAGGCCGCCGAAGCCGCGCCCGGCTTCAAATGCAGGCGGCTTCTGGCGAGAGCTTTAGACGCCCAATATCGCGGCGGGATTATCGCATACCAGTTTCGTAGCGTCCTCTCGCGACAACCCCACGAGATTCTGGAGATTCTCGAGGCATCTTTGCATTGTCACTGCCGATCCCAACAAGTGCGATTTGTCGGGCGCCATGCACACGAGATCTTCGCCCACGACCACATCCCACTCGCCCAGCGAGTAATTGCCGGGGCCCATGCCGCTGGCGCTGGTGCCGTCGGTGACTACAAAGCAGTTGTCAATTCCCGCCAGCTGTATGTAATTGGCAATTGCGGGCATGGGCACGTGCACGCAATCGGCGATCAGCCCGCATTTAAGCCTGCCCGCGAGGCTCAGGCCCCGCTGGATGATGTTGTCGTGCCGGTGCAATTCCATGGGGCAGCCGTTGCCTAAATGTGTGAAAACCCTCAGGCCCGCATCGCACGCGCCCTTGAGTTGGTCGAGAGATGCGTCGGTGTGTCCTGCCGCGACTAGCAAGCCCTTGCCTGCAAGCATGGATGTCACCTTGAAACCCTCGTCGCGCTCTGGGGAAAGCGTGACCAGCCGAACGAGCCCCTCGCCGGTGTCGAGAATTCTGTTCATTTCATCAGTGTTGGCGGGGTGGATTTGCTCGACGGGATGCGCACCGCGAAAGCCACGGTTCTCGTTGATGAACGGGCCTTCAATGTGAAAGCCTTTGATGATGCGCTGCGCGAGCGGGTCGAACTGCCTGTAGCGGACAATCAGGCGGATGCGTTCGCACATCCGGTCTATACTATCGGTAATAATAGTGGCCAAAACGGCGTCTACGTTATCCCTGTCCAGCAACTCGCATGCTGTGTGAAGCTGCGTCGCGGTAAGGTTTGGGCGGTTGAAATCTGTCCCGCCGTAGCCGTTAACTTGCAGATCAACGAATTTCTTGTTCATGCTGTCAAGGTATAGTGCCGCTGCTGTCTTTGCAACATGCAGGTTGCCCCGTGGCGACGTGGGAAGTAGCATGTCGGTGAACATACCACTATTGGAGCCTAGAGATGTCTCACCAGGTTCGCGTAACGTTTGAGCCCCAAGGTCGGGCGGTCCATGTGCTTGCAGGCACGACAGTCGTCGAGGCGGCGACGCTTGCGGGCCTGGCGCTGGACATTCCCTGCGGCGGCGCCGGAATTTGTGGAAAATGCAGGGTTCAGATCACCTCGGGCGCGCCCAAGGCGGGACCGGGCGACAAGAAGTTCTTCAGCGAGGCCGAGATTGCCGCGGGTTGGAGGCTGGGGTGTCAGACGGCGCTCGATCAGGACGCCGTGGTAAGCGTGCCACAAAGCTCGATGTTCAGCATTCAGGCCCAGATACTGGCTGAGGCCCACAAAAACAGCGGCCAGGTTCTGCCGGCGGTTCGAAAGGTCTATGTCGAACTGCCGCCGCCGTCGCTGGAGGACGATCACGCCGATCTGCGCCGCCTGGAGCAGGTAATCGGCAAGGTCAAGATCGATCTGCCAATGCTTCGCAAGGCCCCGGGGGTGTTCAGGCAAAGCAGCTTCAAAGTGACGGCCGTGTTGACCGATCACCATCTTATCGGAATCGAGCCCGGCGATACGTCGAGCCATTGCTACGGCGCAGCCTTCGACATTGGAACGACCACGCTGGTGGGATCGCTGCTTGATCTGCAGACAGGCGGCGAGCTGGCTCTGGTCAGCGGCCTCAATCCGCAAGTGAGATTCGGCGACGATGTTCTCTCGCGCATCCAGCACGCCTGCGCCGGGGCCGATAAACTGAATGAACTGCGGGACGTGATTATCACGGCCCTCAACGAGATGATCGCCAGGCTCTGCGCCGAGGCCCGCGTGGATGCTACCCACATATACGAGGCGACACTTGCGGGCAACACCACCATGGAACATCTGCTTGCCGGCGTGGATGTCGCCCAGCTCGGGCAGGTGCCATTTGCGCCATGCTGGGCGCGGGGGCTTATGGTTGGGGCCGAGGAACTTGGTTTGAAGATCGCGCCCAACGGGGCGGCGTACTTGTTTCCGATCATCGGCGGCTTCGTCGGCGGCGACACATCGGCGGGCATACTGGCGACGCGCATTGGCAAGATGGCGGGCCCGATCCTGATGGTGGACATTGGGACCAATGGCGAAATAGTGCTGTCTCACGAGGGGCGCACATGGGCTGCGTCCACGGCTGCGGGTCCGGCGTTTGAAGGCGCCAGAATCTCCTGCGGTATGCGGGCCACCAACGGCGCTATAGAAAAAGTGGTGATCAACGAAGAAATTGAGACGGGCGTTATCGGAGGCTGCCAGGCCACGGGCCTTTGCGGCAGCGGCCTGATAGATCTTGTGGCCGAATTGCTGCGTCTTGGCGTGATTACTCCCGAAGGCCGGCTGCTTCCGGCGGATGAGCTGCCGTCTTCGCTGAGCGAAAACTTGAAGCGCAGGGTGAAGCTCGATTCGACCGGGCAGGTCAAGTTCATCGTCTGCGGTGGTGATTCCAGCGACGCGCCTGAGGTTTCACTTGGCTACCGCGATGTGCGCGAGCTGCAACTGGCCTGTGCCGCCATTCGGGCCGGAATCAGGATACTGCTCAAGCAGGCAGGCCTTGAGGCGACCGATCTGCGGCGGGTGCTGGTCGCCGGCGGTTTTGGCAGCTATATCCGAAGGGACAATGCTCGGCGAATCGGTTTGTTGCCGGTTGAGGTTAGCCCCTCGAAGATCGGCTATGTCGGAAACGCCTCGCTGCAGGGTGCGCGATGCGCGCTGGTTTCGACTGAGGCGCGAAAAGAGCTTGAAGAGGCAGCGGCCCAAGTGGTTCACGTTGAGCTTTCATGCAACATGGACTTCCAGGCCGAGTTCGCCGAAGCGATGATTTTTCCCGAGCCAGGCGTATAGAAGGAGGCTTTCCATGCCGGCTGCTTCCGCCATTGTCACTGTTGGGCTTAATCCCGCGATTGATCGCGTGCTGGAGGTGGAAGGGTTCACCATCGGCGCGCATCAGCAGGGCAAAGAGGTTTTTCGCATGCCGGCGGGTAAATCTCTGAATGTCTCACGAGCGCTTGCCCTTCTAGGGGTGCACAACACCGCCACCGGGTTTCTGGGCAAGGACAACCACGAGGAATTCAGTCTGATGCTGGAGGAACTGAACATCGTGGACGAGTTCTTTCTGCTGCCCGGCAGGACTCGCGAAAACGTCACCATCACCGATCCTGTGACGCGGCAGGAGACTCACATCCGCCAGCGGGGCCTGCACGTGGACGAGCTGCATCGTCAGCGCCTCCAGCGCAAGCTTCAGTTCCTGAGCCGACCGGACGCAATCATAGTGTTCAGCGGATCGCTTCCACCGGGCATTTCGTCGGAAGAATTCGCCGCGATGGTGGACATGTGCGTTGCGGGTGGGGCCAAAGTCGCCGTTGACAGCAGCGGAAGCGCCATTCGGGAAGTCTGGGCCAGAAAGCTGTGGCTTGTTAAGCCCAATCATCAGGAATTGTCGGACCTTGCAGGCAGGCCGCTCGACAACGAGCAGCAGGAGCTTGTCGCCGCCCGAGAACTGGCGGATCATATCGAGGTTGTTCTGCTTACCAAGGGTTCCGCAGGGGCGCTGATGTTCTCCGGCGGGATGGAGTTCAGGGGTCACGTTGATCTGGACGAGTCGTTGGTGAAGAATACCGTCGGCTGCGGCGATGCGATGCTTGCGGCCTTTATTGCAGGGGTCAGGCAGCAACTGCCAATCGAGAAGGCGTTTGCAAGGGCCATCGCCTGCGCAACCGCAAGCGCATGCACGTTGAGCCCCGCGGATTTCGATCCGGCGTTTGCCGGGGAACTCGAGCAGCGCCTTGTCGTAGAGCGAATCAACTAGTGACATTTGGCCGCTTGATGAAGTCCGGCCGCCGGATGGCCGAATAACAATCTGTTGCGTCGCACGTCGGGACAGGGGCAGATAGGGAATGCTTTGCTCTTGGGCCAGGCCACGCCTGTGCATAGGGGAGCCCGACAAATGTCATCGCTCGCTGAGTCAGCACAATTCACAAGAACCATGGTTGAATCGTCGGAACCCAGCGGCCTGAGCAATTCGATACTTGTCGCGGACGCCTGCCAGAATTCGTTGATGGAAATCTCCTGCGTGTTGCGAAATCTTGGGATGAACATCATTTCAACCTCCAGCGGAAGCGAAGCATTATCGCTGCTGTCACGCCCCGACGGTCCAAAACTCGCGATTCTGGACAGCGACCTTCCCGAGCAGGACGGGCTGACGATATGCCGTCTCTTGCGCTCGTGCCGAAGCGGGTCGTACGTGTACATCGTGCTGCTTACCATGCGAAGTCAGCCCCACGAGATTATCTGCGGCATGACCGCCGGGGCCGACGACTACCTGGTTAAGCCCCTGAACATTGAACTGCTGCGAGCGCGAGTGAGGGTGGGGCTTCGCATACTGAGCCTCGAACAGAACCTCAGCCGGCAGCTTCGCGAACGCAAGCGGATGGAGCGCGAGGTTCGGACCTCGAAGGAAGAGCTTGAGGCAGCCAACTGCCGGCTTCAGCAGGCGCTTGAGGAATCGCGCCGCCTGGCGATTCAGGCGGAGACGGCAAATCGGGCCAAAAGCGAATTCCTGGCCAACATGAGTCACGAAATTCGTACGCCTATGAACGCCGTGATCGGCATGACCGAACTCGCGCTGGACACAGAACTCTCCACCGACCAGCGGGAGTTCCTCAAAATCGCCAACACTTCGGCCAATGCGCTATTGGACCTTCTGACCGACATACTTGATTTCTCGAAAATAGAAGCCCACAAGCTGGAGCTTCACCTTGCGCCGTTTGATCTGCGCGATCTGCTTGGCGAAACCATGCGCACGATGGCGATAAGGGCTCATGGAAAGGGGCTCGAGCTTGTCCATCGCGTGGAAAGCCGGCTGGAGAACACCTTCATCGGCGATGCCTGCCGGTTAAGACAGGTCATCGTCAATCTCGTAGGGAACGCCGTGAAGTTCACTGACGAGGGGGAGGTCGTCGTAGATGTTGTCGAAAGCGCCAGAGAGAAGGACAGGATCCGGCTCGACATAACCGTCAAAGACACTGGCATCGGCATATCCCAGCAGAAACAGGGGGTTGTATTCAAGGCTTTCACCCAGGGCGAGGCGTCAACCACAAGCAAGTACGGTGGGACGGGCCTTGGCCTGGCGATCTCGTCCGAGCTGGCTGGGCTCATGAATGGCGGCATCACGCTAAAAAGCACGCCTGGCGTTGGAAGCGCATTTACTTTCACAGCATGGTTTGGTCTTCCACAGCAGCAGAAGACTCCGGCGTTTGCCCGTGCTGGCTGCATGGCCGGCATGAAGGCGCAGGTGGTGGCAACCAGAGAGTCGTCTCGCATGGCGATTGTGCAGCTTCTTGAACACTGGGGCGTTGAGGTGCGTCACGCCCAGACGCCGGAGGAGGCAATAACGCCCGCTGAACAATCGCGCGTGGATGTGGTAATTGCAGATGGGGTGGCGTGCCTTCAGGAGCTTCGAAGGCTTGGCTTGAAGTATGGCAGCGCGATAGCTTTGCTGCCTTCCGGGCAGAACGATGCGGCATGCGAGGCCAAGCCCGACACATACTGGACGCTGAGCAAGCCTGTGATTCAAGCCGAACTGTACGAGTCGCTGGTGGCGATTTGAGAAGGGCGATCACCGTCGGCATATGACGCCGGCGTGTTCCATGTCAGCCGCAATCGCCAGCCCCTGCGCATCCTTCTGGCGGAGGACGACCTGGTGAATCAGGAAGTCGCCGTGCGAATGCTTCAGCAGATCGGTCACACCGTGCTGGTGGCGCGTGACGGCAAGGAGGCCCTTGATGTGCACTCAAGGGAAGAGGTGGATCTGATCTTCATCGACTGCCGGATGCCGCGAATGGACGGTTTCGAGGCCACAAAGGCCATTCGCCTCAGGGAGAAGCTGCTCGGCAGGCACACGCCGATAATCGCCCTCACTGCCAGCGCCACTGTCCCGGCCAGGGAAAGCTGTCTGGAGGCAGGCATGGACGGGTTCATCACCAAGCCGTTTGTGCGCAAGCAGATCGAAGAGGCGGTGGACAAAGCCATAGCCATGAAGCCCGCGTGCATTCGTCCAACCCAGGATTCGGCGCGTGGCGAGATATTTGCCGCCAAGGAGTGCCTTGCGCGGCTCGATGGCGATGCTCAGCTGGTCGCATCGCTTATTGATGTTTACATAGCCGAGGCGCCGAAGCGGCTTGCCGAAATGACCTCGGCCATCGCTGCAGGGGATTCTAAAGCTGCGGGAATGGCGGCGCACTCATTGCAAGGAGCATCGGCCGGCGTTTCGGCGGGCCGGCTGCAGAACATCGCCGGCCAGTTGGAGACGCTGGCCGAACAAAACCGGCTTGAAGAGATGCAAACGCTACTGACCGTGGCGAAAATGGAATTCCAGCGCCTGGTGCAGCTAATCGGCGATCCGCAAAAACTGCGGCACGTCCTCGGAGTGGGATCATGAAGTGCCTCATCGCCGAAGATGACCCGGTCTACATGCGGGTGCTGAGCGAATCGCTCTGCAAATGGAGCTACCAGACGGTTTGCGTGCAGGATGGGCAACTTGCGCTCGAGACTCTCAGCGATCCGGACGCCGGCATCGACATGGCGCTGTTGGACTGGATGATGCCCGGCATGAAGGGGCCGGAAATATGCAGCCGCCTTCGCGAGAACAAAGCACAGTATGTTTATGTGGTGCTGCTCTCGTGCAAAAAGAACGTCAGCGAGATCGCCCAAGGGCTGGACGCCGGCGCCGATGATTACGTAACAAAGCCCTTCGATCTTTGCGAGCTTCGAAGCCGGCTTCGGGCGGGGTCGCGCGTGATCGACTACGAACGTTCGCTGGCGGCCAAGAACATGGAACTCGAGCAGTTCGCCTCGCGCATGGAAGCCCTGGCCCAGGAACGGGCGATGCAGTTGGTGCATGCTGAGCGCATAGCCACGCTCGGTTTGCTCGCGCCGAGCCTGGCCCACGAAATCACCAATCCAACCGCCTTCATTGCGGGCAACCAGCAAACCCTTGAGATGTACTGGAACGAAATCAGCCACGCCATAGAAACCGGTCTGGCGGACGCGGCAAAGCTGGGAATGATCAAAGAAGGGTTCCCCGCGGCCCTTGAAGGCATATCCAACGGGGTGCAGCGCATCAACTCCATCGTCGATGGTTTTCGCAGATTTGCCCGACGAGACAAGGAGCTTCGCCGTCCGTGCAACATGAACGACTGCGTGCGCCAGAGCCTCAATCTATGCCGCGGGCGGCTGAAAAAGTTCACCATACGCCAGGATCTGCAAGAGTCTCTGCCCCCGGTGTGCGCCGATGCACAGCAGATCCAACAGGTGTTGGTGAATCTATTCACCAACGCCGCCGACGCCATGGAAGGCATGGAATCGACGTCGGTGACCGTCTCAACCTGCGTTAGCGACGCGCACGTGGTTGTCACGGTGCGGGATGAAGGGCGCGGCATCAACGAAGAGGCATTACAAAACCTCTGGAAACCCTTCTTCACAAGCAAGCCCCCCGAGCACGGCACGGGCCTGGGCCTGTTCGTCAGCAAAGGCATTATCGACCGCCATGGCGGAACAGTTGCCGCCGCCAATGCATCGCCAAGAGGCGCATGCTTCACAATCCGCCTGCCGATCCACGAAGGAGAAAAAGCACATGGCCGCTCGCATCCTGATTGTTGACGATGAACAGGACATACTGAACATGCTCAGCCGGCATTTTTCATTCAAAGGCTACGAGGTTGGCACGGCAAGAGGCGCCATCGAGGCGCTGTCTCTGCTCGAAGCTCAGCGGTTTGAAGTGGTCATCAGCGACGTGTGCATGCCCGGCATCAACGGCGTGGACCTGCTGAAGATCATCCGCAACCAGTTCCCCATGACGCACGTCATTATGATGACCGGGCAAGTCAGCCTGGACACCGCACTGGCATGCATGCGCCGGGGCGCGGACACATGCATATTCAAACCTTTCAGCGATCTTCGCGAGTTGGAAGAGGCCGTCGAACGCGCCATCAGCGACCTGAAACGGTGGCAGGACAAATTCCTGGCGCTCAAGGCCATGGGCTCTTTTGAACAACAGGCATAATCATGAGTGAAGAAACATACGCCGTAGACGAACAGCTAAAGGCTGAATTCATAGATGAGACGCTTGAATTGCTCGACGACATCGATGGGCTGTTTGTCCAACTTGAACAGCACCCCGATGACGAGGAGACGGTTAACGCCATATTCCGACCGGTCCACACCATCAAGGGAAACTCGGCGTTCTTCGGGCTGATGAACATCAGAACCCTTGCGCACGACCTCGAAACGGTGCTCGACCTTGTCAGAAAGAAGGCGCTGGCGGCGGATAAGGAAGTCATCGACATCCTGCTGGCCGGCGTGCAGATGCTGCGCGAGATGTTCGAGAGAATCGCACAGGGCCAGGCCGAAGCTCCCGACGCCGCAGCCTATCAAAAGATGCTCGAGGCGGTCCGGCGGATTCCATCGCGAACCAGGAGCGACAGGGCCGGTCATCTTAACGAGACACTGGCTGCACTGGAGGAACTGGCCGGCTCGGCGCGCGCGGGCCAACCCGTCAGTGCCGAAAAACTGGATGAAATCATCGCCCGCGCCCGCGAGCTTTCGTCCGCAAGCCAGTCCTCGGCCCAGGCACAGGCAGAAGGGCAATCGGCGCCGGCTGCGCAGAAAAGCGAGCCGTCATCGTCCAGCCAGCAAGCGCGCGAAAGCAAAACAATCCGCGTTGCGGAGTCTCATCTGGATGGGTTCCTGGAATCTGTTGGGGATCTGGTAATCATTGGCGAGATGCTTCGGCACTTGCAGATTAGCATCGCGTCAAGAAAGATGCCGGCGGATCTGATCCAGGATTTCCGGCGGGCGTGGGACAACTTCAACAGCGTTTCAGAGCAGCTTCAAACAAAGGTCATGAGCATTCGCCTGGTTTCAGTTAGGTCGCTGCTTCAGAAGGCGCCGAAGCTGGTTCGGGACATCGCCGCAACGTCGGGAAAGGACATAAAAGTCGTCGCCGAAGGCGGCGGCGTGGAGATCGACAAGAGCCTGCTGGACATGCTCGATACCTGCCTCACGCACATGGTCCGAAACGCTGCCGATCACGGCATAGAAAACCCCGATGATCGGCAAAAAGCCGGCAAGAACCGCCAGGGCGTTATATCTGTGGACTTCGGCATGTCATCGGACAAAGTCACGATGACTATCGCCGACGATGGGGCGGGTCTGAACCTTATCGGGCTCAAGGCCAAGGCGGTTGCATTAGGCATGATAAGCGCCGAAGCCGACTTGAGCGACGACGTCGTTAAGGACATGCTGTTCATGCCCGGCGTATCAACCGCCCAGCGCGTCACTGATGTCAGCGGCAGGGGCGTCGGAATGGATGTGGTTCGACGGCTTGTCGAGAATCTGGGCGGATCCATCACGCTGACCACGGAACTGGGCAAAGGCACAACCTTTGTCGTGACCGTTCCCAAAAGCGTTCACACCCAGATTGTCAGCGGCATGGTCGTCGCGCTTGGGGAAGAAAAGTACGTCCTGCCGTTGGCGAAGGTCCGCGAATGCTTCGACTGGAAAGACGCCGACATCCACCGCGCGCTTGAGCGCGGCGAATGTATGCTTCGCCACGGCCGGAGTCTGCCTGTCATCCGACTTGGCGACGCCCTGAACAGAGCCGCGCGTGATGTTGCCGGCGGCATTATGGTCACTGTTGACGCCGACAGAAAGCAGGTAGCCCTGGCTGTCGATGAGGTTATTGGTGTTCAGCAGGTGGTTCTCAAGGAAGTTCAAGGCCTGATTTCGGAGCCGATTTTCGCTGGAGGCGCCCTGATGGGCGATGGAAGGGTCGCGATGTTCCTGGACATAGAGGCGCTTTGCGCCAAGCATGCTGCCTGAGGTGGCGGCTAAGGAGAGAGAGATGAGTAAGGACAAGAATTCCATTAACGACTTCATGAGCAAGCTGCCTCAGCCTGAAGTGATGGCGTTTTCTCCCGATGTGGAAGAAAAGGTGCGGGCGGAATTCATTTCCTGCACCGCCGATCATATCGAGGAGATCGAGAGCCTGGTCATGAATCAGGCGGCAGGCGGGCTTGCCGCACAGCTTGCCGACATCCGCCGCGTGCTGCATGTCATCAAAGGCGACGCGGGCTTTGTGGGTCTTGGGGCCGTCAGCAGGCTGTGTCACGAGCTTGAGACGTTTCTGGGCTGCGAGAACCCCGCCGGCGAGGCAGGCGACGTGCTGCTATCCGCAAAGGACTATGTCCAGCGCGTTCTGGCGTTTCTATCGGGCGGGGTTATTCCAGCGCCGCTTACCGCAGCCGAGGTGCAACCAGCAACGGAATCCGCGCCGCGAAGGCTCAGAATTCTTGTCGCCGAAGATGAGGCGGTTTGCAGAAGCCTGATTTCCGCCCTGATCAAGCCCTTTGGCGATTTTGAAGTTGTCGAAGACGGCAAGGTGGCATGGGAGACTTTCAAGCGCGCCCACGCGGACAGCAAGCCCTATGACCTGATCTTCATGGACATAAAAATGCCCAACATGGACGGCCAGGAGGCACTGCGCGAGATACGCCAATGGGAGACCCAGCATGGAATAGCGCTTGGCAAGGGCGTCAAGATCATCATGACGACCATGTTCAAGGATCCGCAAAACGTGCTCGGAGCGTTCAACTCGGGTTGCGAGCACTATCTGACCAAGCCCGTGGACGGCAAAAGGCTGCACGCCGCGCTGCGCGAGCTGGGTTTGGCCGATTGCCGACAAGACGTGGCAAATGCATGATCCGACGTTAGTCATGGACTGCTTCTGATCAGCCCGCTATGCTGAATCATCGAAGGAGCAGACATGACAGACCCGCGAGTAGAGAAGCTGGCCAGGCTGTTGGTTGAGTATTCGGTAAGCATTAAAAAAGGCAAGATGCTTGGGATCAGCGGGCACGCATGCGCGTCGCCTTTGCTGCGAGAATGCTATCGGCATGCGATCAGGAAGGGCGCTTTGGTCGAAGTGAACGTGGCCATAGACGGTCTTGCCGAGATTTTCTACGCCGAAGCGAATTCGCAACAACTGGCTTACGCATCTCCGTTTCGCGAGTTCAGGATGCGCAAGCTCGACGCCTTGATAAACGTATGGGGCGATACGAACACCCGCTCACTGACCAACGCCGATCCCAAAAAGATGGCTGCCTTCGCCGCCGCCAACAAGAAGATAGGGCAGATTTTTCTCGATCGCGCCGCCAAGAAGGAATTGCTGTGGGTCGGCACGCAGTGGCCAACGAACGCAGCCGCCCAGGACGCGGAAATGTCGCTGGAGGAATACGAAAACTTCGTGTTCAAGGCAGGGCATCTTGATGACGCCGATCCAATAGCCACATGGAAGCGGATCAGTGCATCCCAGAAAGCGTTGGCGGCTGCACTGAACAAGTGCAAGCAGATTCGGATCGAAGCGCCCGACACCGACATCACTCTCGGTGTGGGCGGAAGACGGTGGATCAACTGCGACGGGCATGAGAATTTTCCAGACGGCGAGGTCTTCACCGGCCCCGTCGAAACGCAGGTCAACGGGCACATACGCTTCAGCTTCCCCGCGATACACCATGGCCGCGAAGTCAACGGAGTCTTCATCGAGTTCAAGAACGGAAAGGTCGTCAAGGCGCAGGCGGACAAGGGTGAAGACTTCCTGCGTGCGATGGTGGCGATGGACGCCCGCTCGTCTTACCTGGGCGAGCTTGCGTTCGGCACGAATTACAACATCACCCGCTACACCCGCAACACCCTCTTTGACGAGAAGATCGGCGGGACCATGCATCTTGCTCTTGGCAGCGGGTATCCCGAGACCGGCAGCGTGAACAAAAGCGGGCTGCACTGGGACATGGTGTGCGACACTCGCAAGAAGGCCAAGGTGTTCGCCGACGGCAACTTGCTGCTGGAAAACGGCAGGTTCGTGAACAAGAGCTTTCCTCATCCATGATGAAAGTGTCGGGGCCGTCACGCAGCCTTTTCTGAACCGCTCTGCGACGTTCCTTTAATCGCATCCTGCGCGCCTCGAGTGGAGGCGACTTGTGCGCCAAGGTTCAGCTCCATCTGCAGATCATGCATGCGCAGCAGGCTCAGCAGCCAACTGAGCAGGCTTTGGGCGCCCTGATTTTCGTTGACCCTGCTGGAGTGCAGACCGTCGCGGCAGCCTCCGGTGGTTGAATCGTGCAGCGGCATTCGCAGGTCGTTCTGACCGAGGAACCAATTGAAGGCTTCGCGTGCGTGGCCCACCCAGGCCCTGTCGCCTGTGACGTGCCAGGCTTCGATGCATGCTTCCAGAAGCGCGGCTGCGTCTATCGGCAACTGGTCGAACTGGGCCTTGCCCTGGTCTCGCGTCAGGCGGCCTTCGGACCCGATCAGCGACAGCCCGCCGCCCGGGCGCGCCTGCAATCGCATCAGCCACTCAAGCGAGCGCCGGCCCATGTCGATCATGTCGCCGCGCGACATCCACTTTCCGCTCATCAACAGGGCGTGGGGCAGCTTAGCGCCGCCGGCGGGCACGACGTCGCCGGGCCATGGCCAGTCGTTTGTTGCGCCCGACTCGAATTCCTTCATAAGCTTCTCGCTAAACAGGGCTCTGTATCGTCTCACCTCGCTGTCGCCGCTGAAGCGTCTCAGGTATGCGTGCAGGCCCAGAATCGAATACGCCCACGACAGGGGGCTGGTGAAGGTTTCAACGGCAGCCAAGGCCGGAATAAACAATCTGGTCGCCAGGGCGATCATTGATTCATGCGGGCATTTGGCGATTCCGTATCCCAGGCCCCACAGCGCTATGGAATGAGCTTCCTCATCCGGCGGATCGTCGCTCCAGCAGCGATCATAATTCATCAGGGGCCGAAACAATCCCGACTCTTCGTCATAGGCATGCCATAGGAATGAAAGGTATGTCTGAATCAGTTCAAGCACGTTGTCGTCGCGAGTTTGCACCCAGTGCAGGCCCGACACGATGAGCGCGCGTGCATTGTCGGCAGTGCCGTAGCCCATTGTGCGATCGGGGGTGGCGTATATGCAATGCTTCAGCAAGCCGGTATCGTCGGTGAGCGCGCAAAGATGCCGCAGATCGACTTCGGGCAGCTCGTATTCATTCTCCAGTCCTCCGCCGGCGGCTTGCCCCGCAAGCTTGCTTCTTGGCCTGCCGGACCAGGCTTCACAGACTGCTGAAAACAGCTTGAGGTAATCTTGCGCCACCTGTGGCCAAACCATTCGGCGGCAGTAGTTGTAGGCCCGCTTGCGGATGGCGTGACGCTCGACCTCGTTTGACAGCAGGAAGTTAACCTCGTTGGCGATGGCGTCGCTGTCACGAAACGGCGCGAGTCTGCCTCGGTTGTCGGCAAGCATTTCCACCGCATGCCAATACGGGGTGGAGACCACCGCCTTGCCTGCTCCCATTGCGTAGGCCAGCGTGCCCGACACCACCTGCGCCTCGTTAAGATAAGGCGTTATGTAAACGTCGGCGCAGCCGATGTATTCCATCAACTCGTCACGATCAACAAAACGGTTCTGGAAAATGACGTGGTCCTGCATTCCCAGTTCGTGCACAGCGCGAATAAGGCCGTTGCGGTAGTCTTCGCTGCTTTCGCGTTTCACTTTTGGGTGCGTTGCGCCAAGGATGATATAAACTGCATCGCCATGCTCGCGCACGATTCGCGGCATGGCGCTGATGACGTACTCGATGCCCTTTCCGCTGGAAAGCAGTCCGAACGTCAGCAGCACCTTTCTGCCCTCGATGCCGAACTTGTCTTTGAAGTAGTTGGGATCCACAAACGGCGTATCGGGAATTCCATGAGGTATGACCGCCAGTTTTTCTTCGGCCACGCCGTAGACGTCACGGAGGATTTGTCTTCCGGTTTCGCTCAGGACGACGAGCCTGTCCGACAGCACGGTTAGCTGTCGCATCACCAGCAGTTGCTCCGCCGACGGTTCGCGCAGAACGGTGTGCAGCGTGGTGACCAGGGGGCGGCGCAGCCGGCGCAGCATGGACAGTATGTGCGAGCCGCTCGCCCCGCCGTAGAGGCCAAACTCGTGTTGAAGGCAAACGACGGACACCTGGTTGATGTTCAGGAAATCGGCTGCGAGGTAGTAGTCCGCCAGCACTTTCTCGCGGATCTCGAAGCGCACTCTCGGGCTGTAGGGATAGCCATCGGGCACATCGTTTACGGCCACCGCAAAGATGTTGCTGTTCACCTGGGGCTGGGCGGCTATCGCCTCGCAGATGTCCGAGGTGAACGTGGCGATTCCGCATCGTCTTGGAGAATAGTCACCGACAAAGGCGATTGAAGTTTGATGAACCATCTACGCTTGTTTCCGCTGTTGGGCAGGACATTCTAGGAGCGCTCTGTCGGGCCAGCGACTTCTTGTGCATCGGCGGAAGCATTGATTCGCGAAGGGTATCATGGTCTAATACTCCCCATGCTAGGTCGACTGCGACGAACAACCAGACTGGACGTTGGGCTTGCCTTGTCTTTTTCCGGCATCTCTTACTTGGTGTGGACACTGGTGGCCGGAACCAGCCGGGCCATGGTCCAGGCGATAGACTACGCCGAAAGCCTCACCGAGATGCCTGTCTTCACCAGCGTGGTGAACACGTTCTTCGTGGAGCGCGGCGTCATCGTCGATGTGGCGGGCCTGGCGTGGCTGGTGGTCTCACTGCTGCTGGTCGTGTATGCGGGCAGGCAGCGGCTGAGCATTTCATGGGCATGGTTGTCGGCAATCATGCAGGCATTCGTCGCAGCGCTTGGCGGCGTTGCGGTCGGGTGGGCCATGAACCTGCCTTACATGCAGATAATCACTACTTCCAACAGCGCTGCTCGCGCAGATGATTTGTCTCGCCTGAGCCAGGTGTCTTTGCCGGTTATGCTGACGCTGGCAATCGTGATCTGGGTCACGTGCGTTGTGCTGCTTCTGGTCGAGCGAGCCCATTTCAAGAGCCGAGGTCCCACGCTGCGGGACGGCATGAAGAGCAACGTCTTTCGCTGATCGGCCCCTGCTCCAAGCTCCGGCAGCACCAAGTTGATCCGGTTCCCTAGGTGATTTACCTAGAGCCCATGCCTCCAATCCCTACCCGAAATGCGTCCACCGGCCCGATGTTCAGCCCCTGCCATTTCTCTAGACTAACTACACAGGCGGAAGGGATTGCTAGAGCCGCCAAGAAAGGCTGGGCGTCATGATCAGCAATATCACAGAAGTAATGGAGACCCCACGCGAAGCGCAAAACGACGAGGTGGCGCAGCTGGCGAAGAACTGCGTTTATCATTCCTCATTCGCCGCACCCGCATCCATCGAATCTCTATACAGCGCCGGCGAAGCCGGCGCCGGCAGGACATTCACCTGGATTCCAGAGGGCCAGGGAAGCCACGCAAGGCAAGCCGCCCCAAGCGCTGACGAAGAGAAAGACCTCTTCGTCAAGTACAACTACGCCCGTTGGATGCTTAACAACATTCACACAGGCAGGCGGTTTGCGGATGACGACGAGGTGGAACTCTGGCGGCGGCGATTGCTTGACACGCGAAGCCAGATTGTTCAGGCCAACATGGCGCTGGTGCTGGCGATGGTAAAGCGGGTGCGTTTTCCCAACGTCGAGCTTGACGAACTTGTCAGCGAAGGCAGCATGGCTTTGCTCAGAAGCGTAGACAAGTTCGATGTCTCCCGCGGGTACAGGTTCTCAACATACTCCTGCCGGTCCATTCTCCAGAGTTTCGGCAGGTTGATACAGAAAGAGGCGCAGCACAAGCGCCGCTTCCCGGTGCAGTATGACACCGAACTCGAGACCGTGGACCAGGCGTATACTCCAACTGTGGATGCTCCCAACCGCAAGGAGCTTGTGAGAACCATACTTACCGAGAATCTTGCCGACCTGACTGTCCTTGAGCAGAACATCGTCAAGCAGCGCTTTGCGATAGATTCTCCGCCTCAGAATCGCAAGATGAAGACCATCGCCGAGCAGTGCGGCTACAGCACCAGGCGAGTGCGTCAGATACTCAAGAAGGCTTTGCAGAAGATCCAGAACGCCATGCAGGTGTGCACCGAGGCGGCCTGAGCGATCTGTTGTTGGAAATCCGCATTCAGCCGGTGGCGACCGAATCGTCACCGGCTGATCTTTTCAGGCGGCGTCCTTTCCATGAAGGTCATCTTCCATGTTCTCGTCCATGGCCTGGGGCCGTGAGACGCTACTCTTGTCGCCGACCTCCAGTTCAAGCTTAAGTGACAGAAATCGCAGCAAATCCTTCAGCGTCACTATGCCAAGAAGCTTATCTCCCTGCACCACCAGTAGCCGGCTTGACTGTGTGCGATTCATCTGTTCGAGCGCGCTCATTGCGTCGGCGTCCGGCTGGGTGGTTGTCTGGGGGCTGCACGTCGAGACGACCTCGCTCAGCTGGCGGGCGGACCATAGCTCGCGGGGGATGTCTTTGATCTGCCTGGTTGAAATGCAACCCACCAGGCGATCGTCATCAACCACGGGAAACATCTTGTGGTGATAAACGTACACGTAGTCGTCCACCAACTGCTGCACCGTCGCCGAATAAGGAACCGAAACGGGATTGCTTGTCATGAATCGTCTAACGTGTTCGCCGCCAAGAACCTGTCGCATTAGCACCGACTGGTAGCTCTGTCTGGCGGCGCTGCGAATGAAGAAACCTATAAGGATCCACCAAAGGCCGCCGATGGGGTTCAACGTCAGCAGGTTGACGAAGCCAAGCACAATCAGCACCGCCCCAAACCCCGCCCCGACCCTCGCGCTTATGTGCGTCGCCTTTCTCAGGTCGCCCTTGATGTGCCAGATGATCGACCGCAGGACCCTGCCGCCGTCCAGCGGAAAACCCGGGATCATGTTAAACGCAACCAGGATTGCGTTGATCAGAGCCAGCCAGGTGAACACGCCCACCAGAACATCCGGCCAGACCAGTTGATTGCCAAGGAGGGCCATTCCCTGGAACGCCCCGGCCAGACCAAGGCTCGAAAGCGGACCGGCTATCGCCATCGAAAACTCCGCCTTGGGGCTTGGAGGCTCGTCGCCCATTTCCGCCACGCCACCGAAGATAAACAGCGTTATGCCCTTCATCGGCATGCCGAACCGTCGGGCGACCAGTGAATGACAAAGCTCGTGGAAGATGATCGAGGCGAACAACCCGGCCGC
The DNA here is from genome assembly GCA_012729725.1 of Planctomycetota bacterium. Taxonomy (GTDB): domain Bacteria; phylum Planctomycetota; class Phycisphaerae; order SM23-33; family SM23-33; genus JAAYCO01. Next base: position 21,346 of record JAAYCO010000103.1, read on the forward strand.
TCCGCCAAGGCCCATTGCCACATAAACTCCCCAGTGCATTCCCGGATAACGCCCCGGAAACACTCCGCCCGCAAGCGACCAGATCACAAGGCCAAGAATGATCAGCCAACTCAGGTCTATCTTCACTGTGAAGTCGAACAGCTTGAACAGCGTAAATGTCCTGCCGAACATCTCGATTCCCCTTGTGCTTTCCGTTGCCGGGCCAAACCCTATGTTTGTTATGTCAAATTCTAGGTGTCCGGGGACCAAATAGACCTCACGAGCGGCTGCTAGAATTGCTCGACGCAGTATTCCAGGTGTCTCATGCTCAGAAGCATTAGGGAAATCATCGGGTATTCATTGCGGGCTCTGGACGCCGATATTGGCAGGCTGAAAGACTTGCTTTTTGACGACCGTCAATGGGTTGTCCGCTACATGGCGGCGGACACGGGCAAATGGCTGCCGGGACGGCGAGTTCTTCTTGCGCCTGCTCAAATAGGCACGCCGGATTGGGCCAGCAGGGTGCTGCCTGTAAACCTCAAACGCGAGCAGATAGAGAACGCCCCGAGCATCCAGGAACACCTGCCCGTGTCGAGGCAGCATGAGGCGGAGCTCTCGATGTACTATGGATGGGCGCCATACTGGGGCCCGGTTGGCGCGCCCATAGGATCCACCGCGCCCGTGCCGCACAGTCGAGAGCATGATAAGGTCGCTGGCGATCCAAACTTGCGCAGTGTGCAGGAAGTCACGGGATATCACATTGAGTGCAGCGACAACTCGGTGGGCCATGCCGAAGACTTCATTGCCGAAACCCAAGGCTGGCGCATTCGCTATATGGTGGTGGACACTCGCAACTGGCTGCCCGGCCGCAAGGTGATAATATCGCCCGAATGGATCGAGGATGTGGACTGGGCGCAGAGAAGAATCCTTGTGAAGCTTTCTTGCCGGCAACTGCGCCAGAGTCCCGTCTATGATCCATCTCAGCCGGTAAATCGGGAATACGAGTCCATGTTGTACGATTACTATGGCAGGCCGAGGTATTGGGACGGGGAGTAGCACTCCCGGATGCAGGCGCAAGTCTTCCGCCGTTAGGGGTAGTGGTGATGCTTGTTGAAAATGTCATGACGCCTACGATTGTCACTATCTCGGCCGATGCGTCGCTCATCGAGGCGGCAGCGGAGATGAAAGAGCACAACATTGGCTGCCTGCCCGTGGTCGAGGAGAACGAGATAATCGGCGTCATCAGCGACCGCGACATAGTCGTCCGTGCACTGGCCAGGCAGATGGACCCCGCCGCGACGCCGGTGCGGGCCGCCGCCACCCACGGAACGGTCTGCTGCCGTGCCGATCAAACCCTCCAGGATGCCGCAAGGCTCATGGAAAGACACAACATCCGCCGGTTGCTGGTGTTGGACTACTCCAACCGCCCCGTAGGAATTGTCTCAATTGGCGACCTTGCCGCCAAGGGACACGACGTAAAGCTGGCCGGCGAGGTGCTCGAAGACGTCTGTGCCCTGAAGAAGTAGCTGCGGGGCGCGCCCAATGGTCGTCGCATGGCTTGTGTCCGCGCCGCCTGTTCGCTATACCAGACCTAATGGAGAGTACATGCGCTTGTCGGTCTGGCTCGTTTGTGGCGGCTGTCGTGGTTGCAGCCGCTCAGTGCATCCTGCTTTGCGGATGCGGGCGGGGCGACGCGCTGCCCGACGACCAGCGGACTCGCCAGGCCGATGCGGAGGTGAGGCGCCGATGGGGCAAAAGCCTTGACGAGCTTCCGCTGAAGCGGCTGGTGATAATCAGTCCGCACAACGAGAACATTCGCACGGAATATGAATGGGCGTTCTCGCTGCACCAGGCGGTCAATTTCGGCCATCGGGTTTACTTTGAATGGCGAACCGTCGGCGGCGGCGGCAGCAGCATCGATAAGTATCTCAAGAACGTTTACGAATCGGCGGATTCCAGCGGCATCGACATACTGTGGGGCGGCGGTGACTATGCGTTCAAGGGCCTGGCGGAACAGGGTGTTCTTCAGCCCATGCGCCTGGCTCCCGAAGTCGAGGCCCAGATACCACCGACACTGGGCGCTGTGGAATTCCGCGACAGAAACATGCTCTGGTGCGGTGCTGCGATCAGTGCATTTGGATATCTCTATAACAAGGATATGCTGGCGCGGTGCGGCATCGAATCCCCCGACGGCACATGGGACGACCTTGGCGAGCCGAGATTCGCAGATATGCTCAGCCTCGCCGACCCGACGCAAAGCGGTTCGGCTGCTGCCGCGTATCTGCTGATTGCCGGGTCCGCCGAAGACTGGCCCCAAGGATGGGCGAAGCTTCTGCGGATTATGTGCAACGCCAGGCAGTTTGTCGATTCAGCAGGCTCCGCCGCCAATGCGCCGGTCCTTGGCGAGGCGCTTGTCGCCACGTGCATCGACTTCTACGGCGCGGTTCGCGTTGCCGAGGCGCCGGACAAACTTGTCTATGTCAGCCCCGCCGGCCAGACCGCTTTCAGCCCGGACCCCATAGGCATTCTGAAAAACCCGCCTGATGAGGAATTGGCCCAGCAGTTTGTGGATTTCGTGCTTTCGTCCGAAGGGCAGGCCCTTCTGGCCGTGCGCGTCGGGCAGAAAGATGGGCCCGCAAGGAACGCTCTGTGCCGCCAGCCTATTCGTCGAGATGTCTACGAGTCGCACGCGGACCAGATGCTCGACGCGATTGTCAACCCATACCGGGCGGGTCAAGTTATGGTGATGACCGGCCACCGCACGAAGATCAACTATGAGGTGCTCAAACAGCTTGTACGAGCAGCCGGCATAGACAACGTGGCCGATCTTCGCGCAGCGCGCGCGGCTTTGGCCAAGGCGAATTACGCCCCACACCTCATGCGGGACTTCCAGTCGCTGCCCCCCAACATCGATTCGATCGACGAGATGGCCTCCGTGGCCCGGGCGCTGAAGGATGAAACGCAAAGAGAAATCATCATTACCGACTGGACGAAGTTCTTTCGCCAGAAGTATCGCCGAATAGCATCGGGGGCGGATCAATGACCACAGCATCGCAGTCGCCTGCCATCAAGCCTCCAGTCGCGCCGAAGCGCCGCCCGCTGCCGCTGCTTCGATCCCGGCGCGTCGGGATGGCGTGGCGGGAGTTCCTAGCGCTGTCGATCATTGCGGTTATGGCGGCGTTCCTGCTTGTTCCGATCGGCATGGCGATCAAGGCCGGCTTCACCCATGAAGGCCAATTGAGTTCATACTGGTTCGGCAGAGTGATCTCGAACGATGTGATGGTCCGCAACATGGCCAACAGCACAATGCTGGCTGCGGCTACGACCGTTGCGTGTCTTGTCGTTGCGATTCCGCTGGCGATGGTCGCGGGCCGATGCAGATTCGCCGGCAAAGGCGTGCTGGGCGTGCTGGTGTTGCTGCCGATGGTGCTGCCTCCGTTCGTAGGAGCGCTGTCCATGCGCAGGCTCCTGAGCCGATTTGGCGTGCTCAACCAGTTACTGGAATACATCGGCGTGCTGGATTTTTCGCAATCACTTCCGCCGGATTGGCTTGGCGGCGGGTTTACCGGCGTCGTATTCCTGCAGACGCTTCACCTGTTTCCTATTTTGTATCTGAACGCCTCTGCTGCTTTGGCGAATGTCGATCCGTCGTATGCTCAGGCGGCTCGCAACCTTGGCGCCGGCCCATGGACGACTTTCCGGAAAATCACGCTGCCGCTCTTGCGGCCGGGGTTGTTCGCCGGCGGCGCCATCGTGTTCATATGGGCCTTCACCGATGTTGGCACGCCGCTGATTCTCGGTTACGAGGCGCTCATGCCGGTGAGCATATTCAAGGATCTCGCTCGCGGCGACACCGGACCCAGCGCTTACAGCCTTGTGTTCATCATGCTCAGCGGATCGGTAACTCTCTATGTGATCGGAAAGTTCATCTTCGGCAGGAGCGTGCTGCCGGATTCTGCGAAAGCTTCGACCTCGGCTGACTTGCGGCGGCTGGGCCCGCTCGGGACAGTCGGCGCCTGGGCGATGTTCATACTGGTTATCCTGTTGGCTGTGCTGCCCCATGTCGGGGTTCTGCTGACGGCTCTTGCCGAGCACTGGGTCGGTACTATCCTGCCCAGCGGGTTCACCCTGAAACACATGCTGTTTGTTGTGCGTCACCCGGCGACGTACAACAGCATGCTCAACAGCCTGAAGTATGCATCTCTGGCGACGGTCTTCGACTTGGTGTTTGGGGGCCTGGCGGCCTGGCTTATCGTGCGCGCCCGTGTTCGCTGCCGGCAGGTTCTTGACGGAGTTGTAATGCTGCCGCTGGCGGTTCCGGGAATGATTCTTGCAGCGGGCTACGTCGCCATGACCGCCCGGAACTGGACCGGCGGCTGGCTTGGTGAGCAGCTTGTGGCCATCGGCCCGGGCAGGAACCCGTTCTGGCTGCTGGTGATAGCGTATGCGGTGAGGCGCATTCCGTTCATGGTGCGAGGAGTATCGGCGGGGCTTCAACAAGTTCCGGTTTCTCTGGAAGAGGCAGCGAGGAACCTGGGCAGTTCACAGGTTTCCGCCATACGGCGCATAACGCTGCCGCTGATATCCGCCAACATCCTCGCCGCCGCCGTTTTGACCTTTACGTTTGCGATGCTCGAGGTTAGCGACTCTCTGATTCTCGCCCAGACGCAAGACCACTACCCGATAACCAAGCAGATATATGACCTTGCCGCCAGCACCGGTTCGCCCCAGACGGGTTATCAGGCGGCAGCCCTTGGCGTTTATGGCATGGTGATGCTTGCGGCGACCATGGCGATTGCCGGCGCCCTGCTGGGGCGAAGGCTCGGCGCCATTTTCCGCGCATGAGGTTGATTATGACCAGGATAGAGCTGCGAAACTTGACGAAGACCTACTCCTCCGCCGGCAAAGAAGTCGCCGCCGTTGACAACGTCGTCGCGGCAATCGAGCCCGGCGAGTTCTTCTTTCTTCTTGGCCCCAGCGGGTGCGGCAAAACTACGCTGCTGCGGATGATCGCCGGGCTGATCGAACCTACGAGAGGCGCGGTGCTCTTTGACGGCGTTGACGTAACGTGGACCAGCGTCGAAGGCCGCAATACTGCGATGGTCTTTCAGAATTACGCATTGTGGCCGCACATGACTGTCGGGCAAAACGTGCGGTTCGGCCCGCGCATGCGCGGCATGAAGAGCGATAAGTGCAACGAGGTTGTGCAGCGCAACCTTCATCGGGTCCAGATGGTTGATTACGCCGCCCGCAAGCCCAACCAGCTTTCGGGCGGTCAGCAGCAGCGAGTGGCGCTGGCCCGCGCGTTGGCGGCCAATCCAGCATGCCTGTTGCTTGATGAGCCGTTGAGCAATCTCGATGCTCGACTGCGGCTGCACATGCGAGGGCAGCTCCGTCGCATAGTCAAAGAGAGCGGCGCGACCACCATTTATGTCACTCACGATCAGAAAGAAGCCTTGTCCATGGCGGATCGCCTGGCGGTAATGGATCGCGGCGGCATTGTTCAGATCGGCACGCCGCAAGAGGTGTATCACCGGCCCGCGACGAGATTCGTCGCCGATTTCATGGGCGAAGCCAACTTCATAGACGGCAGAATAGCCTCGACGACCGGCCCAGGCGGCGTGACGTGTGTTGTCACCCCCGCCGGGAGGATCATGGCCGGTGGGGCTTGCGGGGGCGGCGACGCAGCAACCTGCTGCGTTCGGCCCGAGCGAGTCGCCATTCTCGGCGCCGAAGACCCGCTGAGCAATCGCTACGACTCCGTGCTGCACGCCGCCGTCGAAGCCGACACGTTTCTGGGCGAAATCCGCCAGTATGTTTGCCGGCTTGATGATGACACTCGCTGGAAGGTTACGTGCCTGTCGGGCCTGGGCGAAACCTTCCCCGAAGGCGGAAAAGTCAAGCTGTGCTTCAATAAGGATGACGTCTCTGTGCTGGCGTGATTTGCCTCCCGGCTACAATGTGCGGGAGACATTCATGGCAGAGCACACAGTGGCCAAACGTGATTCCCTTCATGACGGACAAATGAAGGAAATCGAGATCAACGGGCGCAAGCTGGGCCTTGCGCGAATCGACGGCAAGTA
>JAAYCO010000104.1 GCA_012729725.1 Planctomycetota bacterium
AATATCGACACCAACAGCGACATTATCGCTATGACAACCAGCAACTCGATAAGCGTGAAGCCGGCCTTCGTGTGCGATTCCTTGCCTAACATAGGAGACTCCTTCCGAATGCCCAGGCCCTGCATACGCTTGTTCCACGCCACACACGCCCTCCGGTGATCAGGCTTTCTGACCACCAGAGGACCTGTGGGGACGCTGAAACAAAATGTACACACGAACCTCCTACCGCCTTCTTCGGGTAACAACCGCCAAGCCAACGGCGACCAAGCCAAGCGTGGCCGGTTCGGGAACGAACTCGAGTGTCGGCGCAAGAAACTCCGCATGCTCCCTGGCCGCAAGGTTGACGTTCTGGCCATTCGCTCCTTCCACTGTCAGAACGAGAGTTACAACCCCGTTGGTGTCGGACCGCACGAATTGGCTCAGGGCCTGGCCGGACAGGGTGATAACCTGCCCCGCCGTCAACGGGCCGGTGCCCAGAGAGAAGGCGCCCAGCAAAGTGGCCTGTGTAAGATCCATTCCATTGAGCTTGTCGGCGGCCGTCGGGTTGTTTCCCGGAGCCAGATGCCCCTCGATTGTCCATACAATGTACTTGCCCAGGGGATCGTCGCTCCAATCCGCCTCGGTTGGATTGGTTCCGCCGGCCGTGGCGCCTTCATGCAGACCGTATAGACGCAATGCTGCGCCTGCGGCCAGATTCCGCTGTTCAAGGCTTGCCACCTTCAAAATCACTTCTGCATTATTAGGATCGTCAAGGTCCACTGAAGAAACATCGAATTTCAGGTAGGCCTTGTAGCTTCCCTTGCTGGCTAACGAGTACGCCAGGGGCAAATTGGTCGTGACAACATATGCACTGCCGCTGCCTTCTCTGATACTTGAGTCTGCAATGGCTTCGATAGTTGCTGCGGACGCCACTGACGCGATGCTTAAGATCCCCACCAGCCCCAGATACGCGCTCCTGATGTTCATGACAATTCTCCTTCTTTGACACTCGGACAAAGAATCGTTCATTCGCAGCACCCGGACCATCCAGGCACATGCGGTCGCGCCATGCAGAGCTTGAAACGGAATTCCTGATGGATCTTGTGGAGGACGAACAATTTGCTGCTGCCATTGTCCACAAGGTTGCAGAGCATCTTCTGGCGGGTGGGCCTGGAAGCTCTAAAACGCGCCAACGCCTACGACTGCGGCATCTGGATCTACGATGACATGTGCAGCAGCAAGGCCCCCATGTTTTCACCCTCGGTATTTGAACGCGTGTTCCTGCCAGTTTACCAGCCAATGGTTTCCACTCTGAAATCCGCAGGCGCGAAATGGGTGATCTTGCATTGCGATGGAAACCTGACGCCGTTTCTTGACTTGCTGCTTGAAGCAGGAATCGATGGCATTAATCCGGTTGAATACGCAGCCGGCATGAATGTTTGTGATCTCCTTAACAAGTACTATGGCAGACTCCGCTTTATTGGTGGCGTATGCAACACCCACATCCTGCCCAGCAGTGATTTTGAAAGCATCCGGCGACACGTTGAGATGATTGTCGATGCCGGCGTAAACGGCGGCCTTGTGGCTGGGACCCATTCAGTTGGAACGGATATCTCTGTAGCAAGCTACGAGCTTTACAGGAAGATACTCACTGAACGGGGCGATTACCTTGCCTCTCGCCGCTCTCATGCTTGATGCGTTGATGCAGGGTCAGTGAGGCGGGCGAGGCATCAAGTCGCTCGCAACACTCGCCCCTGAAGCCGTTCAGCGTTGGGTAGAACAGTGCTTCATTCACTGCCTGCTTCATCATTTGTTTCATCGAAATCCACTTGAGACCTGCGGGCCTCGAATCCATAATGCCGCCTGATGGCGGAGGCGTTGAGGCGAAAGCAGAGTGCGTAACGAAATGGAGAACTCCGGAAACAACCGCCAGAAGCATTGGCATTTCAGCCTGACGTTGAACTACCCGCGAAGGGATGGCGTGCATGCATACTCAATCCGTTTTTAAGCACCAGTTCCGGGAAGCACAGTGGATCTGGGATGACAGCCAGCCGCGCGGCTACCACTATTATTTGCGCGCCAGAAGAGCTTTTACGCTGGAATCCGCGGATGTAACCCACTCGTATTTATATATTACTGCTGATTCTATGTACCAGGTGTGGTTGAATGGCCACATCGTCGGCCACGGTCCCTCCAAATCGGCTGGAGGAATACGATTTGTGGATTGCTACGACGTCACGCCGTTGCTTGATGCGCACGAGAACAACCTTGAAGTGCTGGTATTGGGCATCGGCACATCCACAATGAGTTATTGCGCTGGCGATTGGGTGCAACAATGCGTTAACCTACCGTCCCTCAGCCGGGCGGCGGGTCTTTGAAAGTTTCCTCCCCTATGGCGTTCGCCATGTGGTGATCCAGCATAGTGGCCGGCGGCCGGTGCGTATCCATTCACTGCGCATCCGTACGGCCAATTGCGGCTCGCGTCTGCAAGGCCAC
>JAAYCO010000011.1 GCA_012729725.1 Planctomycetota bacterium
GACTCCTTCGAGCAACTGTGCCGCCTCGTCGTCTCCGGCTTCGGCCAATCGATTCAGTTGGGACAGATACCAGAAATCCTCGATACCGTCGCGAAGCACCTTCAGCCGCACGCTCGGGCGCGGACCGGGATACACCATGAACCCGTTGCCGTTGTGGATGCCGGCGTAAGGATATCCCGTGGGCTCCTGGCGAAGCTTTAACGGCTCGGCGGGCCACATTTCGCATCCTTTTGGCCAGTCGAGGTTCGCCGACCAGATGAACATGCCGCGGGCGCCGTAGTGATAAGCCATCCAGTTCAACACTCGATGCTCGATGGCGTCGTTGTCGATGAGCATGTTTGGCGCATCGACAAGCGGGCGGTCGAAGCTCACCTGAATCGGCAGGTGGCAGAAGTAGAACCACATTTCCTGCGAGCCCGGCCGCTCTGCGCTGAGCCACGCATGGAATCCGGTGGACAGGTCAGTCAACCAGATATCCGTCCCCTGGTCCATGCCCGGGTGGTATTGCGATGCGAGGAATGTCTTGAGGCCGGGGAACTCTTTGCGAAAAAATTGGGTTCGCGGAACCACGAGTTTGTCAAACTGCTCCTGCGCGGGCTCGTCCTGCACGCTGTAGATCAGAGCCTTGTCCAGCCAGCCCTTGCTGCGGATGTGCTCGTAGTACGCGCGGAACTCCTCGGACTTGGCCGGGTTGTACGGCGGCGTTTGGAAGTGCGTCATTCCCCGCGCCAGGCAGTGCTCAAGATCGGCGTCGAGGGCGTCGAAATCCGTCGTTTGACCGACCGAGATCGGGTCCACGTGATGGTCCAGCAGCAGGTCGCACAGTGCACGGTTCTCGGCAGTGCCGGCCTTGCCGCGGGTCCACATGAGGGTTGGGCGGTCGATGCGGTCGGGCAGGGTGAAGGCCCAGACGTCAAGGCGAATCTCCAGGCTCTGCGAGGGCTGGCCCTGGCACGATACCGTCACCGTGCCTCTGTATTTGCCGGGCGCTGCCGATGCCGGCGTCTTCAACTCGCACCATATCAACCCCGCGTCAAGTTGGCCCAGCGAGAACGGTTCGAGTTCCAGCAGCGGGTCGGGCCAATCGCCAACGTGCCGCACGGGGTACTGGGCGGGCACGGTCCGGACGAAACCCACGCGCCATAGGCGCATGGCGGAGGCTTCAATCTGGCTATCCGCCGCCGTCTCATGGCGCAAGGCGGAGACCGTTACGCGAATGTCCTTTAGCTCCGCTCCGACTGCCGGCAGAACGACCAGTTGGAAGGCCTCGGCCTCATTTCGCCCAGCCGAGATGTTCACCTCGCCCCCCCATTGCCCCTTGAACCAGTACTTGTTGAGAAACGTCTTTCGCAGGGCGGTCTCGTGTCCCAGCGCGAAGGCGGGGTTTTCGACACCGATGGCGGCGGCATAGCTGCGGAAGTTTTCGCGGTACAGCCGCCACTGGTCGGAAAACGGCAGGCCCCAGTGATCGACGGTGTCCTTTATCGCGGTTTCCGCCGGCGGAAGCTCCTCACCCGCCATCGGCCCGACCAAACCCGCAAGAAGCCCCAGAACGATTGACCCACGAAGCAGTTTCATAGGCAGCCCTTTCCCGTTCTTCCACCAGGTTCGACGGCCTGGGAGTCCAGACCTATAACGCGCCCTGGCTGTGGTGGTCCAGTGCAATCTCCGGGAACAGCCGAACAGAACGCTTGACAGTTTTCGCATCCGGCCGGACAATACCGCCTCAGGCTTGGAAGGGTTCGGGCAGGTGGGGTGGCATACCGGACGTAGTATTGCGGATCGCCTGAGAATTTTTTCACAAGGCCTGCGACGCGCCTAACGGCCGGGAGTGAAGGCATCCAGCGCGATCTGTTGGTAATGTAAACCGCCGGGGCATCCGATAACCCCTAAGTTACGGGTTTTTTATCTTCCCTCGGGTGTAGGTCAGTGCTACCATGAAGTGTATATTATCTGCTTCATCCTTATTTCATAAAAGACAGTTTGCATGAGTACGGCCCAGACACTGGAAGTGCCTGGCTACCAAGTAGTTCAGTACGTTGGCAGCGGGGCCAGAAGCAGCATCTGGCAGATCAGAGATCGCCAGACCGGGGAATCTCTGTCCCTAAAAAGGGTCATCCGAAGGCACAGTTCAGACAGTCGCTTCCTTCTGCAGGCCGAAAATGAGTTTTTTGTAGGCTCGCAACTTGACCACCCCGCCATCAGGAAGGTCGTTCGAATCCGCCGCATCAAGCGGTGGCTCACGCTCAAGGAGATTCACCTGTTCATGGAGTTCTGCCCAGGGCAGACCATCCAGGAGAATCGGCCCAGCGACATCCGGCAGGTGATGGACATATTCGTCGCGGTGGCCGAGGCGGTCGCTTTCATGAATTCCCGCGGTTTTGTTCATGCCGACATGAAGCCCAACAACATAATCGTGGGCCAGGACGGCAAGGTCAAAATAATCGACCTGGGCCAGAGTTGCCCCGTCGGCACGCTCAAGGAACGAATTCAGGGCACGCCCGACTTCATCGCCCCCGAGCAGGTGCACCGCCGCCCCCTGGACAGCAGGACAGACGTGTACAACTTCGGCGCGACCCTGTACTGGACCCTCACCGGAAACGCCATTCCGACGGTCCTTCCAAAGCAGCGGTCGATGCACTTCAAGAGCGACATGCACGTGATTCCGCCCGAGCGGTTCAACAGCCAGGTTACGCCCTCGTTAAGCAAGCTGGTGACCGACTGTGTTGAGATGCAGCCCAGCCAGAGGCCCGAGTCTATGTCGGCTGTGGCGGCCAGGCTTAGCCTTATCGCTCACACCACGTCCAGAAAGCTCAACAAGGTCGATCAGCCATAATGGCCTGCCCCGCCGCCGACATCTTCAGACGCGGGGCCGACATCCTTCGCAACGATTCCCGCCGCACAGGAAACGTCGTCACCGTCGCAGCCCCATGCGAAATCATGCTCACGGGCGATCTGCACGGCGACCGCCAGGCAATGACGCGCATCGTCCAGGCGTGCGGCATAAAACGATCAGCGGACAAATACCTGCTCTTGCAGGAGGTCATTCACGGATCCATCGAGCAGACCGGCGGAACGGACCGCTCAATCGACCTTCTGCTGCGAGCTGTGCGACTGCTGATTGAATGCCCAGAGCAGGTGCTGTTTGTCATGGGCAATCACGACCTGGCCCAGGCCACCGGCGGCGAAATATCCAAAGATTCCTGCAACGTGTGCCGCGCGTTCACGCAAGGCGTGGAATACGCATACGCCCAACAGGCGCCTGAGGTGATGGAAGCAGTTAACGAATTCCTGCTGGCAATGCCTCTGGCGGTGCGGCTGCCGAATCGGATTTTCGTGTCACACTCGCTGCCCACGCCCCAGCGAATGGAGCTGGCGGGCATGGAGATTCTCTCGCGGCAGTGGACCCAATCGGACCTCCATCGCGGCGGCCCGATGTACGAGTGGACCTGGGGCAGAAGCCACACTGAACAATTCGCGCAACAGCTTGCCCAGCAGATCGACGTGGACCTGTTCGTGATAGGCCACCGCCACGTCGAGGACGGGGTCGAGGTGATCGGCGAGCACGCGCTGATACTCAACAGCGACGGTCCCCGCGGCTGCGTTTTGCCGATGGATTGCAGCAAGCCCTACACCGTATCGCAAGCCATGGCGGCAGTGGTTGCAGTGTCGGCTCTACCGGCGGCGTGACTTACAGCGGCACAAGCTTCAGGGCGTTGCGGAAGTTTATCTTTTCCTGCACGTCCGCAGGCAGATCGAACGACTTAAGCGCATCTGGAAGATCGCTGCCGTAGTAGTCCCGGGCGAAGAGAATCCTGTCGGCGAAGTCGGTCAGGAAATTCCTGGCGTGTTCGGGATCGCGTGTCAACGCCATGCATCCGGAGCCGGCGGAAAGATCGCAGTAGAGATTGTCGAATTTCTCAAGCAGTTGCGTGACTTTCCCGCCTGGCGCGACGGGACCTTTGGGGTAGATATCGGGGTTTGATGCGGCATCGCCGCTGATTTCCCGCCAGAAGCCCGGACCGTGGCCAAGGAACGTCGTTTGGGGACAGGCTTTCAGCACGCTTTCCAGGTTGTCCATGGTTCCGCCGTACCACAGACGGAAGTACTCCATACGCCCGCTTTCCTTGCCCATAATATAGGGCGCATCGAAGTGCAGCACCGCCGGGCAGTTCAGCTCGCCCGCCTTGCGGAACAGTTCGATGTTGCGCGGATCGTCAACGAGCATGCGGTACTTCCACTCGCCACAGATCCTCACGCCGTGCATTTTGACGGCGTTTTCGAACCATTGAGGCGCCTGTTCTATATTGGGGTCCGGACAATAGCCCAGAATAAATCTCTCGGGATACTTGCGGGCGGCGGCATAGGCATCGGCGAATGGCAGGCCGGGGTGCGTGCCGTCGGGCCTCATGTGCAGCGGGTTAAACGCCGGCACATAATGGATTGCATCTTCAGTTGGCGGAATTTCCCAGGTCAGCAGCCATGCCTTGTCAATGCCTTGGGCATCAAGGTCGGCAACGAGGTCGGCGTCGTTCTTTTTATGCCAGAAGACGTGTTGGTGTGCATCGATAATCATCTTTAACCTCACAGATGCAATTTCGAGTGATGTTATCGGTAATGCGCCAGTGACTGTCCAGAAAAATCACCCGATTATTCGCCCATCGCCTTGATTATCAATCGCTTTGGCCGCTGACCGTCGAATTCGGCGTAGTAGACCGCCTGCCACGGACCCAGATCGAGTCGGCCCCGCGTAATGGGAAGTATCACCTGGTGATGAACCAGCAGGTTTTTCAGATGAGCATCGCCATTGGTTTCGCCTGTTCGATGGTGCCGGTAGTCCTCGCGATACGGGGCAAGCCCTTCGAGCCAGCCGTCAATGTCCGCCAGAAGCCCGCTTTCGGCGTCGTTTACGAACACCCCCGCGGTGATGTGCATGGCGGACACCAGCACCATGCCTTCATCGATTCCGCTGTCGCTGACCACCTTCTGCACCTTGTCGGTTATGAGGATGTACTCGCGCTTTTTCGCGGTGTTGAACGTGAGATACTCGGTCTTGAATTTCATGTGATTCTCCTTTGGGCGCACTCTCTATAATGCAGCCATCGCTGTGCGTTGTCGAGCGGCAAAGCTTATTTCAGGCGCGTTGCACATGGGCCGATACATCTTCTGCGGCCGCTCTAAGCAGCCGCCGTGCCGCCGGAGGCATTCTGCAGCCGTATACGGGTCAAAACGGCTTACTTCGGGGCTGTGCGTGCAGTCGCCTTTTTTGCGTTGGATCTAGTCATGCGCGGCGGATTTTGTGCCGATGCCATACTTAGCAGACACTGCTGCCGCGCTAGCCGTGCAAGTTGAGATCGCGGTTCAAATGTCTCCAGAGGACAGAGATGGCGATGTCAGTAGAAGGTAATGCTTCCAACAAGCGGGGCAAATCCTCACCGTGTGTCGGGGGACCGCGCAGGAGGTTCCTGTCTCCCCTGAAGCTGACGGTTCTGGCGACCGTGCTGATAGCCGGAACCATCTTCGGCTGGTGGACGGTCAGCAAGGCCCGCCGCGACATGGAAAACGAGCTGCTTCGCCATGCTCGACTGGGCGCGCAGGCCCTTAGCGTTCAGAATCTTCGGGCTCTCACCGGCAAGCGGGAAAACGTCTCTTCGCCGGAGTACTGGCGAATCAAGCAGCAGTTGGCCGCGATAAGATCGGCCAATCCTCAGTATCGTTATCTGTACCTGATGGGCAGAAACGAAGACAAGGATGTGATCGCCCTGGTGGACAACGTTCCCGTGGGCGATCCGGATGAATGGCTTCCCGGCACTGTCTATCCTGAGGCGTCTGCTGCCTTACGGGGCATGTTTGACGATACGCTTCCGGTTGTCGAAGGCCCGCGGCCGGATGAATGGGGAGTGTGGGTTTCGGCGCTTGTTCCGATCGTGGATCCTCAGACCGGCGTGGTGATGGCCGTGTTCGGCATGGATGTCGAAGCCTCCAACTGGGAGTGGGAAATCGCCGGACGCTGCGCCATGCCGATGGCCCTTCTGCTGATGCTGGTCATCGGCGTCGTGGGCGCCCTTGCGTCCAGCCGGCGGACCGATCCCTCGCCAAAGCCGGTGCTCCGCCGCCTGCTGCCCTACCTCACGGGCATGGTTGTCATTCTTACGGCCTGCGCTGGCATGCTGCTCTGGAAGCAGCACCGCGACCGTCTGCGCGACGAACTTGCTGATCGCACCCTTGAAGTGGAACGCGGATTCCACATGGCCATCAGGCAACAGGCGCACGGGCTGACCATAGCCGCACAGGCGGTCTCGGCTGATGTTCAAATACACAACGCGGTGGTGAATGAAAACGTAGACCGTCTCAAAACGCTTTTGAGCGAGCGATTCAGTGAAATAAAGCACGACAGCAAGCTTACACACTTCCACATCATTAACGCCGAAGGCCAGCAACTGCTCTGCATGTGCGGCGACAAACGGAACAAATCAAACGGCCTGGGCAACATTGCTACTCAGGCTCGCGACAAAGGCGAAGTGGCCTGGGGAGTGGAGCTCGAGGCTTGCGGAAAATTCACACTCAGGGTCGCTGCCCCGGTCATGCACAAAGGCCGGGTCATGGGCTGCATTGAGCTTGGCAAAGACCTTGAAGACGTATTGGACGACCTTGCGTCGCACTCGGGCAATCAACTGGCGGCCATTGTCCACAAGAGTCTTCTGGATCGAGACCTGTTCGAGAAAGAGATGCAACTGCGCGACAAGCCAGCCGACTGGAACCGCCTGGCGGACGACGTTACGGTTTACGCCTCGCAAGGCCGCCTGCCGGACCCGTTCGTCGAAATGGCGGCACAGCTTTCTTCTGACGGTGGCAGCCACAACAACGAGGCAGTCTTCGACGGAAAGACCTGGATGGTGTCCGCCTGCTCGCTGTACGTTTCATCAGGCGACGAGGCCGGCAAGCTGCTGATGATGCGTGACATGACTCTCAAGAAGGCAGAGTTCGTCCGCCTGATGGCCGTAAGCGGCGCCGCCGGCGCCGTCGTCCTGTCGCTTCTGCTGTGCTTCATTTACGTGCTGCTGCGAAGAACCGACGCCGCCATTCGCGCCCAGCAACGCGAGCTTCAGGAAAACGAGGCGAGATTCGATCAGCTTGCCGAGCATAGCAGGACAATTGCCTGGGAAGTAAACGAACACGGCTTGTTCACTTACGTCAGTCACGTCTGCCGAGACGTGCTGGGCTTTGAGCCAGATGTGCTCGTGGGCAAACAAACGTGCTTCGACCTGCACCACGCCAAAGACCGGCCGGACATCGCCCAGAAGCTCGACCAGCTCTTCGAGAACAAGGCCGTTTTCGAAAACCTCGTCGACTACATACGCGCCAGCGACGGCAGCATGGTGTGGGTGTCTATCAACGGCATTCCGATCTTCTGCGAGCATGGCTGTTTCCGAGGTTTCCGAGGCAGCATGACCGACATTAGCGCAAGAAGGCTTGCCGAAGAGACCATACTGGCCACCAATCACCAGCTCAGTTCGGCAATCGCCCGCGCAAACGAAATGACGCTGCAGGCCGAACAGGCCAACGCCACCAAGAGCGAATTCCTGGCGAACATGAGCCATGAAATTCGCACACCGATGACGGCTATACTTGGCTTCGTGGACCTGCTTCGCGAGTCGCTTGAGAAATGCGACCCCAAGCGCTGCCCTATCAGCGAAAGCAACTCGCAGTCGCGTCTGGAGAATCTTGCGACCATCGAGCGCAACGGCGAACACCTCCTGAGGCTGATCAACGACATTCTCGACCTCTCCAAGGTGGAATCTGGCAAGATGCGGCTGGAGCGGGTTCGCTGCTCGCCAGTGTCCATAGTCGAGGAAGTGCTTTCGATGATGCGAGTTCGCGCCGTCGAAAGAAACCTCACGCTCGAAGCCAAGTACGATTTCCCGATGCCCGGCGCGGTCATGAGCGACCCGACCAGAATGAGGCAGATACTGGTCAACCTGATCGGCAACGCGATCAAGTTCACCAACCAGGGCGGAATCGACGTTAAGGTCAGCCACGTTCCCGGCGTGCCGTCAAGCGCGCTGGTGTTCGAGATTCACGACACCGGCATTGGCATGACCGGCGACCAGATGGAGCGGCTCTTCAAGCCCTTCAGCCAGGCGGACGCCTCCACCACCAGGCATTTCGGCGGCACGGGACTGGGACTGGCCATCTGCCGAAAGCTCGCCCGCGCTATGGGCGGCGACGTGACCGTCAGAAGCGAACTGGGCAAGGGAAGCACCTTTGTCCTCACGATGCAGGTGGAGATCTGCGTCGACAGCGGCTACATGACGTGCGTCATGCAGGGAACATGCGATCATCCGACCGAAACGACGAAAAAACGCGCCAAGGACATCCGTCTGAGCGGCAGGATTCTTCTGGCGGAGGACGGCCTGGACAACCAGAAGCTCGTGTCGACCATCCTGAAGATGGCCGGGGCGCAGGTCGAGGTGGTCGAAAACGGCAGGCAGGCGGTGCGGGCGGTGCATGCCTCCTATCTCAAGAACACTCCGTATGACGTGATACTGATGGACATGCAGATGCCCGAGATGGACGGTTATCAGGCCACTTCTCAACTGCGGGCAATGGGCATACGCACGCCGATCATCGCGTTGACCGCCCACACAATGCCCACAGATCGACAGAAATGTCTGGACGCAGGTTGTTCCGAATACGTGGCCAAACCAATAGATCGACAGAAACTGCTCGATTTGCTGGCGGGCCTGATGAAGACGCCGCCCGCGCAGGAGGCTATCGCCATGAGCGACAACAACAGTGCGCCGCAGACGCCCGCTGACAACGCGCCACAAAACGCGGCTGACGACGACGCGATTTACTCAACGTATCAGAACGAAGAAGGCTTCGAAGAGATAATCGCGCAGTTCGTCGCTCGCCTGCCCTCGCACATCGACGAGATGCGGCGAGCCTTGAACGCCAGCCTGTGGGAAGAGCTGCGCAGACTCGCTCACCAGTTGAAGGGCGCCGGAGGCAGCTACGGCTACGCCGCGCTGACAGACGAAGCCAGAACTCTCGAATCACACGCAAAGCAGGCGGACGCTGAAAAGGCGAATTTGTCTCTTGTCGCCATGGCCGGTCTGGTCCGCCGCATAAAGGCCGGCGCCGATAAGCCCGCAAAGAAGGAATCCCAAGAATGAGAATCCTCATAGTAGACGACAGCGTTGACGCCAGAACAGTAGCCAAGGCGAGGCTTTCGGCGGAGGGTCACGAGATCATCTGCGCCGAAGGCGGGCAGATCGGGCTTGATCTTGCCGCCAAGGAAAACCCCGATTTGATTCTGCTCGACGTGGACATGCCCGGTATGTCGGGGTTCGAGGTCTGCCGCAAGCTCAAGTCAAACGACGAACTGCACCTGATACCCGTCATTTTCGTCTCGGGTTCGGGCGACGCCGGAGACAAGGTCATCGGCCTGGATCTTGGCGCCATCGACTACGTCACAAAGCCGTTCGACGCCTTCGAGCTGCGAGCGCGCGTGCGTGCCGCCCTTAGAACCAAGCGCCTTCAGGACATTCTCCGCGACAAGGCGCTGATCGACCCGCTGACTGAACTTGGAAACAGGCGGGCGTTTGACGAACGCCTCAGGCTCGAATGGAGCCGGGCGGCGAGGTACAATCTTCAATTGGCCCTCATCATGGCCGACATCGACCACTTCAAAGACATCAACGACCAGTACGGCCACCAGATCGGCGACGAGGTGCTTCGACGCATCTCCTGCCGGCTCAGTGCATGCCTGCGAGAGTGCGACGCAATCTATCGCTACGGCGGAGAGGAATTCGGCACGCTGCTGCCTGAAACATCGCTCTCGGGCGCCATTGAACTGGCCCAGAGGCTTTGCGCGCAAATCAGCGCCGAGCCGCTTCAGATCGGAAACCAGACGCTGAAGGTGAGCGCGAGTTTCGGCGCTGCCTCAAACCAGGATGTCAATGATCCCGAATCGCTGGTGGGCGCCGCTGACGAACAACTTTACGAAGCCAAGGGCGACGGCAGGAACTGCGTCAGACCGTTGATCAACGCACCGGTGCAGAACCAGCGATAGAAAAATCGCTGGAAGTGTGACTGGTGTCTGTTATTTGCCGACTCCAACGGGTTCTTGGCCGACTGCCCGAAGCATCAGCACCGAGATCAGCAGGAAGCATTGTGCTCGGGTTTATTACGGGCTGGCAATGTGTCCTTCAGTATTTCGTATAGTTTGATGATTCGCCGGGTAAAGGCGCTGTGCCCATCTTCTAGCTTTGTTGCCATGTCCAACCAGGGCTTCGCGTTTGTGTCCCACCGCCCTGAGTAGTCCACAATGTAATGATGGATGCCAGGCAGAGGTCGTTGATTAGGCAGCCAAGTGCCCGGCAGCTTGTTCATGGCCTCTTTCAGCACTGTCGCATTGACAGAACCTGTCTCCTGCCCCTCGACGGTGACAACGAGACTTCCCAAATCTACTCGATGGAACTCAAGTGACATTGACCACTCGTGCCCGCCAAATGTGAGCAGCTTTGTCCACGTCTGTTTCCTGGCATCACCAAGTGCCAGGAAATGGCACTTCATGCCATTCTCATTAGCCCATTGTTCAAGCTGTTTCCGAGTCGACTCCCAAAGAGAATCCTTAACAATGTCAATGTTGTTTACGATATGAAAAGCTACCCGAATCCTGCTGCTGTCGCTGGCGCCATCCATAAGAAACTTCTTCACTACCGCGCTCTCATCCATGTGTTTGACTCCCATAAACCGCCTACGCAGGTAATCCTGATAATCTCTTAGGGCCGTTGTCACCTTATCTGACTTGCATGCCATGGCGAATTGATCGAGCAGTGGGATGATATGCTTGTCATAGCTGATGATTTGCAGGTGCTCGCGCACTGACAGATCATCCATGTTAATACTGTTTGTGGATGGATCGCGTCCAAATGGGCTTAGATAAAGCAAGCGCCAACGATTCTCGGCTCGCACTTGTAGATCGGCGGCGTAATCCTTCAGTTGGCCTTGCTGATCCTGTGCCCATATCTTGTTCTCAATCCCGATGAGAAACTGGTCGCGATCATCTCCAATGGCAACAACTATGTCGATACGGCGGCCGTGTTGGGTGCGTTGCTCGGTGCGTACGCTGACCTTTTGTGAAATAAGTGCATCCCAATTGCAGCAACCATCTAAGAATTCCATGCAAAACAGTCGGAGAAAGGTATCCTTCTGGCCGTGGCTTTGGGTAGGATCCAGGAAGAAGGCCAGTATCTGTGAAGTTTTGTTTTCGTCGGGCAGGAACATCTGTGTCCAATTGAAATCGAATGCCATCTGTTCGTCGTAGGCAGATCGAACCTCCTTTAGCGTCTCCAGACGTGTGCCCAAGTCTGCGAAAAAGGATGCCAACTGAAGCTCATTCATTTTTGCCTCTTCCCATCTGCCGGCAGTGGACTGGCCAACCCGCTACGCACGTGTTCATAATCATTATGAGAATCATGCTAATTCACAAGCCCATTGTCGCAGGCGCCGGTATAAGGAGACAAGGTATTCCGCAGCATGTCCAGATACATTTTTCGCAATTCATCCGGCTCGATGATCTTTACGTGAGGCCCCCACGTGAAAAGGTGGTGGCAGAGCTCACGAAGACCGCAGCAATGAAGGCGCAACTCGACCTGGCCGTCGGGCAACTCCGTCAACTGCTGGCTGTCGTGGAAGTGAAACTGAACCACATCATTGCGAGCCTCAGGTGAAAACCGCAGGACGATATCCTGTGGTTGGCTGACGAAGACGCCGAAGGCATTTGCCATGAAGTCACTGAGCCGAAAGTCATCTGGGCGGCTGAAGGATTCATCCGTCAATTGGGCCGAGCGAAAATGCGTCAGAGCGTGCATGCGGATCTGGGCCGCGTCCGGATTATGCGCGACTAGGTAATTCCGCTTGCCGTAGATCAGGCCGTAGGGGTGCAGCCTGTACGTGTGGACCGGCTGAGTGAAGACCTTCTGGTACTCCACTTCAATAACGGTTTCTGCCAAAATTGCCTGCCGCAGGGTCTGGAAGATTGTTGGATCAATCCGGCATTGCGGGCCTGGCATCGGGACAGCAAGTTCCGAAGCCGACAAAAACTCCAGATCGCTCTCAACGGTCTCTCGGCTGTCCATGACAGACTTGATCTTGTCACGGATTCTCTCCAGCGTGTCGACAGCGGCCGGGTGGTGACTGTTGCGGCAAAATTGAATGGCCGTGTTCAGCTCCACCAGTTCCTCAGACGAAAAACGTGCGAGAAGCCGAAGGTCCAGGCGAGGCAGCCTGAATCGCTTGATCCTGTGGTTATCTTCATCTCGCAGTTCCTCGACTTTCGTGCGAAATACATCCTCAACCGCCTGAATAATCCTCTTGGCGCTCTTCTCGCTTTTGTTTCCGGTGATGCGGTTGATCTCAGCGAAGGTCAGTCCTTCTGGTGAGTTGTTCAACTCATATAACACGTTTATGAACTCGCAGAACTTCTCCGGCATGGCAGATTCCTTTTTTGACCTAGCGAAAGATTAGCCTACTCATCGGACATAATTTGTCCAGTGGCCTCACTACATTCCTTTTCTTGACAAGGGCGGCCGAGTGAGCCGTCGCCCAAATGCATATCTGTTCTGTCGCGAAAGGAATGATGATGATTGTCAGTAAGCAACTACAGCAGGAACTCTCTCCCAGCGTATTGCCGGCAGTGATCAAGATGCCAGAGGATCAGCAGGCCAGTTTCATCGCAGAGTACAACCAAAGGAAGAAAAGCCGCCTGATGGGACGACTTCTGGTGCTCCTGCTGCCAGGCTTCCACTTCCATCAACTCGGCTTCTCGGGCAAACGCCTCATGGCCATGATGCTGTTTCAAGCTACTTGTGGCGGCCTGTTAGTCTGGTGGGTGCTGGAGTTCTTCCTCCACAGCACGCGGATACAGAATCACAACCAGGCGTTGGCGATGGAAATCATGAAAAACATCAAGGTGCTTAACGCCTAGCGATGCGGAAAAGGGGCATGCAATCTGTGGCAACCCATGATCAACTACGCTGCGCCATAGCGGTAGCCAAGCAGCGATTTGATATGATGCGTAAGAAGCATCCGAACGTGAAGGCGTATCTGGTTCTGTCGATGCTGGATGGCCAAGCAAGTATTGATGCGTCGCCAGTGGAGCTCCTCAGCGAATTTCCGTCAATGGTGGTTGACGACGAGGGCAAGGCTGCGGCCTTGAGTGTCATGACTCACCTCAAGAGACTGCATGCGGCCAGCGATGGACTAGGCAAAGAGCAGGCAGCAGAGCAGAAGGCGGAGTGCAAGCGGCGGCTGGATTGCGCGCTCACCAATCTGCACTACAAGGATAAATGCCAGATCGAAATCCGCTTCAGCGAGTTGGATTATGAACTGATCTGGAAGCTGCAGACGGATGAATTGGTGGACCGGAACCTCACTCCCCAAACCAAGGCGTCGATACGGATCGTGCTTGGGACAGTGGCAAGTTTTGCGGCCATGAGATCGGAGCAATGTCTTTGAAACGATGCGTCTAAGGAGCAAGAAGTTGGGACAGCATTTACAGCTCGGCTATCCCTGGCGACAATGGGCGCCATGGGCGTGCGGTTCATTCGGATTAGCGAAGGACTTGAAGCAATTTATCTGATGGCTAGACGACGGATCAATTTCACTGTGGTCGACTTCGAGACGTGTGCTCACAAGCGCGAAAGCGCATG
The DNA here is from genome assembly GCA_012729725.1 of Planctomycetota bacterium. GTDB lineage: Bacteria > Planctomycetota > Phycisphaerae > SM23-33 > SM23-33 > JAAYCO01. Next base: position 13,719 of record JAAYCO010000011.1, read on the forward strand.
CGCAGTTGGGGTTGTGCAGGTGGTTGACGGCCGGATCGGCGAGAGCTTCTATACACTGCTGAAGCCGCCCGAGCGGCCATACTGGAACTTCGTCGATATCCACGGCATCACTCGTGAAATGGTCCGGGACGCCCCAACATTTCCAGAAATCTGGCCACAGCTCAGGAGCATAATCGGCGAGGGTCCATTTGTCGCGCACAATGCCCCGTTCGACTGGAGTGTGCTGACGAGGACGCTGGCTTACTACAATCTGCCTGCTGTTGATCTGCCGAGAGTCTGCACTTGCCGGCTCGCGCGGCAGGCTTTGCCCCAGCTCACGTCCCACACATTGGACGCTATTGCTGGGCATTGGGGGATCAAGCTTGACCACCATCACGCCGCCTCGGATGCACGAGCATGCGCCGAGATTGCGATTAGACTGTGGAGCATGTGAGTTGTGGCCTTCTGGAATCCACGTCAGCGAAAAGACGTTTCCTAAAGAGAATGAAGCAAGGCGGAAGAAGAGCCAGAACCCCTCTGGACAAGGTGACAATGTTCATAAGGAGAGATCAAGAGTGGAAATACTAGATGTTAAGGTGAGCAACGGTTGGTATGACATCATTGACAGTAGCGGGAAAAGAACGGCAAGGATTTCGTCGTCAAGAGGAGAGTTATTAGGAATCTGCAGTGATTTTGTGATACTTGAAAAAGATGGCTGGTACCAGACTTTTGATGCAACAGGCAACAGAATCGGGCGGCTTTCCGATTCGGCTGGTGATTTCAAGAATGCTGTGGGGAACTCATTCAATCTGATAAAGGGAGGCTATGTAGTCACTTATAACAGATCTTGTACGAAGACGGGCAGAAGAGCTGAATAGCACTGCACGCCTCGGCAAAACAAGATTGAATTTCTGCATGCGGTTTCTCTGCCATGAGAAATCGCTAATAATCCGGATCGGCCAGTTTTTCCTGCAACCACTGCGGCCCGTTGCGAAGAGCCATCAGTTGCGGCACGTGTGAAGCCGCTTTGTCGAATGCGCCAAGGCGGAGAAGCTCAAGGCACCTGCACGTTATTTCGTGATGAGCCTCGCACGCGATCACGTTTCTGGTTACCAGCATGTCCTTCAACTGCTGCGGCGTCGGCGACTCAAGGCACAACTGGGTGAACCGCTTCACCTGGGTCAGACCGTAGCTGGCGCACCATGCGTTGAAGTATTTCGCTTCTTCTACTGGATCGCTTGCCAGCTTCGACAGGTGGTCGAGGTGCTCCAGGAACATTTTCTCCTCTTCGGGTTTGAACCTGTTTATGCATCCGGTGCGGGTATTCGCCCAGAACGGTATCGGCGACATCTCGACGACCTTCTTGTTCTCGACGACGATTTTCACCAGGTAGCCGCACGACCACTTGACGCAGTGCCTTCCGTTTAGCGGGGGAAACACGAAATTGCCCGTGCTGTAGACTATCGGCGCGCCGTCGCGCCACACGTATCCCTGCGGCGTATGCGTGTGCCCGCCGATAATCGCCGACGCCCCCGCTTCGACGAAGGCTGCAAATGTCTTGATCACTCGCGGGCTAGGCAGCGGGTTGTATTCGTTGCCGCCGTGAATCGTAATCAGCAGCACGTCGCATTGGCTTCGGGCATCTTTGATCTGGCGGATGTTGGCGATGGGATCAAGCGGCGCCGAGCCCGGCGTCAGGTCGCAGGCGTTGCAGAACTCGTTTTCGGCATAGGCGAGAATGCCTATCCTCACGCCCTTGCGTTCGACGAACAGCGGCCGGGATGCTTCCTCGGGGTTCATGCCCGCGCCAACTCGCAATATGCCGCGTTTGTCCAGCGTGTCCATCGTCTCTTTCAGCGCGTCGTTGCCATGGTCGAGAATGTGGTTGTTGGCCAGGACGGCGACATCCACGTTCGCCGCTACAAGCGCCTCGGCCGTGACGGGATCGCACCTGAGGTTCGGGCCGGACTTGGGAATCGGGGCGTCTATCGTGGTCAGCGGACATTCGACGTTGACGATCGAAAGATCCTTGTCCCTCAGTACCTCCAGCATGTCGCCGAAGGTTTCGCCGGCCCTGCCCTCACGGCAAAGCTTGTCGATCGGACCATGGGGACAGAAATCGCCGCCGACGATAATCGTAAGACTGCTCACCTGGAATGGCTCCTTTGATTCTAGGGACAAGATTGGAGTTACACAACATGCCCTGCCTGCTATAAAATACCACTCTGTTTTGGAATTTCATGATAAAAAAGGCGGTCTCTAAAAAAAGTCTTGACGATAAGATTCCGCGAGTTAGAATAGGAATGAAGATCATGGTTACATTGAAGGATATCGCGATTAAGACTGGTTTGTCGGTTGGAGCGGTTTCTCAATTGCTCAACACGACGGACAGCCGGTATTCGCCCGCGACCAAGGCGAGGGTCGAGCAGGTGGCGCGAGAAATGGGCTACAGGCCCAATCGATCCGCCCAGTATCTGCGCAAGAAAAAGTCCAAGACCATAGCCGTTGTGAACTTCGGCAGCCTGCACCAGTTGACCACACAGCGTTTGTACGCCGTGGTCAAGGCGATTCACGAGCGAGAGTATCGGCCGCTGATTTACGATGTCTC
>JAAYCO010000105.1 GCA_012729725.1 Planctomycetota bacterium
CGTCGTGATTATCGCAGAACGAAACAAATACAACGACGAGGTGTCGCTCCGCGACTGGAATTCAGGTCCCCGCATTGCCATGCGGGGCTTCGTCCATCGCGCTGATTTCGATTCATGGATGTTGTTCGAACAACAAATACAACGGCGAGGATTCGCTGCGCGAAGGTTGTTAGGTCCCCGCATTGCCATGCGGGGCTTTAGCGTCGCGCTGGTCTTCGGTTGTGGATGTTATGCGAAGAATGTGCACCGCGCTACTGGCCGCGGCGCTCAAGGCTGAGCATTCGCAGCTTGAGGTCCACCCCGCCGGGGGCGGAAAACCCGCCGGGCCCCCCGCCGCTGTACGTCACCCGGTGGCATGGTATCACCAGCGGGATCTCGTTCTTGCCCAACGCAGCCGCGACTGCTCGAGCGCTGTCCGGCGCGCCGATGAGCGTGGCAAGCGCCCCGTACGTCATTGTCTTTCCGTAGGGAATCTTCCGGCAGGCAGCAAGCACCTTGCCGCCCAAAGTTGTTTCCCTGGGCATCAGGCAGGCGATCTGGCCAAAATCCGCGCACTTGCCGTTGAAGTAGTCGCGCGTGAGGCCCGCGAGGATTTCGAACCTGGCGTCGTCGCGCGTGGCGGTTGGGTGTTCCCACGCCAGCAGTTGTTCAAGGTCGTTGAGTTGATAGTGCGGCAGGATAACCCTGCAAAGCCCGCCTTCACAGGCCGCTGCCCCCATCGGTCCCCAGGCGGTCGCCCAGCAGGAATACCACAATGCTTCATTCTTTTTCGCCATTGCGACAGCTTAGGCAATGGCGGCGGCCACACGCAAGACTATCTACTGTGCGACGGGCGGAAAGATTCCGCGCCTGGCGCGTCGTGCTGAAACAGGACGACCTTCTGCCCGATCGCCGCCAGTGCTCTCTTGCCATCCTCTGTCTGTTCGAGCCCGACGAACTGGAAGCCGATCTCGGCGACGTCCGGCCGGATGTCAACGTGCCTTATCTGGGCATCGGCATAAATAGCCTCCTGCCCGGCTCCGAAGAGCACCCTCACGCCGACCTGGTCGCCTTCTTCAAGCGAGTCCACCGACTTGTCGGATGTGTTGAGCATGAATCCGCCGGCGCTGATGTTCGTCAGCCTGCCCGACCATACCGGGCGGTCAGGAGTAGCGCCCATGGGCTCGCTCTGCCGGCAGCCAAGCCAGAACGACGCCCGGACGATGAATCCGTCGGGAATGTCGGCCCGCTGATAGGCGCGGCGAGCCAGCCGCTGCATGCGCCCCGGACGCTCGATGGTGAGCACGCCGGCTGGGCCCTGGGCCACCACAGCCATGAAGACATATTTGTGGTGCTTAAGCTTCAGGCTCACGCCGACCGTCTGCCCCACCGCCGGTTCGACGGGCCATGCCTGGTCCGGATGGCGTTCGATTGTGATGTTGCAGATGTCCCTTCCGGCAAGACAGCCGTGAAGGTTCACCCAGTCTTTGTCGCGAACGGTGATGGTGACAGGTGTGCGCTTCGCGCAGGCCAGTTGAACCACTTCGCCTATTTCGTGCAGACCCAGTTCCTGTAATGCAGACATTGCCCAAGCCTTTCTCGGAGGGCTCCGCAACTGATTCAATCGCCGGAACCTGATGTATATAACGTCGGAAGTCCGGCGGCGGGGCTTGAGCTAGAAATGCCGCCCTCAGTCGCCCTTGTAGACGGTGGTCTTGCCGTTTTCGTCAACCCTGACGGCGAAACTGGCGGGCCAGCCGCCCTGGCCTCGCTTGGCGTCGAACGAAACCCACCAGGCGTTGTCCTGCCGCGTGGCCTTGGTTTCGTACTTGTCCAGATGCTCCTCGTCCAGCCCTTCCGCTCTTACCCTGCGGCAGGCTATGCTTTTCGCTTCGCTGGACGCCATCTTGTCGTCGAGCTTCCTGGCCCATCCGTCGGCGTCAACGTCGACGTTGGCATGGAAGCACCCCGCCATCAAAGCCAAAGACGCCAATGACAATACTGAAACAAGAATTGTTCTCATCCGCGGGCTCCTTGGTTACTGAGGCCAGCATACCCTTTCGCCCCGCCGTCGGGCAATAGGCAGCGATCAGAAGTCGAACGGATCCGAGACGGTTATTGATGTGACGGGAATTCTATTCACACGGGCCGGGCGGGTGATTATTCTATCGCCTTAATCGTCTACAACAGGTATTCAGGAGATAATCGCTAATGGCGCGCAAGAGCAGCACAGGCAAGACGGCTAAATCACCCATCAACATCGGCATAATCGGACTGGGACGCGCTGGCTTCAGCATGCACACCACCGAGCTTGAGTCGCGCGGCGACAAGTTCAACATAGTCGCGGCGTGCGATCCGCTGCCCCAGCAGAGAGAACGATTCGCCGCCAAGTTCCCGCAGGCAAAGGTGTACAAGACCGTCGAGGAACTGCTTGCCGATCCGCAGGTCGAGCTGTTCGACGTGGCCAACAGGACCAACGAGCACTTCGCCACCGCCATGGCTGCCCTGAAGACGGGCAAGTTCGTTTTCCTCGAAAAGCCGATCTGCCTGACGTACGCCGAGGCCAGGAAGCTTCAGGCGGCCGGTGAGAAAACCGGCAGGCTGTTCATCCGCCACAACCGCCGCTTCGAGCCGGCATTTCTGCACGCCCGCGAGATCATCGCCAGCGGAATACTCGGCAAGGTGTACGAGATCAAGCTCGCCCGCCACGGCTATCAGCGCCGCGACGACTGGCAGACGCTGACCAGCGAGGGCGGCGGCCAGCTTAACAACTGGGGCCCCCACCTGATCGATCACGCGCTTCAGTTCCTTGACTACAAGGTCAGGGACGTATGGAGCGACCTGAAATTAACCGCCGCCGTCGGCGACGCCGAAGACCATCTCAAGATCGTCTTCCGCGGCGAAAGCGGGCTGCTGGTGGACGTCGAAATCTCCGGCGGCGTCGCCATCCCCGCCCCGGTCTACGCCGTCTACGGCACCAAGGGCGCGATGATCAGCAACGACGAAAAGACCTTCATCCTCAAGTACCTCGATCCCAAGTTGAAGCTTAAGCCGCGAAAGGCCAAGAAAGGCACGCCGCTTGGATTCTCCAGCAACAACGACCTGCGCTGGATCGAGAAGGAAATCCCCGTCAAGGCGCCCAACGGCCTTGTGATGGCCAGCGTGTGGGACTTCATGTACGACGAGATCCGCCTTGGCAAAAAGAGCCCCATCACGGTGGCCCAGGCGGCAGAGGTGGTCAAGTACACCGAGCTGGCGCGCAAGAAGTCGGGGTACTACGCTTCTTAGGCGCAACTGCAATTGCCATAGCGCGAGCAGTTTATATAATGGCGTCATCGACCGGCCCGGTCGAGAAGGGACGCCATGCTGAAATTCGAAGTCTATAACGAAGGCGCGCCGGCCACGAACATCGACCTCGGCGGCGCATACGCGTTCAGCCAGGAATCAATCCCGATACGCGCGGACCTTGGCGTTCAGGAAGGAATGCTGACCATCGCCAAACGCATGCCCGGCGCGTGCGGGCTGGCGATACTCTGGCACGCGGGCTCGGCGGGCAAATTCCTTCTGACCACCACCCGCCTGATGGAACGGGCGCAACCTTACAACCTGAACGTCGAACTGGCTCGCGCGCAGCTTGCCAGGATGTCGCAGAAGCGCGAGGAATGGGGCCTGTTCGATTTCGCCAGCGCCGAGGCACTTAACAGGGAACTGGACCTGGTGCGGGCGAAGTTCATTCAAGCCCTCAACGCCCCGGACGGCGCCGCGGCGTCGGTCCTGGCAGACGAGGCCCTTGAAGCGGGCATCACCCTGGGCGAGAAGATGGCGCTGTTCCATGCCGATGTGTTTATAGATCGCCGCAGGAACAGCTCGTCGCCCCCGCTGCGAGGCGGCTTCGGATGCCAGATCGACCTCCTGAGCCAGAGCGAGCTCTATCAGCAGCGGCTGATGGAGGCGTTCGACTTCATCACCGTGCCGATGGTCTGGAAACACATCGAGCCCAAGGAACGAACCCACAACTTTCTTCAGGTTGACGCCTGGATGAAATGGGCCGCCGCCGCCCGCAGACCCGTTCACGCGGGGCCGCTGGTCAGCTTCGAAAAGTCGCACCTGCCCGACTGGATGTATCTCTGGGAGCACGACTACGAAACCCTTCGAGACATGATATACGAGCATGTCCAGCGGGTCGTGCAGCGGTACGACAAGCAGGTGCGGGTCTGGCGCGTGGTCGGCGGGCTTAACGCATTCAACAGCTTCGACCTTACTTTCGAGCAGATCATCGAGCTTACCCGCATCACCTGCCTGCTGGTGAAGAAGCTCGCGCCCAGATCCAGCGTCATCATCGACATCGCCCTTCCGTTCGGCGAATACTACGCCCGCAACCCCAAGACCATTCCCCCGCTTCTGTACGCGGACATGGCCGTCCAGAGCGGCGTGAAGTTCGACGCGTTCGGCATTCAGCTTTACTCGGGCGTGCCCGCCGACGGCATGTACGTGCGAGACCTGCTGCAAATCAGCAGCCTGCTTGACGAATTCGTCTCGATGTCAAAGCCCTTGCACATATCCGCTTGCCAGGCGCCATCCGATGTCAGCTCCGACGGATGGGACGCATGGGCCGGCCAGGCCTGCGTCACAAAGGCCGGACACTGGCACAATCCATGGTCGCAGAGGCTCCAGGCGGAGTGGTTGCAGGCGTTCTTCAGGGTTGCGATATCCAAGCCCTACGTCGAATCCATCTGCTGGCGCGACCTGGCCGATTACGAAGGCCATTACGTGCCGCACGGGGGCCTGTGCCGCAACAATCTCGAACCCAAGCTCGCCTTCAAGGAACTGCGAAACTTCAAGGCGATCCTCGCCGACGCCGAGGCGCTTAAACGAGACAGGAAATGAAAACCAGCGGCGCGATCGGGCTTTTCAGCATTTCATACGGCGCCCTTTGCGCGGCTGTCGCAGCATGCATTGTTGCGGGCGTGATCGTCGTCTGGATGTCGCTTGAGCCCAGATACCCCATCGGCCCAAGGCCGGTGACGGACTACCCGCGAGCATGGGCGGCAAGGGAGATGGTCGATCCCAACACCGCCTCGGCTGCTTCACTGAAACGCCTGCCGGGACTTGGCTCCAGACGAGCCGCCAGGATCGTCGAACACCGCCAACTGCATGGCCTTTTCACAAAACCTGAAGACCTGCTCAAAGTAAAGGACGTCGGGCCGTGGACCCTCGAAGGCATTAAGCCCTACATTTGTTTCAAGAGCCAGTGAGGGACGCCATGAGGAACACCACCCGCCCCGTCCAGCGGCCAGACAGTTACCAGCACCAGACCCACAGGGCGATGCACTGCCTTCTGTTCCTGCTGCCGATGCTGCTGGCCTTTCACATCGGCTCGGCGTTCTGGCAAAGCGACCTGCTGGCGCCGCGAGACATCCACCGCCTGCTGCGATACTTCGGGGCTTCTGCGCCGTATCTGCCTCCACTGGCGCTGGTGACGCTGCTTGCGGTGCAGCATTTCCTCGGCCGGGACAAAACAAAACCACGCCCGGCAGTGCTTGCGGGAATGCTTGGGGAATCGGCAGTTGGAATCGTGCCGCTGATCGCGCTGGACTACCTTACCGGACGCGTGCTCGTCGGGCTTGCGATGCTCTCGCTCAGCGCCGGCGCTTCCGACGCCCCGCTGGGCCAGCGACTCGTCACCGACATGGGCGCAGCGGTTTACGAAGAGTTCATATTCCGCATGTTCCTTATCGGCCTGGTGATGCTGGTGTTCGTCGATGTCTGCGGGCTGGACAAAGAGGCCGTCGCCATCGGCGCGATCATCCTTTCCTCAGCCGTGTTCAGCATGTACCACTTTTCCGGCGACCAGCTTTCCGGCGCGTTTCCCTGGCGCGACTTCATTTTTCGAACCCTCGCGGGCGCATACCTTGGGGTTCTCTACGTTGCTCGGGGGCTGGGCGTCGCCGTCGGCGTGCACGCCTTCTTCAACATGTACGTAAGCCTGCTTGGCCGCTGAAACTCCGCTTGCCTCAAGCCCGAGCGTAACCTACTGTTCAGGTGAAACTATCGGTCGGGTAGATAGTCGGGGCAAATATATGTTCAGCCCAGCTAAATGTTGGATGCACTGATATGCCCGCGGCAATAATGATGCATGGCCGTGGGTGCGTGCGGAAACCGCGACGATGTCGCACTGCCGTTGTCGGCGGCAGGCGACTGATCCGCCAGGCGGTGACCACTCTGCTGCAAACGCGGCATCTTGTGGTTGAAGGAAGCTGGCGAAACGCGCGCGACATGCAGTGCGAAAGCACACCGCCCAGGCGGCTGGACGTGCTGACGCTTCTGCTTGAAGAGCCAGGGCTGTTGGGCGGAATCCGCCCTCCGTCGCAAGCCCAGGCCCAGAGCCCGCCAATCGTGGCGATACTTGTCAACGCGCGACTCGACGATCTGCGAGACGCCATGCACGGCGGCGTTCGCGGAATACTCACCACCGACGACTGCGGCAGCGATCTCGTAAAAGCCCTGAAAGTGGTTGCCGGCGGCGGAATTTACATGGGCTCGCAGGCGGGCGCTCTGATCAGCGACTCGCTGTCCCAAACGCGGAAGGCCAAAGCCCCGCGACTCTGCGCCAATCCCCTCAGCCAGCGCGAACTGCAAGTGCTTGCGCTGCTCTGCCAGGGCATGTCCGCCAAGCAGGCGGCGAGCAAGCTGACCGTCAGCAGAAAGACCATCGAGAACCATCGATACAACATATACAGGAAGTGCAATGTTGATAACCTCGCTTGCCTGATGCGGCATGCGATAGCCAACAAGCTTGTCGAACTGGATCTTGTGACGCCCTGACCGTCGCGTCGCGGGCCTAAAGCAGATTCACCGGGTCGGCGTCCGCCTGAATCTCGGCGGGGATGCGGGCAGCCTCTTCCATCTTGGGCCCGACGCACCGCTGGATGACCCCCGCCTGAGGGCAAGAGAGCAGGAGGTGAAAGCGGAACATGTTCTTCACCTTCGCCACGCCCGCCTGCATCGGGCCGATCATGCAAACGCCCTTGCCGGCAACGGCGCCGGCCAGGATGTCGCGCAGTTGTTCGGCGCACTGCTGAGCCTTGGACGGATCCTGATGCCGGATTATGAACCGGACCATCCTTGCAAACGGCGGCAGCTTCGCCTGCGACCTGAGCTTCAGTTCCGCCTCGCAGAAGGCGTGATAATCGTGGGTGGCGGCGTGAATGATCGCCGGCTCGTTTTCGTGCAGCGTCTGCACGACCACCTCGCCGCCGTCGGCGCCTCGGCCCGCCCTGCCCGCGACCTGCACGATCAACTGAAACGTTCTTTCAGATGAGCGGAAGTCCGGTATCGCCAGCGACGTGTCGGCCGAGACCACGCCAACCAGCGACACACGCGGAAAATCAAGGCCCTTGGCCACTATCTGCGTGCCCAGCAGAATATCCGTCTCGCCGGCGGAGAACTTGCGGAACACCTCCTCGAACTGCCGGGGCGAGGTCATCGTGTCGCTGTCCATCCGCGACACCCGGGCCAGCGGGAACTTGCGGAACAGCTCGTTTTCGATTCGCTGAATGCCAAATCCGAACAGCACCAGTTTTTGCCCGCTTACGGGGCAGCAGGCGGGCAGCGGCGCGGTCTTGTCGCAGTGATGGCACATCGCCAGGCCGATTGCCTGGTGGTACACCATCGGCATCGAGCACTGCTCGCACGTGAGTATCCAGTCGCTGGCGGGGCAGAAAACGTAGCTGGCGTACCCCCGCCGGTTCATCAGCAGAATCGCCTGCCTGCCCGCGTCGAGCGTGGCTGCGATTCGATGCGTCAGCGTCGCGCCGATAAGCTCGATTCGTCCCGGCGTAAGCTCCTTCCGCAAGGGCACGATCTTCAAACGCGGCATGGGCAGGTTTTTCACGCGATGCTTCAGTTCGATCAGCGAGTACCTGCCCTGCCTGGCGTTGTGCATCGATTCGAGCGAAGGCGTTGCCGATCCAAGCAGAACCGGCGCCCCCTCGATGCTTCCTCTCATCACCGCAACGTCCCTGCCGTGATACCGCGGCGCGGTGTCCTGCTTGTACGAAGGCTCGTGCTCTTCATCCACGATTATCAGGCCAAGCTTGCGCGTCGGGGCAAAGATAGCGCTCCGCGGGCCGACAACAACCGACGCCTTACCTTCGAGTATCAGGTTGTAGTATTTGTCTCGCGCTGCCGACGTCAGCCCGCTGTGCAGCACCGCCACCCTGGGCAGGCGCTCGATCAGTCGGCCCAGCGTCTGCGTGGCAAGCGCGATTTCAGGAACAAGCAGAATCGCCTGGCGACCCATGTCGATCACGCGGCGGATGGCCCGAATGTAAACCTCCGTCTTGCCGCTGCCAGTGACGCCGTGAAGCAGAGTAACCGAGAAACCGCCTTGCAGCGGCTTGTCCAGCCTTTCCATGGCGGCAGCCTGCTCTTCGTTCAGCTCGATGGCCTCCTGCGAAGTCCCGCCCGTCGGCAACGGCGCCGCATCGTCCGCGGGCCGGGCCGACATCTCGATAAGCCCTCGCCCCCCCAGGCGGCGAATGCTGTCTCTGGTCGCGCCGCTGTGGTGCGCAAGCTCTTCCAACGCCAGCCACTCGATGCCCTGAAGATGCGCCTCGTGAAGCTCGTCAAGCGCACGCTTCTGCCGCCCGCCCAAACCCTGCGGCCAGTCCTTCTTTGACTTGATCAGCCTGGCGACTGTCTGAAGCTTCGGCGACCGCCTGCCAAGCGAAGATGGAATCATCGCCGCCAGCACCATGCCCAGCGGCGAGAGATAGTATCCGCTGATCCACCGGGCCAGTTGCAGCATTCCGGCGTCGAGCTTGCTTGCGGAATCGACAACCTCCATGACATGCTTGAGTTTTCGCCCCTGGGCCGGCTGAGGGTGTTCGTCAACGACAAAGCCCAGCGTTTTGCGATCGGACTTTCCCAGCGGCACATACACCCGCTGCCCCCGCGCAGGCGGGCCCGGCAACGGGTTCCACAGGTAGTCGAACTCTCGCCAGACCTGCGTATTGACGGCAACCGAAACCACCGTGCCCGCCGCGTCGGCCGACTCGGGAGATTGGAACAACTCGCTCATGCCGCCATCGTACATTCGCCGACGGGCCCCCCGCCACCCGATCCTTGCTAAATGTTCACGCCGACAGGCGTATTCCGCGAATCATTCGGCGATGCGCCATCTTGCCTGCCGAAGCACCGAGCCGGCGCCCCTGCCTTCGTACCAGATGGTGAGGAATCGGCCCGGGCCTATTGGCGCGGTCGAAGGGTAGCCTAGATCCGCCACCGGCGAGTCGTCGTTGAGAATAAGCGGCCGCGACCAGCTTTCCCCGCCGTCGGGGCTGATCCTCACGCCGTTGCCATACGGGCGTCGGCGGATGCCGTACGACACCACAACCGCGCCCTGCACCGCAAGCATATGCCCCGGGTGGCCCATCGTGTCTGTGGCGCGCCGGATCGGCCCAGTCGAGATCAGCTTCGCTGCATGACGCACCTGGCGCTTGCCGCCGGCGCAAAAGGCCTCGTATATTATTGGGGTCCGTCCCGGCTGTACAACATCAAGGACGATGCGCCGGAGGTTTGGAAAGGAATCTGTGACGTGATCGGCGAGTTGAAGAGCCTGACTCCTTTCCTTCAGGCGGGGCCTAAGGTTCTTGCGTCGGCGTCGCCGCACCCCGTCAAGTGCTGGTATGCCGACGCGGGCGGCCAGCGCCTGGTTGTGCTTGTGAATTCCACGCCGGCGGCAGCTGCCCCAAACCCGGCGGCGATTGGCCTGCTGAGCGATGCGTCAGCCCAAGGGCAGTTGCGATTGGCCCCGTACGAAGTGAAGATGCTGCGGGGAAAGGCACGATAGATCATGGCCCCTGTCAACTTTGAGTTATGCCGCCAGAGCCAGGTCCGCCGCAAGTGGGCCGGCAACCAGTGCGTCTTCTGCGTCGCCGTCCACCTGACGGACCCCAGCGTGTGCGAGATGGTCAGCCTGATGGACTTCGACTGCATCTGGGTGGACATGGAGCACCACGCCACCAGCGTGCAGACCGCCGGCGAAATGTTCAGGGCAGCCAGGGTAAACGGTTCGGACATCATGGCCCGTCCCGGCAAGGGCGAGTTCATGCGAATGGGCAGGATGCTCGAATCGGGTGCGACCGGCATTCTGTATCCACGATGCGACGACCCGGCGGAGGCCCGCGAAGTCGTGAAATGGGGCAAGTTCGCCCCTCTCGGGCAGCGCGGCCTCGACGCAGTCAACGCCGACAGCCCCTTCGGGCTTACCGACATCGCGGGCTACGTCGAGCGAGCGAACAGGGAAACCTGGCTCGCCGTGCAGATCGAATCGCCGCAGGCGGTTTGCCAGGCGGACGC
>JAAYCO010000106.1 GCA_012729725.1 Planctomycetota bacterium
ATCGCGGCAAAGGCCGCTGGCAGGAAATCGACACCATGCCCGAATTGGATTTCATCATCGAGGCCCAGCTGGCGCTTGTAGGCGCCGACCTTCAAGAGCTGAGCGACCCCATGCTGGGCGTCAAGGACGGGCGAATCGTGCTTATCGGGCCCAGAGACGGCCAAGAGCCCAAGGCGGGGGTGAAGGTCTTTCGCTTCCCCGGCTGCACCGTCATGCCCGGCCTGTGGAACCTGCACGTCCACATACAGCGAAGACACCTGGCCCGAAGCGAGGGAACCACGTTTCGAGGCGGCGCCGCGGAGGTGGAGAACCAGCCCCCGGCCCTCAAGGCGATCTACGCAGCCGTCAACGCAAAGGCGGAACTCAACAGCGGCGTGACAACAATCCGGGACTGTTCCAGCGGCGACCATATAAGCATGCACCTAAGACGCGCCGTTGAGGCAGGCATGCTGAGCGGACCGAGGGTGATTTCCTGCGGCATGGGCATTGCCTCCACCGGCGGCCACGAAACGCACATGTACAAAGGCGCGGTCGAGGCCGACGGGCCTGATGAAGTCGCCAAGGCCGTTCGCAACGAAATCAAGCTCGGCGCGGACTTCATCAAGCTGATGGCGAGCGGGGGGCTGGGCGGGTTTCCCGACCGCGAGTCGCCGCGCCGGGTCGAAATGACCGACGTGGAACTTGCTGCCGCCATTTCGCAGGCGCACGCGCGTGACAGAAGCGTCACCGCGCATGCAATGGGCGAGGCGTCGATTCGCGCCTGCATCAACGCGGGCATCGACGGCATCGAGCACGGCGTGGAGCTCACGAGCGAACTTGCCGCCATGATGAAGCAGCGAAATGTTTATTTCGTTCCCACCGCGTCGGGTGTCTCAGCCGTAGTTGAACGAATGAGGTCCGCCGGCAAGACGCAGGCGTCGGAGTACTTGCACGAGCACGTCGTGCAGGCGCAGCGACGCTCGATTCGCACTGCGATGGACAGCGGCGTTCTGATCGGCGCTGGAACCGACACGCTTGGCGACATCGTGCGCGAGGTCGTCACGTTTGGCGAGCTTGGAATGGACCGCCGGGACGCCCTCAAAACCGCCACTTCCAACGCCGCCCTCATCTGCCGCCGCGGCGACCGGACCGGCCAATTGTCCCCCGGTTTCGACGCCGACATCCTGGTCACCGGCAACAGCCCGCTCGAAGATCTTAACCATCTCCGCCGCGTCGCAGCCGTATTCATCGGCGGCCACATCGTCGTCGGCGATTCGGCCTGGAAGTCAGAGCGGGAGTAGAGGTTCCTGACTGTCTGCCCCTTCTGCCCCCTGCAGTTCAGTGAAGCCGCGAGATGCTTGATTCATTGTCACTTCGGTGGTAGTGTCCCGGTTGGGATCAGAAGCAGGCAGATGCCTGGAGATACATATTAGGAATCAGGGCGGCGCGTATGCATAATCAGGCGGAACTCGCAGGACATCTAAGCGGATTTCTCGTTGCTATCGTCGGCGGCCTGCTTGCCGGTTACGTGGTCGGCCTGGGGATGATGGGATCCTACACGCATGTCAAGTGGCCCATCGTGGCAGGGCTCCTGATTGGGACGTTCACTTCCCTGACGGCTCCCAGTCGGCAAGTGCTGGTTTCCTTTTGCGGGGGCAGTGTTGCAGTAGTAACGGCGGTGGTGAAGATCATTGCTGTCCAATTCCAGAGCGGGTACTGGCCGATCACCGATAAATACACCATCGCCATGTACGGTGACGCTACACAAGCCACCATGCGAATTGCGGTCATATTGAGTATCGCGATCGTTATCCCATGTCTGCTTGCCGCGGCTCTGACCGCCCTTATCAAGCGGCTCTGCAACCCCAGGAAACATGGCCCGGCAAGTGCCTGAACACGGCCCTTTGGGGCGAAACTTTGTTTCTCGCATAGTCTATTCAGCGATTGTTGAAGACGACTGTGGCAAGGCCAGAACCTGCTTCTCGGTCGGCTGCGTTGTTCCGAGAGCGCGGGCCGGCTGCAGTGTGACATTCAGGTCTTCAATAGTCCACATCGCGCCCGTGATGGGATCAACGATGATCCAGCCGACAAGCCCGCCAATCAAGATGTTGCCGAACGCATACCAGCCGTTGATTCCCTGCTTGATGGGCAGGTCCGCGGCCTGGTATCCCGTCTTGGTGATAGAGACTCGGTAATCACCAGGCTTGAAATACCCTCGCCCGGCCTTCAAGTCTATCGTCGCCGGTGTCTTGCCCTGAAAGATCGCCTTGCCGCCATGGTTGAACACCGTCAGATCGGCGTTGCTCGGCTCACTTGTGATAGTGACCGGACAAACTGATTTGCTCACGATAGACGCACAACCTGAAGAGAAGACCATTATCAGTGAAAACCCAGCCGCGATCAGACAAGACTTGCTCATATAATGTCCTTTTTGTTACGCAACCTATTAAGAAATGTACTTTGCCTGCCGTGAATGTCAACCCGAATATCCGCATATGGAGTGGGATGACAGCAACCTGTACGCGCTCTTCCACTGCGATCAGCAGGACATCTCGGCTATCGTCGCCGACCACGTGCCGCTGTATCAGCAGATTTCCGGCGCTTTGAAGATCATCGGGCGGCTGAAATTCTACATGGGTATCGACATCCCGCACATGGATCGATTGGCCGATTCCTGCATCAAATACCACGCCAACGGCCGATTCTATGAACATGGCGACGACATGTGCTTCCCTCGCAACGTCGCCGAGATGTGCATCGCATGCCTCGAACAGAGCGACTATCGCCGGGACGATTTGCGGCAAACGATTGTCAGCCTGGCGGAGTTCATCAGGACCTATCAGCAAAGCGACGGCGGCTTCTCGTCCTCGCGGTCCGGCAAGACGGACATCACGTGGTGCGGCGGGCGCATCTGCGGCCCCGCATCCACGCCACGCAGCAACATCAGCGGAACGCAAGGGGCCATATGGGCAATCGGCATGATAGGCAATTACCTCGGCTGGCCCGACATGCCGTTTGGAAATCCGCAGGGCGATTGGCGCGAGAGAGTGGAATCGCTTCGCTACAGGATATCCGTCGATCCCGCCGGAAGGGTGGAAGTCTCGCGCAAGAGCTGACGTTGTCTTGCGTCGTTCACCGACGTGAGCTGGCAGTTCGGCGGGGGGGGGTCCCTGGGCTTATAGAAGTCAGACCCATTATGCCCCGACTTCTGGCCGGACACTACTGATCCGCGGTCACTCGCTCAAGTCCTGGGGGATGCTCAACGCTAACGTTGATGCGTCCGTCATGACGATCCCAACGAACGCGGATCCGGCCATGGGGAGTAGGAATGCTTCCCTCGCAGCAATCAATGAAGGCTGGCGGCCTGGGGCGCACATGAAAACGGCGATAGCCTTCATCCAGAAGCTCAATCCCTAACAGGTACTTGACTAAATATTTAATCACATAGGCGGCAAAAGGATGGCAGCGGCTGCGCGTGGGATTTTCCTTGCCGCCAAATTCCGCGAATTGCTCCCAGGTTGTCCCGTCGCCAGAGCGAACCATGTCGCCCCAGCGGTGGCGAATATGACGGAAGATCGATTCCACATCGCCGACGCTGTCAAGCAGTTCCATTACATAGTAAAGGCCGTAGGGGCTTCCAAATGGCAGTAGTGCAGGATCATCAGAGGCAATCTTGTGGGCCAGCATGGCGCGACGATCCGCATCCGCTATTCCATAAACGGCGAGAGCTGCGTTGGTGGTCTGGGTGCTCGTCAGGGATCGCGCGCCATCCGCATGCAGACTATCGACATATACCTGGCGATCGGCGTCCCACAGGTAATGATTCACGGCTTCAATTAGATGCTGACGCGCCAGCGACCAGCGCTGCAACTGCTCGTCGCCGGCCAATCCAAGACGCCGCCCCAGATCATGGGCCGCCTCAAGGGCGCCAACAAAGGCGGCTTGCTCGGCGGAATTGATGGGATGATTGTCATCACGGCCATGGCCCCATTCGACAAAATGCCAGCCGTCACCACGCCACTCCAACAATCCCTGAGCGTTGATCATGCCGAGGGCCTTTTCGATTCCCTTTTCAATGCGCTGAAAGATCGAACGTATCAACGCCTCATCGCCGCTGTAGCGGTAATACTCGCGGCACCACATGATCCAGTGAAAGCAGTAAATGGGTATGAGATTCCGCCAACCGCTGGGGTATTGGCTTCGCACCAGATCCGGAAATTCAGTATCTTCGGCAAAGAGTTGAATGCTGTGACGGGCGATCGCATGGTTTGCGGAAGTGAATATCTCTCCCTGCCATGCGGTGCGATTATCGAAATTCCAGTTTACCTGTTCAAAGGTGGGGCAATCCGTGAATGTATCATCCACACCGGATATCACGGATTGCGCGGCAATCTGATAGATCTGGTTCAACAACGGATCGGGGGACAGAAAGTGGCCTTGCAGACGCGAGCCGCAATTGGCCGTACGGATGCGCAGTGAATGGATACGCACCGGCCGCCGGCCACTATGCTGGATCACCACATGGCGAACGCCATAGGGGAGGAAACTTTCAAAGACC
>JAAYCO010000107.1 GCA_012729725.1 Planctomycetota bacterium
GCGCATCAGGTCCACCACCATCGTCGCCATGACGTTGATCGCCTCGATCTGCGACGCATCCAGATCGCCTTGAAGGCCGCTCCATCTCAGGGCGCGAAGAAAGGAGCCGCACCATACCGCCTCGTCCAGCGATTGCGGCATCATTCTGCCCGGTAAATGGCGGAAATCCGAAATCGGGTAGTTCGGGTAGCGGGCGGGATACTCGCGCGCGAACTTCAGTATTTCTTGCCGCGCCAGATCCGTCTGCACTCCCAGATTAAGCAGCACAGCGCAGCGTTCCATGTGCAAGACGTTGGTATTGTGGATCAGTGAGAACCACGCCCTGTCATAGTCCTTGCCGGAGTAGATCCTGTTGCAGGCTCTGGCCAGATGCTCGTGGGGCTTGTCGGGGTTGAACACCAGCGGCTCGCCGCACTCCTGGCAGAAGTAGTGGTGCGTGTAGCCGGACGGCTCGGACGGCGAAGGAATCAAGTTGCGCTTGCTCCAGGCGATGGCGTCCTTCTCCAGGGCGGCCGTCAGTTCTTTCGCCCACGGCAGAAGGGAGCATTTCCTTCGTGCGCCCGCCCAGTCTGGCACGAGAGGCTTGGCAAGAGTACTCATTCAGATTCATCCTCATATTATGCAATCAGATTACGTTTCCGGCCGATAGTTGAACTCGCCCTTGGGAAAAACGGCCGGGACAAACAGCAGGAACACCGCGGCGAATAGTATGGCCAGCGCGAACAACAAGAAAAGGGTCTGGTAATGCGAGAATGACGATGAACCCACGCGCCAATCCGAGGCGAATATCCCCGAACCGAGCGACAACGAAGTCATCAGGCGGGAGAAGCCGAATCCGCCATAGTAGAAGGTTCCGAAGAAGGCCATGGATACCACCTTGTCGCCCGCTTTGGACAGCGCCATCATTTCGCCAGCAACAACGACCGACGCGGCGGCGATCATGAAGCTGTACGTCATCACGATAATGCCGATCAGGACGTAGGCAGCCATGCCGCCGCCACCGACAAAGAAGATCGCCAGGTTCGCCAATGCAAAGGTTGCATGAAACAGCAGTAGCGACTTCTTTACGCCTATGCACGCGACGATTCTGCCCACACGATAGTACCCCGCCAGCATCCCGCCCAGAGCCAGAGCAGAAACGAAAACCACTACGTTGTCGGGGGCGTTGAGCGACTTCTTGAGGTACAGAAGCGTCAGGGGCACGGTTCCATAGGCGGCGAAATTCAGCACGAAGATGTAAAGCGAGAATCCAACCAGGGGCTTGTTCCTCAGGGCTCTTGAAAGCGCCGCCCGCAGACTGGTTACACCGTTAGCCTCGAGACCGCTGAAGACGGATGGAATACGAGAGATAAACACCAGGCGGCCCACGTAGATGACGGCAGCGGCAAAGAGCAGCATCTGCAGTTTCCAGATGGGCGATTCCTTTCCCACAAGCAGTCCCGATACCGTGAGGAAGGCCAGGGCCGTCAACTGGTGGCAGAACCGCATCCTGCCAAAGAAGACGATCCGACGGTCCGCAGTGATGAACGAATCCGCCAACGGAAACCAGCCGGCGATGAATCCGCTGAGGCTAAGGGAAAACAGGACGATCGACGCCAGCAGCACCATCTTTGCGCCCTGGCCGAAGAAGGGCGAGGCAGCGGCGCAGAAATACGCAGCCGCGGAAATCCCGCACGCGCCGTTAATCAGCCGCCGAACCCCCACGCGATTGATCAACGTGGCGTTTGGCAGCAGCAGCAGCCCGAAAAACAGCGGCAGCAGCGACGTTGTAAGCATCGAGAGCGTGTCGCTGGCGCCAAGGGCGCCGGCCAGGAGAATGATGATTGCACTGTCGGTTAGTGTGACCTCGCCAGTGAAACCGCAGCACGAAGAGAGGGTGGCGTTAAGCTCGGCCGATCTCCGCAGGGGCAGCGATATTTCCTGTGGGCCGCTCATCCTGCCGTGCTCTGTCTGATGACAAGATCGAGCTTCCGGGTGACCTGAACGCGGCGGTTGTCGAAGTCGTCCATAAGGCCGCACAACTGCACGATGGCCTCTGCGCCAGACTTGAAATAATCCTGGCGAACCGTGGTCAGCGGCGGGTTGGCGTACTGCGCCAGGGGAACGTCGTCGAACCCGGTAACGGCGACGTCATCCGGAATTCTGATGCCGTGGTCCAGCATCCAGCGTTGGGCCTGCACGGCAATCTGATCGTTGGCGCAGACCAGCGCGTCGATCCTGGCGCCGCCGGCGAAGAACCTCGCGGTGGCCTCGTATGGGGCAATCTCGATTCCCGCCGACGCCGGCAGCGTGTGCGTGCGGATATCACCGCGGGAAACGCCCAACTCCGCCAGTCGCTCAAGGGCGGCGTCGCGACGTTCCTCCAGCGCAGACCAGGGGAAGGGGAGCTTTGCGCTGAACACGCCGAACCGACGCCTGCCCAACGCGTGCAGATGGTCGATAAGAGCCCTCATCGCCGAACGGTTGTCGATGGCCAGCCAGTTGTAGCCGGCCTGTGGCCAAACGCCCTCCAACACGCAGACAATGCCGCGTTTTTCGGCGTAGCGGATATCGGCGGGCTTGTAGTTGCGACAGCGCAAAAGCACAACGCCCATCTGCCGCTTTCCGGAGTCGGCTGCCGCTTCAAGATGCCCGCGAAACTGCCCGTAGGAACAGACCAGAACGCTGCAATTTCTGCGCTGAGCCTCAACAATCGCTCCCATTACCAGTTCGTGCAGGTGGGCGACGTGTTGGGGCTCGTTCTCGAGCACCAGGAGGATGCGTCTGGGCCTCTGGGTGAGGTTTGCGGCGACGAATGTGCCCTTTCCGCTTACCCGATGCACCAGGCCCTCGGACTGAAGCTTTTTCAACGCCCCGCGAATAGTGACCCTGCTGACGCCGAACTGCTCCCGCAGAACATCCTCCGCCGGCAACCTGGACTGGTCCGCAAACTCGCCGCTGTAAATGCGGCAGCGAAGATCCTCGGCGATCTGGCAATATAACGGGCTATGGTTTCTGCAGGTCCGATCCGCGGCTGGCATTGTTCGCATCCTGTATTATGCTGTATTATGCATGATACTTATTAGTCCGTCAAGCCAAAACGCTGGAGGACCAACAATCTTCGCGCAGCGA
>JAAYCO010000108.1 GCA_012729725.1 Planctomycetota bacterium
GTTATCGAATCCCGAAGAGGAATTCGGCAGAGACTTCAGCGGCACCGAAGCGAATGCGGCGAAGAGAACATTCAGATAATCAATCCGCCGACGATCCCCTGTCTGCGAATGACTCGCAGGCTTGTCGGAAGCTTTTCGCTGGGATGGGGGCATGTTCATCAATGGTTTGGCGATGCCGTCGGCCTGACCGGCGACTGGCGAGAGGCAGGCCCGGTCTTCGCCGTTCCATACCGCACGCTGACGGGCGTGGCGAACCGCAACCTGCTTTGCGCGGGCAGATGCATGTCGGCGGATAAGACAGTGTGGGACTTGACCCGCGCGATTCCCACCTGTGTTTTGACCGGCTCTGCCGCCGGGACCGCGGCCGCAATGTCCGCAGGCGAAACCAACGGCGACGCCCAGGCCCTATGCGTGGAAAGACTTCAGTCCCTCCTGCATGAACAGGGCTGCCTGCTCGATCCTGAACTTGTTAAGCCTCTCGATGCCTGAGCCGCGCCTTCAGCGTGCCCGCCTGCTTCCGAAGACCTTGCCTCGCCCAAGTCACGCATGTTTCATAAGTTGCACGCGATTTGGCGCGTGGAAACGCTTGCCTTAAAAAGACCGGCATTTGTTGGCCTGGCTGAAATCCGCCAGTTCCGCCATTTACCCCCGTAATTTTCGGCTTGACAGATTGGGATTCGAGGTTATGATAGCCGTTGTAAGGCAAGCGCTTGCCATAAAACAACGAGAAGATAAGGGTTGTTCGACATGGCCGTCACGCTTCAGGATATTGCAAACAACACCGGATTAAGCGTCTCCACCGTTTCGCGAGCGCTCAGCACCGAAAAATCGCCTCACGCAGGTGAGCAGACACGGCGCAAGGTGTTCGCCGCAGCCGCCAAACTGGGCTATCGCCCGAATGTCTCAGCCAGGGCACTTGCCCGCGGACGATCGGACAACGTGGCGCTGCTTCTGCCCGAGTTGGACTGCATTCCGTATATCCATCAGATCGAGACGCATCTGGACGAGCTTGGCCTGCACGTAACGCCCTTTGCTTCTCATTGGCAGACTGAACGAGAAGCCGAGTTGTTGGAATCGTTGCCCGCCCGCATGCTCGACGCGGTGATCAACCTGCACTACCTGGCCGCGAATAAGGATGTTTACCAGGAGCACCGGCGAAGAGGGCAGCGGCTGATCTTCCGCGTTGTCGAGGAGGATATCGAGGATGTGCCCTTCGACTGCATTGGCGTGGATGTTGACAAGGGCGTCCGCGTTCTTATCGAGCATCTGCATGCTCAGGGTTATCGGCGGATCGGTCTTCTTGGCGGTTTTGGCGCAACCGACGTGGCTGCGGGAAGGTTTGACCGCGGCCACGCACGGGGATACATGCAGGGTCACCAGGCGGTGGGAATGCCAGTAGAGACCGGCAGGGCGGTTCCGTGCGGCGCCGGCATGGTGGAGGCGTACGAGGCTGCGCGAAAGGCGCTGGCGTCGGGTCGTGACGATTTCGACGCGTTCATCGTGCAGTCTCCCGACAAGTTGACGGGCGTGATCAAGGCTGTGCAGGATGCGGGGCTGACAATTGGGCGCGACATGGGCCTGGCGACGATCGGCGCCGAGGATGAGCCGGTCTGCTCGTTGTACGACGTGACGACCTGGGCTCAGCCCGTCTATCGCGTCTGCAAGGGCCTGGTGAGCCTGCTCAAAAACCGCCTGGACGACCCGGAGGGCCCAATTCACAAGATTTACTACGAATCAACTCTTGTTGCACGAAGCAGTTCAAGCAGAGGTTAATGCATGGATTGGCATTTCACAGAAGAAAGGGACGTGCATGAGGAACAAAGAAACATTTACTCAACCTCGCTGTTCTAAGACAAAGGAGATAGCTATGTGCACTCGGTATTTCAAGGCTGCAGCGTATGTTGTGTTTGTCGCAGCCGCGTTATGCGTTGCCAATGAGGCAAAAGCCGACTTCTACAACACGACATTCACCCCGGGCTATGGCAGCGGCGTCTTCCTTAATGGAGTGGACGGATGGCAGGGCGGCTCGAACTGGAAGTCTGAAGGGTGGTACGGGACCGACGACTCGTGGGCAGCGTACCGGGACATGAATACTGCTTACGCAACCAACTATCACTCGTTAACAAGCGATGGCTCAGCCGTCGCCACGCCGTTTCGAATTTCAGTTGATGTGGCGATTGCAATGGGTGATGCCGCTGCATTCTCAAGCGCAGGCTTGTTCATGAGCCACGATACCCCGAGTTCAACGCGTTGGCAGACGGGGCCAGTGCAAATCCAGAGGTTCTCCGCCGACAACAGCATCAGAATCACATACTATAACAATGACAATGAAAGCACCTGTATTCCTCAGCAAGGAGCGCATGAACCAGGCGAGGATCAAGCAAACGCTGACGGTCAAGCCTGGGCTGGTCTACGAGATGATGTACAGCTACAGGTCTGAGGACAGAATCGATCTGCACGCGGATGTTGCAAGCGTTGGAACCGGTCCGCAGTATCGAATCAACTACAATCCGCCCTCCAAGGATTGGGTGCGTCGTCGGTTGCTGTTTCTGATACCGCAAGATGTTCATGACAAGGGGCAGGTGGTGGTGCTCTTGCAGAATCGTTCGACAGCGCCTATCTGGTATCGAGACGTTTCCTTGCGCGAGACGAATCTTGCTGAAAGCGATATTCTTGCATATCAGCCGTCTCTCCAGGTCAAGTCGCTAACGGCCGATGATGCGATGATCATGCCGGACAGCGATGCGGAGTTTGCGAGCTTTGTTGGCATTGGCCTGCCGGATGGGTGGGAAGAACGCTTCACGATGGAAGCCCGGATCTACACGAGCGACGGCAGGCGGTATCCCTGCGACATGGAGAATGGCCGAATACGCATTCCTATAAAAATCTTGCCGCCTGGAGAATCAGAGCTAAATGTGATGCTTTATGACCGGGACCAGAAGGAAGGTCGGCTGCTGGTTGCATATTCCCGCCATGATATCGTGCGCATCTCGCAGGCGGAGATTCCTGATAACATTGACTTCAGCAGGCACGAGGTATTCCGTCACAAGGACGGCACAGCGTTCTTCCCGGTGGGCATGTATGCAGGGCTTGGGTGGAACTTCTCCGTAGGTGAGTTGCACAAGGCCGGCTTCAACACTGTTCACACCTGCGGAACTGATTCATGGAAGGTCCGCGAGGAAAACTTCAAGTTGTTGTCGGATGCACGGAAGCATGGCATGTGGGTAATGATGGGCCTGCCGCCGCGTTTCCAGGCGGATCCGAAATTCCTGCCTGATCTGGCGAAGTGGATAGATTCATACAAAGATTCTCCGGCGATACTTTTCTACTACACCGATGAGACGCATTGCCAGAAACGAGTTCCGCCGGCTGTCATCAGAAGGATGTACGAGCAGGTGAAGAAGTCCGATCCCGACAGGCGAATTTACAGTTACGAGCGACCGGACGCGAAAATCAAGGATTGCATGGACGGCGTCATGTGGGGCGTCACCAGCCGGGGGACCTCCAAGCTGATCAAGGTGCGCCTGGGACAGGATAAGCCCATGATCCACGTCTTCGGCCAGGGCGACCACCACGGCCGGACTAGCCCGTCGCTGGAGGCGTTCCAGTACGAGTACATCGTGCCCGTCATCTACGGCGCCAGGGGCGTCTTCTACTGGAACCTGCGGGCGATTCAGTATTCAAATCCCGAAGGGCATCTGATCAAGCAGCGCCTCTACCGGACCGTCAATCGCTTCTCTCAAGTGGCCCAGGATCTGCTGTCGGAAGATCCCAATCCGCAGTGGACGCATAGTATAACTACCTCTGGGGACGCCGAAATGCTGGTCAAGACCAGCGGCCGGCGCGTCCTGATCTTGGGCGGAGTCAATCGCAGTGGCAAAGGCGGAGAGATTCGAATTCAGCCACCGGTTGGGGCAACCGTGCGAGATGTGCTGAACGCCGCCGACGTCAATGTTAAGGACGGCTGCATCATCCGCTTCTTCAGACCTGGACAGGCAGTGCTGCTTGAAGTTTCTTCTTCATGAATCCGTCCTCGACCGCGGGCGAACTGCGATTGACCTAAACGCTCTATCCGCGTAGGATGTTCGACGTGCTCCGGTAGCTCAATTGGATAGAGCAACAGCCTTCTAAGCTGTGGGTTGGAGGTTCGAGTCCTCCCCGGGGCGTGGCTAAGCCCTGTGCGGCCGCACAGGGCTAGAGCAGGAGAGCAGGAGAACAGGTGAGCAGGAGAAACAACGGCTGACGGCTTGCGCCGCAGTTGTTGGCGCTTCGGCTTGCCCGCGGTCTGGCCGTAAGGATCGCAACGCCTGTTACTGTTCAAATGCACTTGGCTTGGATCGCGGATGATGGGCTTGCCCGGCCTGCGAGGTTCCGATGAAACGCGCGTGCATGTTGGCGTCTATGTTCTTCTTCGTCGCCTTTGTCACCGGCTGCGAGCCGCAAAAGGTTGAACCGGCGGGCGAACCGCTTGTCATTCCTGCCCAAAGCGAACCGTGGCAGACTCCATACGGCGGCGGCACAAGAATCAAGACCGCCCACTACAGCATCTTCACCACCTCTAGCGACGATCTGGCGCAGCAGGTGGTTCCGGCATTTCTCGAAGCGGCCCGCCGCAACTACCTTGAACTGACGGCACTGCCCGAAAAACAGCTCTCCAAGAGCATGCCCGTGTACCTGCTGGCAAGCAGAGATCAATGGCTCTCGCTGACGAAGTCTATCGTCGGAGAGCAGGCGGCAGCGCCGTTCATGGCAATCCAGAACGGCGGGTACTGCTACAACGACGTTTGCGTCTACTGGACCATGCGAGGCATGAGCACGCTTCTTGTCGCGGCCCACGAGGGAATGCACCAGTTCCTGCATCATTATCTCAAGGACCAATTGCCAATCTGGATGGAAGAAGGGCTCTGCACGCTGGCTGAGGGATACCAGATCGGTGAGCACAGCGTCGTGTTCACGCCGGACATGAACGCGGCCAGGTTCGCCGATCTTCAATCGGCAATCGCCCGGCGGCTGTGGCTGCCGATGAAAGATCTTCTGCCGATGGATTCCGGCGGGCCCGACGGCCCTTACACGGAACGCCGCACCGCGTACTATGGCCAACTGTGGGCGCTGGCGCACTTCCTCAAGAACGATCCGCGATATCGAGCGGGTTTCGAGAGCCTGCTGGCCGACGCAGCCCAGGGCAATCTGCACAAAGCGCTCAAGGCAAACCCCGCGTCGATGGCGAACCTCAGAAAAATGGGCAGGATTTACAACAAGACCGTCAGCATCCCACTGTTTAAATACTACATCAGCGACGACCTCGAAGCCTTCGAGAAAGACTTCAAACAGTACGCGATAAAGCTGGCGAAGATGTAGCAATTCCGCGGCATCAAGATTCTTTAAAGTTCGCCCCGGCGCTTGCCGATAACCATTGATACGCCGCACTAGGCGGCCGGCGTTGCTTGTTTACAAAAGGTCAGGGAACTTCCGCAAAAGCCCCGAGGCGCTACATGTTGTGCTGATTGCCGCCGGAGGCGCTACAGGCTGATGTCGATGAATCAATGCGGAAAAGCTGTGCATTTAATGTTTTTTTACTTTGAGTTTCCCTGAAAGTACCATAGAATCCCTAAAAGTTCCTGATAGTGGCAAGGCGAACCTTGAATGGCCTACTTTGTCGGAGAATTCGAAACGACCGTTGACGGCAAGCATCGCTTGGCGATCAGCTCGGAGTTTCGAGAGCAGATCAATCCTGACGAGGACGGCCAGAATTTCGTTCTGACCTTGGGAACCCGCCGGCACCTGTGGTTGTATCCCGACAGGTATCACCGGGTGCTTCTGAAGAATCTCAAGAGGTCGGTTCTGCCCAGCAAGCACGGCGCGGACCTGACGCTGTTCTTTGGCACAGCAAGGATCGTTCGCGCCGACGCTCAGGGAAGAATCGTGCTGCCGGAGAAGTCGATGAGTCGATCGAACATTTCCGAGCAGGTCACAGTGGTTGGCAACGACGACCACCTTGAGATCTGGCCCCGCCAGGAATGGGACCAGCACGTTGCAAAGGGCATAGAGAATTACGACGAAATCCTCACTCAGGCATCTGACAGGATGTCGGGCCTGGACGAGGGCGACAGGTAGCACGGATGGTGGCGTCGGTTGGGCTTGTGGCCCGCGCCGGCGGTCATGGATGACGGATTAATCGAACCCGAGTAAAGGATTTGGCAAATGCTCATCTCTCAGCAGACCCGGCACAAGCCCGCCAGAGGACAAGGATGTCCGCCGGGCGGACTTGCGGAACTGCGAAGCCAGTTGGCCAAGCCATCGGCCGTTTCGGATGGGTCACGGCAGCGCCTGCTGAACTTGTCTCGACGCCTGGCTGCGGTTCAGGCGCTGGGAGATGACTTTGCCCGGGTCGATTTTTCTCCGTTCGCCGCCGAAGCACTCGGCAGGCACGCGGAAATGGCATAAGGCCCGGCGCCATGGAAGGCGCCTCGGCTCATGTGCCGGTGATGGTCGCTGAGGTGATGGAACTCATCTCACCGGCCAGTCGCAAGGTGCTTTTGGATTGCACGGTCGGCCTGGGCGGACACGCGGAAGCCTTTCTTTCGATGTCACCCCCGGACGCAAGCGTGGTGGGTCTTGACGTAGACGAGGACAACCTGCGCCTCGCGAAGGCCCGCCTTCAGAAGTGCGCCCCAAGGGTTCGCCTGTTTCAGGCGAATTTCGACCAGGTGGACGACGTTTTGGCCGAAGCTGGCCTGAAGCAAGTCGACGCCGTGCTGGCAGATCTGGGTGTAGCGTCCACTCAACTGGACGATCCGCTCAGGGGCCTGACGTTTGGGGCCTCCGGGCCGCTGGACATGAGACTTGACCGTCGGCTTGAGCGAACGGCAGCCGACATTGTTAACGAATTGGAAGAGAACGAACTGGCGAATCTGATTTTCGCCTACGGCGAAGAGAAGTTTAGCCGGCGAATCGCGCGGCGAATCGTCGAGGCTCGCCGTGCAAAGCCCATCGAAGATACGCGGGTACTGGCGGAACTGGTGGTCCTGGCCTATCCCCCGCTGTTGCGTCGCGCGGGACGGATCCATCCGGCGACTCGCACTTTTCAGGCTCTTCGCATTGCAGTTAACGACGAAATGGGCAGCCTCGAACGCATGTTGGCGAAATTGCCCTCGGTTCTGGCGGTTGGCGGGCGGGCTGCGATTATAAGTTTTCATTCGTTGGAAGATCGTCGCGTGAAACAAAGCTTCGCGGCATGGGCCTCGACGGGCGCCGCAAAGCTGCTCAACAAGAAGGTAATCGTTCCCGGCGAGGCCGAGATCGCCGCTAACGCCCGCAGCCGATCCGCGAAGCTGCGAGGCATTGAACGGGTTGCTTAGTCCTGGTTGCTGATGAGACTGGAGAATATGAGATGACGAGAGAAACGCGGGTGGCCATGCTTATCGGGCTTCTGTTCATAGTCATGTTCGGGCTTGTTCTGGCGGAACTGACAGGGCAGGATTCCGCGCCTTCGCCGATCAAGGCGGGCGAAAAGCTTACAGCAAGGCCCTACGCCCCGATTCTCGAACGCGCGTCCATTGAAGACAATCCCTATGTGACGCAGCATGAGCAGCGTCTTGAGGCGGCGACGCGTCTGGCGGCCGCCGATGAGAACTCGGTTGTTGAAGTCGTTCCGCTTGCGCCCGGCGAGCGGTCGATACCAATGCTTAACGAGCAGCTTATCGTCGCCATTGCCGACGAGCCCGCGCCGGCGCCGCAGGCATCGCGGCCATCTGTTCCGGCGGTTGTTCACACGGTCACGACCGGAGATACGCTTATCAAGATTGCCCGGCTGCATTACGGCAGCGGCAACGAGATGGAATACAAGCGCATCCTCGACGCCAACAGGAACGTCATTCGTGACGAGAAATCGCTTCGAGTCGGTCAGGAGCTGGTGATACCCCCCGCCCCGGCGGCTGCCGTCGCCGCGGGTTCCGCGCCCGAGGCGCGTAACGTTGCCGTGCTGGACATGGAAGCATTGCGTCAGCGGTTCAGTTCAGGCCCGGCAGCGGCGTCTGATGCGCTGCGACAGCACAAAACGCATGTGGTTCGCCGTGGCGACAACCTTGCAAAGATCGCCAGGGAGTTCTACCGGAGCAACAGCCACGCGAACATCATGAAGATATACAACGCCAACAGATCAAAGCTTTCCAGCCCCGACAGGCTCACGGTCGGGATGGAGCTCGAAATTCCCAGCTAGGCGGATTCCCCCCGCGGGCAAAGCCCGGAAGTTTAAGCTTGACCATAGTGTATAATGCCCGTGCCGTGAATGGATGAAGTTGTGCGTCGAAGGAGCGATTCATGCGACTGGCATTGGTGATAGTCTGCCTGACTTCCATTGCCGTCGGCCTGGTGCAGATACGCCGCTCGCGCGGTCACGTCAGAAATGAAGTTCTTCGAATGCAGACACGGCAGATACACATGCGCCGCGAGCTTATCGACCAGCAGACCGAGTTGGGCAAGCGAATGACCCCCGCTGAGATTCGCATGCGCAGGGAACAGATGCTCTTGCCGCTGGTGGACATGGCGCCTTCGGGGCGCGATGCGGGTTCTTCCAACCGGCACGTGGGCAGGTAGCAGTCATGCACAAGCAAGGTATCAAAGCCTGGAAGCACAGCCTGGTGTTCATCCTGCTTATTCTCTGCATTGGAGGCCTGGCGGTTCGTCATTACCTGCTCGTTCGCAAAGACGGACAGATGCTTGGCGAATTGGCTCGGCGTCAGCAGCAAATGACCATCATCGATCCCGGCAGGCCCGGTGGCATATTTATCGCCAGCGGCAGAAGCTGCACGCCCATCGCCATCAGTCGGCAGGCGCCGCTATGCTTCGTTGATCCATCTCTTGCGCCGGCCGATCAACTGGATGAGATCTGCCGAAAGCTTGGCGGCATATTGGGCAAAGAGGCTCACGAACTGCGAGGGGCGATAACGAGGCGGCCCAACAGCAGATTCGTCGTCCTGGCCAAACAGATATCCGGCGAGCAGGCCAAGGCGGTCAAAGCGCTGAATCTGCAATGCGTGGGCGTGGTTCATGAGTGGCGACGAGAGTATCCAGCAAATGAGCTTTGCGCGACCGTGGTGGGTTTTCCACCGGCGCCGGGTGTGGCCAACACCGGCGCGGGAATCGAGCTGACGTACAAGGATCTGCTGGCGGCCAAAGACGGCATGATGCTAAGCCTGACCGACGCCATTCGCCGGCCTGTCGAACCGCTTGACGACAGGCGAGTGCTGCCCGAGGATGGCTCGAACATCGTGCTGTACATTGACGCTCCGGTTCAGGAGGCGCTTGAGAAGGCTCTGGCGGCGGCTGTTGAAAAACACCAGGCCCAGTGGGCGAATGGGATAGTCGTTGATCCAAAAACCGGCGCAATAGTCGCCATGGCTTCGGCGCCGAGTTTCAACCCCGCGGATTACAGCTCCGCCACCCCTGCCAACCGAACAAACCGCGCGATCACCGTGCCGTACGAGCCCGGAAGCGTCGCCAAGCCGATATTCGCAGCCGCCGCCGTAGAAGCCGGCATCGTAACCTACGAAACCAAGATCTTCTGTGAGAACGGAACATACGTCATGCCTCGCGCGGGGCGAGTCAGCGATCACGGCGAAGCCCACGGATGGCTGACGGTGAGAGACGGCATCGTCTTCTCAAGCAACATATGCATGGCCAAGATCGGGCAGATGACGGGCAATGAACGCCTGTATGAAATTGCAACAAGTTTCGGCCTGGGCAGAAAATCCGGCATCGATCTGCCCGGCGAGGACGCCGGCATTGTGCGGGATCTGCACAAGTGGAACACCTACAGCACGCCGCGAGTTCCTTTCGGCCAGGAAGTTTCAACCACATCACTTCAGCTCGTAATGGCGTTCTCCGCGCTGGTGAATGGCGGGGAATTGCTGCAACCTCGCGTGGTGAACCGCGTGTTGGATTCGCAGCAGCGCGTTGTCTGGCAGAGCGAGCGGACGGTTGTGCGGCGGGTCATCAGCGAGGGCGTTTCCGCCCAGACTCGCAGCGTGCTGGCGGATGTGGTTGAAAGAGGCACGGGCAAGATGGCCAGGATGAATCGCTGGACGAGCTTCGGCAAGACCGGCACCGCGCAGGTTCCCGGCCCAAGGGGTTACGAACCCGGCGCGTACACGGGCAGCTTCATCGGCGGCTCGCCGGTAGGGGAACCTCGCGTCGTGTGCCTCATTTCGGTGTTTAAGCCCAAGCGCGCAGGTTACTATGGCAGCACTGTCGCAGCGCCGTATGTAAAGGACGTGCTGGAGCAGGCGATGGTTTATTACAACGTTCCGCCGGACCGGCCCGAGGGCCAGGAGCGGCGACGGTGAAGCAGGAACAGCATGTTATTCTCTGAACTTCTGGAGGCTTCCGGGGCGCCGGTCAAATCGCGTCGTGGCGAAGCAGCCGTCGAAGGCGTCGCGCTCGACAGCAGGCAGTGCCGCAAAGGCTCGTGCATGATCGCCGCGAAGGGTGAAACAACCGACGGCCACGCCTTCATTCGCCAGGCGGTGGCGGCCGGGGCTTCGGCGATTATCTGTCAGGACGATTCGCTTACAGACCCCGATGTTGCGTGCGCGGTGCTTGACGACACTCGCGCATGGGCGGGGCCCATCGCGCAGGCGTTCCACGGTTGGCCTTCAAGACGGCTGACCACAATCGGCATAACCGGAACCAAGGGCAAAAGCACAACCGCGTACATTCTGCGATCTATTCTCACGCACGTGGGGCGCAAGGCGGCGGTTCTTGGCACGATCGAGTACAACACTGGCGGCAGATCGATCCCCGCGCCGAACACCACGCCCGACGGCGTTCAACTGGCGTCGTTGTGCGCAGAATCGCTCAACGCCGGGTGCACTCATCTGGTGATGGAAGTCTCGTCGCACGCGCTGGACCAGCATCGAGTCGCGGGCATGGAGTTCAACGTCGGCGTGTTCACCAACCTCAGCGGCGACCACATGGACTACCACAAGAACGCCGACGCCTATTTCGCAGCCAAGCGCAAGCTCTTCGAGGGGCTTTCGCCGTCGTCTGTGGGAGTTATCAACGTTGATGACGACCGGGCCGCTTCGCTTGTGCGTGCAGTCTGCGGCAGAGTCATCACGTACGGCATTCGCGGCCAGTGCGACTTGCGAGCCCAGATAGAACGCATCGATTCATCCGGTATGCGTATGGCGTTGTGCATGCAGGGGGAGCGGCGCGTGATTCGCACTTCGCTGCTGGGCACGCACAATGCGTACAACTGCCTCGCGGCCGCAGGGGCCGCCGTTGCACTGGGGCTTGGGTTCGAGGCTGTCGCCGAAGCCCTCGAGCAGGACATCAAGGTTCCAGGCAGGCTTGAATCGGTCGAGACCCATGCGGGATTCAGGGTTCTTGTCGATTACGCCCACACGGACGATTCGCTTCGCAACGTGCTGTCGCTGACGCGTGAGTTGTGCGCCAAGGGCAGGATTATCGTGGTCTTCGGCTGCGGCGGCGACAGAGACAGGACCAAGCGGCCAAGGATGGCTCGCGTTGCCGAAGAGCTGGCCGACGTGCTCGTGGTCACATCCGACAATCCCCGCACCGAATCGCCGCAGTCGATAATCGACGAGGTCGTCGGCGGTTTCACGCCCCAGGGACGGAGAAAAGCGATAGTGGAGATCGACCGTCGCAGCGCCATCGCCCTTGCCGTTAACGAGGCTCGCGAAGGCGACATTGTTTTGATCGCGGGCAAAGGCCACGAGACATACCAGATCATCGGCGCCGCCAGAGAGCATTTCGATGATCGCGAGGTTGCCGCCCAGGCCGTTGCCGCCAGGGAGGGCGTATGAAGCATCTTTCCATGGATGAAATCGCCAAGGCGATAGGCGGGCGTTGGCTGGGATGCCGCCAGGCCGGGTCCATCGCCGGCGTGACGACGGACACTCGCAAGGCCAAGGCCGGCCAGTTGTTCATCGCGCTTCGCGGGCAGCGATACGACGGGCACGATTACTTGCAGCAGGCAGCCCGCGCGGGGTGCTGCGCTGCGATCGTCGATCATGCGGCCGCGATTGATCCCCAAATTCTCGCCGGATTTTCGCTGGGCGTGCTGGCAGTGGCGGACACCACCGAGGGACTCGGGGCGCTGGCGTCGTTCTACCGCAACCAGATTGCCGCGACGGTCATTGCGGTAACCGGCTCCAACGGCAAGACGACCGTCAAGCGGATGATCCACCACATATTGAGCCGCCGGCTCAAAGGCTCGTGCAGCCCCAAGAGTTTCAATAACAACATCGGCCTGCCCTTGACGCTGCTGGAAGTTGGGGGGCAGGACGATTACGTTGTGTGCGAGGCCGGCACTAACGCTCCTAACGAAATCGCGGCGCTTGGCAAGATATGCCGCCCCGAACTGGCGGTCATAACCACCATAGGCCCGTCGCATCTGGAGAAGCTGATCGACCTTCAGGGCGTCGCCGCAGAGAAGGCGTCGCTGCTGGACTATCTTCAGGACGGCGGGGCCGCCGTTGTGCCCTCCGGCTGCGTCGAACTGGAAAAGGTTCTGCGATGCCGTTCGTGCAACATCATCAGATTCGGCTTAAACGCGGACAGCAACCTGCGCCTTGGCAATTATCAGCCCGATGGCGTTGGCTGCCGCTTTGTGGTCAACGGCAAGGTTAACGTCACACTGCCCCTGCCCGGCAAGCACAACGCGACGAACGCTCTTGCCGCAATGGCGGCGGCGATGCGGCTGGGAATGCAGATGGAAGAGGCAGGCGCTGCCCTTGCCGATTTCACCGGCGCCGAGATGCGGCTGGCGCTCACGCCGATCGGAAGCATCACCGTCATAGACGACACGTACAACGCCAACCCCGCCAGCATGGCGGCGGCAGCGGCGGTTCTGGCAGAGAAAGACGCCGCACGGCGAGTGATGATCATCGGCGATATGCTGGAACTTGGCCCCCAGAAGGAGTTGCTCCACCGCCAGACTGCTCATCGCATAGTCGAGGCAGGCATTGATCTGCTGCTGGGCGTTGGGGCGATGTCGCGCCTTGCCGTTGAAGAGGCGAAGCAACTGGGTGCGGATGCGCACGCGTTCGAATCGGTGGAAAAGGCCGGCGAGGCAATCACAGATCTGCTGCGCGACGGCGATCTGGTTCTGATCAAGGGTTCAAGATCTATGGGCATGGAAAGGCTTATCGAGGCGATCCGCCGAAAATTCGAGCCGTGCGGAGGCCCTCGGAAATGATACTCTTTCTGCTGGATCTGTTTGATGTTGAAGGCAAGCACCTGCTTCTGCGGATGGCGGGTGCAGCCTTGCTCAGTTTTCTGCTGGTCATAGCGCTCGGTCCAAGGATGATCAGGTATCTTCTTCGCCGCAAGATCGGCGATCGGCCGGAATTCGACCACGCAGACCTCAACGATCTCACCAGGCACAAGTCGAACACGCCCACGATGGGCGGCGCGCTTATAGTTATCGCCATCATGGCGAGCATACTGGTTTTTGGCGACGTGTTCGGCCCCAACGGAAACATGTACGTCCGTATGTCACTGCTGGCGCTGGTGTGGCTTGGCGCTTTGGGCGGCATTGACGACTGGCTCAAGCTCAACAAGGCTGCCGGCAAGTCCTCGCGCGACGGGCTCAAAAGCTGGGAGAAGATGCTCTTCCAGCTTGGCCTTGCGGTTCTGCTTGGTCTTTACACTTACCGCTACGGCAGCCAAAGCGACATAGACGGCACGAATCCCGCTCATAATCTTTACATTCCGTTTTGGGCGGGATACATCGTGCTCTCGCAACTGGCGTACACGGTAATCACGGTGTTGACCATGGTGGGCTTCTCGAACGCGGTCAATCTTACCGACGGGATGGACGGCCTCGCCGGCGGATGCGTGATCATTGTGACCTTCGTTCTGCTGGTGCTGGCCGAGCTTGTGGGGGTCGTCAGTTACAGCCAGTTATTCAACCTGCCACTGGTGTACGGCAGCGTTGAAATGACGATTGTGTGCACGTCGATGATAGGGGCCTGCCTTGGCTTTCTGTGGTACAACGCGCACCCCGCGCAGGTGTTCATGGGCGATACCGGCTCGCTTCCGCTGGGCGGTTTGATAGGTTACACGGCGGTGGTGACAAGGCAGGAGCTTCTGCTTCTGATCGCGGGCGGCGTTTTCATAATGGAAGCCGGCAGTGTGATGCTTCAGGTCGGGTACTTCAAGATGACTCGTCCCGCCAAGGGCATGAAGGGCAGAAAGATATTTCGCTGCGCGCCGCTGCACCACCATTTTCACCTGGGCGGCTGGGCCGAGACGAAGGTGGTGACGCGCTTCTGGCTGCTGGGAATCGTGTTTGCGGCGTTGGCTCTTGCCAGTTTGAAACTTCGCCTCGGCGGCTGACGCCTGTGCGGCAAAGGTGGACCTATGAATCCAGTTAACGATGACGGCCTTGACAGCGGCGCTTCGCAACGCGCCGGTCAGGGACTGCTGATTGCCACGCTGGGACTTCTGGGCCTGGGCGTCGTGATGGTCCACAGCGCCGCTGCGTCCGTCGCGCAGGGCGGCGAGTGGTACGCGCGCGTGGACGTTCGGCACACGTTCTTCGCCATTGCCGCCGCTGCCGTGCTGATGACGGTCTGGCGTCTTGATTTTCACTGGTTTTTCTGTTCGGGCAAACGGCCCGTCAAGGCGGCGGTGTTGCTGGCGCTTGCGCTGGGTCTGGGGCTTCTGGTTTTTGTGCCCGGAGTCGGGCATTCCGTCGGCGGATTCTACAGGTGGATACGCCTGGGACCGGCGAAGTACCAGGTTAGCTTTCAGCCCTCGGAGCTCATAAAGCTGGCGCTGGTGATCTTCCTGGCGGCCTGGCTGACAAGGCCGCAGGTCAACACCAGGTCTTTTCTGAAGACGTTCATGCCGGCGATGTTGCTTATCGCGGCGTGCATGGCGTTGATTATCTCGCAGGACTTCGGCACGTCGATGCTTATCGCCGCTGCCGCGGGCATGACGCTCTTCCTGGCGGGAGTGCCCTGGCCTTATCTTGGCGGGCTTGTGGCGACCGCCGGGTTGGGCTTCTACTGCTTTGTGTTCCTCAACCCCTACCGCTGGAGCAGAATCGAGGCGATGTTCGACCCGTGGAGCCAGAACAACCAGGCTGCGTATCAGGCCCGCATGTCGCTGACCGCTATCGGCAGGGGGGGATGGTATGGGCAGGGGCTGGGCAAAGGCATAGTCAAGCAGGGCTTTTTGCCCGAAGACACGACGGACTTTCTGGTGTCCGCCTTCTGCGAGGAATGGGGCTTTCGCGGCCACCTGTTGCTGATGGGCATGGTGGTAGTGTGGACGATTCTCGCATGGCGACTGGCGCTCAAAGCGCCGACGGCGTTCGGCAAGGTGGTGTCGGGGTCGCTGGCGTTCATGATCGTGCTTCAGATGCTTCTGCACATCGGCGTGAACCTGGTGGTTTTGCCGACGAAGGGAATTGGTTTCCCGTTCATGTCGGCGGGCGGCACATCGCTGATAATCATGGCGGCGGCGACGGCGATAATCGTATCCGTCAGCAGGTCGCCTTCGGATGGGCGTCGATCCTTAATTGAGATGAACTAGCATGGCCGATACATACATCTTTGCCGGCGGCGGGACAGGTGGCCACCTGTATCCGGGCCTGGCCGTCGCCGAAGAATTGCTGAAGCTGCGCCCGGATGCGAACATGGTCTTCGCCTGTTCAGCAAGATCGATAGACCAGCGAATTCTTGGGGGGCTTCCATACGCGGTTGTGCCCCAGCCGATTCTGCCCCTGCCTCGCTCGTTGCGGGGCTGGCGGGGCTTTCTGGCGGCGTATGTGCACTCGCAACGGCTAGCGCGGCGGTTGATTCTTGATCTCAAGCCAAAGTCGGTGCTTGGGCTGGGCGGGTTTGCGGCCGCTGCCGTCGTCAAGCAGGCTGCACGCAGAGGCATTCCAACAGGTCTGCTTAATCCCGATGCCGTGCCGGGAAAGGCCAACAGATTTCTGTCCCGGCGGACGGACGTCATATTCACGCAGTTCGAAAGCACTGCTGAATGCTTCGCCCCCCGCATTCGGGGAAGGGTCAAGGCGGTTGGTTGCCCTATTCGATCATCTCTGCTGGCGGGCGACCGCGACTGTGCCCTGAGGGATCTTGGCCTTCGGAATGATCGTCGAACGCTGCTGGTGAACGGCGGCAGTCTTGGCGCCGAATCGATTAACACGGCGCTGGCTGATTTGGTCGAACTGCTTGGCGCCCGAGGCGGCGACTGGCAGGTGCTTCATATTTCGGGTCCGCAGAAGGCCCTTCATGACGATGTGTGGCGCGGCAGGGCGATTCACGTGGTGCAGATGGAATACTGCGCCCGCATGGATCAGGCTTACGCCTGCGCGGATCTCGCCGTCGGCAGGGGCGGCGCGTCGAGCATTGCCGAGCTTTCGGCAATGGGAGTTCCGAGCATAATCCTGCCATATCCGCATCACGCCGACCGCCAGCAGTACCTCAACGCACAGGCGCTGGAGCGCAGCGGCGGGGCGATCGTCGTTGAAGACGCCGCGTGTGGCGCGGCAAAGGAGCTTGCAAAGGTTCTGCCCGGCCTGCTTGACAACCCGGACCGGCTTGCACAAATGAGAAAGTCCGCCATTGCCTGCGCCAAGCCTTTCGCCGCCCGAGCGGTCGCCGAATGGATGGCGTAGTCGGGGCGTTTGACACGAAGGAAACAGCGATATAACATGCAATACGTTATGGAGTCTGGCGGCATCATGGACGTTCCTCTCAAGGGCCTATCCGAATTCGCCGGTAAGCGCGTGCATCTTATCGGCATCGGCGGTTCGGGCATGTGCGCCCTTGCGGGAGTGCTTCTCGACTGCGGGGCGATTATCAGCGGCTCTGACATGGCGGCCTCGCCGCAGTCCATGCGGCTGGAAAGCCTTGGCGCAAAGATTGGCTATCCGCAATCCGCAGCCAACCTGCCGCCGGCCGGGGCGCTGGTTGTTCACTCTTCAGCAATTAAGAGCAACAATCCCGAACTCCTCGGCGCGATGCAGGGGCAGTACGAAGTCCTGAAATACGCCCAGATGCTTGGCAGGCTGATGAAAAGCGCCTACGGCGTCGCCATAAGCGGCACGCACGGCAAGAGCACCACGACGGGCATGGTCAGTTGGACCCTCAAGCAGGCGAGCAAGGATCCGAGCTACATAGTCGGCGCGGGCATTCCTCAGTTGGGCACGCCCAGCGCAGCCGGCAAAGGCAACCTGTTCGTCGTGGAGGCATGCGAGTTCGACCGCAGTTTCCTGAACTACCAACCGCACCTGGCGACGATACTCAACATCGATGAAGATCATCTCGACTGCTATCGCGATCTGGACGACATCGTCAATGCGTTCGCTTGTTTCGCTTCGAACGTTTCGCCCGACGGAGTGCTCGTGATAAACGGCGAAGATCCGGATGCGATAAAGGCTTCGCTTTCGTGCAAGGCGCGAGTCGAGACCTTCGGCCTGGCGGCTCACTGCCACTGGCGCGGAACCAACCTGTCCGTCAGCAGGGGCAGGCGTTCGATGGACGTGCTGAGGGACGGCAAGTTTTTCGCCCGGTTGAGCATTCAGTTGGCCGGCCTGCACAACGCGTACAATGCCCTCGCGGCGGCCGCCTTGTTGCATCACGCGGGAGTTGACGCCGACGCCATCGCCCAAGGCGTCAAAACGTTCAACGGCGTCGAAAGGCGGATGATGCACAAAGCCACCACGGACGGGATTACGGTGGTTGACGATTACGCCCATCACCCCGCCGAAATAGAGGCGTCCCTCAAGGCGCTGCGGGAATTCTATCAGCCAAAGCGGTTGATCTGCGTTTTTCAGCCGCACCAGCACAGCAGAACGCGGTTTCTGCTCAAGGACTTTGCCACATCTTTATCCAGATGCGACGAGGCCATCCTGCCCGATATATATTTCGTACGCGACAGCGAGATGGAAAAGGACTATATCAGTTCGGAGGATCTCGCAGCCCAGGTTCGCATGCAAGGCGGCGACGCTGTATATCTGGGCTCGTTCGACAACATCAAGGCGCACCTTCAGAGCCGGCTGAAAACCGGTGACTTGCTGGTGACGATGGGCGCCGGAAACGTTTGGGAAATAGCCGATGAAATTATTCGCTGGCTTGGGAAAGATTGTTGAAAACGACGTTCCGCTGGATCGCTACACCTGGATGGGTCTTGGCGGCAAGGCGCCGTATTTCGTTCAGCCGACCACTATTGAGGAGCTTGCCGAGGTGGCCCGGCGGTGCAGGGAAAACGAAGTGCCCGTGCATGTCATGGGCGGCGGCGCAAACCTGCTGATAGACGACGCCGGTGTTCGCGGGGCGGTCGTTCGCCTGTGCCAGGGCGATTTTCAGAGCGTCACGCGCAGCGACATTGGCCTGAAGGCCGGCGCCGGCGCGGATATGGGCAAGCTGGTGTTGCGATGCGTTCGCGACGGGCTTGCGGGTCTTGAATCGCTCACCGGCATACCCGGAAGCGTGGGCGGGTGCGTGCGCATGAACGCCGGCGGGGTGTTCGGCGATATCGGAAACGCCGTCGAAACAGTCGACGTCATGGACGATGACGGCAGGGTTTTCACCCGCCACCGCGACGATCTGGCCTTCGCGTACCGTTCGACAAACATCACCGCCAAGTACATCGTGGGCGCCGTGTTCCGCCTGGCGGAGGACGACCCGCACAGGATACTCAAGCAGGTCAAGCAGATCTGGATATACAAGAAGAATACCCAGCCGCTGGGCACAAGAAGCGCAGGGTGCATATTCAAGAATCCGCGAGGGCTCTCTGCGGGCGCACTGATCGACAAGGCGGGGCTCAAGGGCCGGCGGATCGGAGGCGCGGTGGTTTCGTCCAAGCACGCTAACTTCATGATCGCCGACACCGGCTGCAAGTCCAGCGACGTGCTTAAGCTCATCAATGTTGTCCGTGAGACGGTTTACAAGCGATTCGAGGTCTATCTCGAACTTGAAATTGAAATATGGTGATTTAATGAATGCTCCAGCCACGGAAGGCATAACCAAGCGGGCGATCTCATTGCCAGGCCCATGCGCACGGGACGAGTCGCTCGACATCACCGTGCTTATGGGCGGACCTTCGCGCGAGCGGGAAGTCTCGCTCACCAGCGGCTCGGCCGTCGCCGGGGCACTTGAGCAACTTGGCCACCGCGTCACCAGAAGCGATATCGGCCCTGACGATGTTTCAGCGCTGGATCGTCCGGGGATCGACCTGGTTTTCATAGCTCTGCATGGCTGGTTCGGCGAATCCGGCGAAGTCCAGGACCTTTGCGAAGCTCGCGGCCTGTGCTACGTGGGATCGTCCCCGAAGGCCAGCAGAATCGCAATGAACAAGTCGCACACGAAGGATGCATTCCGCCTTGCGGGCCTGGCGACGCCCGACTGGGTGATCGCGGACACGGCGTCCGCCTGGCGAGAAAAAGTGCAAGCCCTGCCCCTGCCGGTTGTGGTCAAGCCGGTGGACGGCGGATCGAGCGTCGATGTCACCATAGCCAAAGACGCCGGCCGCCGCGACGCCGCCGTCGAGTCGATGCTCGCAGAGTACGGCTCGGCGATGATCGAACGGTTCGTCCAGGGACGAGAGCTGACTGTCGGTATTCTCGGCAACAAGGCGCTGCCGATTATCGAAGTCATTCCCGGCAGAGACTTCTACGACTACACCGCCAAGTATGCCGACGGCGCCGGCACGAGATACTCCTTTGATCACGGGTTGGGCAGCCGCGTTCGACAGGAAGTGCTCGATCTGTCCATAGCCGCCCACGAGTGCATCGGATGCCGTGACATGTCGCGGGTGGATTTCATTCTCGATGAACACGAAAGACCATGGTTGCTTGAGATAAACACCATACCAGGCTTCACGAGCCATTCTTTGCTGCCCATGGCCGCCAAACAGGAAGGTTTGGATTTCGCCGCGATGGTCAGCAGGATAGTGAAACTTGCGATGCAGCGTCAGGGCGTCCGCCAGGCAATTCAAAGATGAGCAAGAGCCGCAGGAAAAAGCCCGTCAAGTCTAAGCCCGCCATGTCGCCGGAGGAAAAGGCAGCCCGCAGGCGCAGGCTGAAGTTTGCGCTGGGGTGCGTGCTTGCCGTCGGCTGCGTCGGTGCGCTGGTGTTCGGCATGAAGGCGCTGGAATCCAAGGTGCTTAACACGCCAAGGCCCTACGGAACCGGCGTGCGCGTTCGCCTTGTGGACGTTCCGATGTGGATGCCCGAAAGCCTGGCCACTGCCATAGGAAGAACAATCGCCCAGGAAAGCGACGACTTCTACGATCCGTCGCTCATTGCGCGGGCGTACGATCAGGCCGCGGCCAATCCATGGGTTCGCAGCGTTATGCGGGTGTCAAAGCATCCGACCGCCAGTCCCATTCAGGGGATAGTCGAGCTTCATGCGGAATATCGAATGCCCGTCGCCGCGGTGCTGCTGTCCGATGGGCGAACACGAGCCTACGTGGACGCCCAGGGGGTTCTTGTTCCCGATGATCCAGCCCTTGGATCGCCGCCGAAGTACCTGGCGACGTTTCCGGCGGTCCGAGGCCAGCCGCCACGAGCAGTATTCTATTCCGACATGTCGGAAGCGCCTTCAGATGCGCCTATCCAGCGCAGGCATTACATAGAGATACAAGGCGTTCAGGCCCCCCCGCCCATACCCGGCGAGCGATGGAGAGGGCAGGATCTGGAAGATGCTCTTCGGCTGGTGGAGTTGCTCCGGTTGCGAAGCTACTGCACGCAGATAGAAGTCATCGATGTTCACAATCATGGCGGGCGGCTTTACCCCGCCCAGCCCCGAGAGCCTCATATCCGCATGTTCACAGCCGGCGACGAGTCTTCGCGGACGCAGATCAACTTTGGCAGATTTCCGCTGCCCGGCGGCGATTATGACGTGCCCGTCGAGCGCCGGATCGCCAATCTGGACCTTTACGCCGTTACTCACGGCAGGCTCAACTACCACAGTCTGATCGATATCCGTTTCGATCAGCTCCAGTTCAAGTGATCGGGCCGGGTCGGCATCTCAATCAGGCCGTTTCCTCGATTATTTCCCGCGTTATTCGCGTCCATTCGGCGAGCCGGCGGGGATCGTTCTGCACGGTCTCGACGTCTTTAAGCGTGATGTCGATGTGCAGGCCGCGGGCGAGTTGCAGCGTTTCTCGCGTCAGTCGCCTCACGCGCTGGGGATCGAACCCGACGCACACCATCTCGGCGGGGCTGGGCCGCCAGGAAATGACGTAGTCCTTGCCGATCTGCTCGATGCACTTGCGGGCATTCGCCATGGGAGAAACCGCGATTCGCCGCAGGTTCCTGATCTGTCTGAGCATGGTGATCTTCTGCGTAAGATCCTCGCAGCAGCCGTATGCAACCAGGCCGAACTTATTCAGGATTGGAAGCTGATACTGAAGCAGGAATTCCTCGTGCATCGCGGGCGACACCAGCGTGAATTCCTGCGAGGCCTGGTAGCCCCAGAGCCTTCCGCGAGAGATTGGTCCGGCGTCGCTCGATGGATCGTCAAGTTCCTGGGCGTAGGGCATGGCCTGGTTTTCGTGGGCCAGCGTGCTCCAGTGGCCGCGGTCCTGCGCCTGATCGTGCACCGCCAGCACCGCCTGACTGAGCCGGCCCATCAGACGGTGCAGGCCCGAGGGATTGTCCGTTACGTCGATCATGAAGTTCTCTATGCCGCGCAGGTTCCCCAACAACGTCGATAGATCGCCGTTCCACATGCGAAAATGAGGACCTCGATCCACCACGACAGGCAGCACGTCGGCGATGGCGTCGGATATCCGTTCGAATTTCTCACTCGTTGCCGCTTCGTCTATGGCGTGCGTCGGGATGCGGAGCTTGTCCAGATCCGCATCGAGGTCTTTCAAGGGATAGTCAATCTTGTAAGAACCGGGGGCTTGAGTGGAATAGTGGCGCTCTCCCACGACACCCCAACCAACGCACGAGAAGACCGGCCGCACGGCCAACCACGGCTCAAAGATGGAGTCATCATTAAGGCTTGCCCAATAAAGCCGATACCGCAGATCGCGTTCAACCGACCGAAAGAGCGGATCGGCGCAGCGTTGCTCGACAACATCCGGGATCTCTCGCCAGGCGGCCCCGCCGCGCATGTAGATGAGCGGGCGGGTTAGCTCAAGACTGTTATGCCGCCTCCACAACTCGCGCCGTTCCTGCTGGACTTCCTGGGCGCTGACTTGGGCATATCGCGAGGCCAGGTCGTGCAGGATGGTTGTGTCTGATGGACTATTTGAATAATTCATCCCCTGAGCATATCACCAAATCCGTTGCAGCCAATGGATGCGAATCGAGATAAGATGTACTATATCGCAGGTTCAGGAGATAACCATGCCTCATCGCAGGGTGAACGAGATCAGGTTGGTGGAGATGCTTTCCAATCCCCGCACTCGCTTCGAGGTCACTGCGTGCGGATGTGCTGCGGCGCCAGGCCCGCACACCTTCATCAAGCCCCGCCGCATTGATGAACACCTTATTCACTATAATGTGCAGGGTTGCACGGAGGCGCGCGTGGCGGGTCGCCAGTTGACTGTTTCGCCAGGCTCGTTGCTTTGGGTTCAGCCTGGCGCTGAACACGAGGTGCATCTTCCGGAAGGCAGGGCGACGGTCGAGTTCGTGCGGTTCCGTTTTGGCGCCGACCGCTGCCCGCGCATTCGAAAGGGCTGTGTCCTCTGCAAAAGCGCGCCTTGGGCAAGGCCATTGCTGGAGGAGCTTCATCCCGCCCGGGGGCGCGTCGGTCCGCTGGAGTCGTTCCGCCGCAGGAGCATTCTTGTAAGACTGATGTGTGAAATCCTGCAATACTCCTCAGCCGTTTTGGCCGTGTCCGACGGCCTCCAGCCGCACCAGCATCGCCGGTGCCTCGAATTCATTCACGAAAACCTTTCACGTCGATACCCTGTGTTTGAACTGGCCAGACACTGCCAACTGAACGCAGCGTACCTTGCGATGCAATTTCGCAAGAGCTTCGCCATTACGCCGCAACTGTACATCAAGCAGGCCCGCATCAGGGCGGCGGCCGGAATGCTCCAGGAAACAGGCAAGACGATATCGCAGGTTGCTTACGAACTTGGCTATAGCGATGTCTACTTCTTCAGTCGGCAGTTTGCGCAGGTGATGGGCCTGAGTCCGCGTAACTGGAGATCGAAACGACTGGAGACGCGAGGTTGAGACCGCCCATGTTTTTGGCTTTGGCGTGCCAAATCGGCATGCAATCGCTATAATAGAACAGCTGCCGGGGTTCACGTCGGGCCGATGGCGGCAGGTCAAACCTAAGATCTAAAGGAACAATGAGCCAAGCACCCACCATAGCCTTTATCGGCAGCTACGTCCCCAGGCGGTGCGGCATTGCAACCTTCACCAGCGATCTTCGCCAGTCAGTTGCGCAGGCCATTGGCGATCAGGAAAAGGCAATCGTCGTTGCCGTCAACGACGTTGCGGAAGGCTACTCTTACGGCAAAGAGGTAAGATTCGAGATACGCGAAGGCGTGCAGAGGGACTACCGGCTTGCAGCGGAATACCTCAACATTCGCCAGGTTTCGGCAGTGTGCCTTCAGCATGAATACGGCCTTTTCGGAGGCCCGGCCGGTTCGCAGATACTCGCGTTGCTGCACCGTCTTCGCCGGCCTCTCGTCACCACGCTGCACACCGTGATTGCCGAGCCCTCCAACGAGCAAAAAGCGGTGCTTCAGGACATTGCCGACGCATCCAGCAGGCTGGTTGTTCTTAGCCAGTGCGCGGGCGAATTGCTGCAAAAGGTGTATGGCTTTGATGCGTCCAAGGTGGTCGCAATACCGCACGGCATTCCGAGCATTCCGTTTGTCGATTCCAACTATTACAAGGATTTGCTCGGCGCTCAGGGCAGAACGGTGTTGCTCACGTTCGGGCTGCTCTCGCCCGGCAAGGGCATCGAGCATGTCATCAAGGCCATGCCAGCTATTGTCGCCAGGCGCCCGGATGTTGTTTACGCCATAGTCGGCGCTACTCATCCCAAGGTGCGGCGTCA
The DNA here is from genome assembly GCA_012729725.1 of Planctomycetota bacterium. Lineage (GTDB taxonomy): Bacteria > Planctomycetota > Phycisphaerae > SM23-33 > SM23-33 > JAAYCO01. The sequence goes on from JAAYCO010000108.1 coordinate 24,015, forward strand.
GTTCGGTGAGCAGTATCGCAACATGCTGCTGGGCATGGTTGACGACCTTGGGTTGGGCGATCACGTGATATTCCGCGACAGGTTCATCGAGTTGGATGAACTGGTGGAGTATCTGTGCGCTGCCGACATGTACATTACACCATATCTCGGCGCTGGACAGGTGGTTTCGGGCGCGCTTGCATATGCGATGGGGGCGGGCAAGGCGGTGGTTTCCACGCCGTACAGCTATGCCAGCGAGATGCTTGCCAAGGGCAGGGGGACCCTCGTGGGTTTCGGCGATTCAGAGGCGCTGTCGTCGGCGGTGATCGAGCTGCTTGATGATGAAAATAAGCGAAACGCCATGCGCAAGGCAGCTTACGTGTACACTCGCAGAATGCTCTGGCCCGAGGTGGCCAGGTCGTACCTGGAGGTCTTTGACGAGGTGCGCGAGGAATGGACAACCGATGCGGCGCCGCGCCGGCGGGCGGCTGCACAGGTTACCCACAGATCAACCGAACTGCCCGAGGTCGATCTTCGCCACATGTTCACGATGACCGATGATACGGGCATATTCCAGCACTGCCTTTATGACGTGCCAAATCGCGAGCATGGATACTGCACGGATGATAACGCCAGGGCGCTGATAGCTGCCTTGGGCCACTGGAGCCAAACAGGCGAACAAGAGTGCCTCGGCAAAGCCAAGATATACATTTCCTTCCTGGCGCACGCGCTTGACGGGCATCGGCGGCGGTTCCGTAATTTCTTTAACTACGACCGCACGTGGGTGCATTCCATGGGCAGCGAAGACTCGCATGGAAGGGCTCTGTGGGCGCTTGGTTCGGCGGTGGCCGCCCGCCAGGGAGAATCGACGCTGGGCCTGACGACGCACCTGTTCACGACCGCGCTTCCGACGGTTGAGGATTTCGCCTCCCCGCGCGCATGGGCGTTCACGCTGCTGGGGATAGACTCGTACCTGTCGCGATTTGGCGGCGACAGCGAAGTCAGACGCATGCGATGCCTGCTTGGCGAGCGGCTGCTGAAGAGTTTCGCCGCCAATTCCCACCACGATTGGCCATGGTGCGAGGATTCGCTGACATACTGCAACGCCCGTCTGCCGCACGCCCTGATAGCAACCGGTCGAGCCGCTGATAACAGCCAGATGCTTAAGGTCGGCCTGCATTCATTACGATGGCTGGTGGAGCTTCAGACGACGGACCTGGACACGTTTTCGTTTGTCGGCACCAAGGGGTGGGGAAGGCGCCAGGGAAGGGTCGCGCAATTCGATCAGCAGCCCGTGGAGGCAGGGGCCACCGCCGAGGCGTGCATCGCCGCCTACCGCGCCTGCGGCGATAACTGGTGGATCGCCCAGGCTCTCAAAGCCTACGGTTGGTTCCTGGGCAGAAACGATCTGCGCCTGCCGCTGGTCGATTTCGGCACCGGAGGGTGCCGCGACGGCCTGCACGAGGATCGAGTCAACGAGAACCAGGGTGCGGAGAGCACGCTTGTCTGGTTGATAACCCTCCTGCTTATGCACCAGCTTCAGGCGGAACAGAACCTGCAGCAGGCTCCTCGCAAGAACGTCCAGGCCGTGGCGCAACTCGAGGATTAGTGCGGCACATTCAACACGACTGGCGTGTTGTTCATCATCGCGACCGGATTGTGCGGGCGGAGTCGAACAGGCAAGGTCTTCGCAGAATTTCGCCTTCGCGCGCGTCAAAACCCATTCCTTAAGATGCTCTGGCGCTATATAAAACGATTCAAGGAGTATGTGATCAATGGCGACCATCGAGCAGCTACAGCAGAAGTTTGGTATTCCGGGGGCTGTTGAGTTCGGTCTTCATCCCAGCGGCCTGACGCAGGCGACGGTCTCCAAGGATGGGCACAGCGCGGTTGTCATGCTTCATGGGGCGCACGTTGTAAGCTACAGAGGCCCAGACGGCGACGACATCCTGTGGATGAGCCGGCAAAGCTGGTTCGAGAACGGCAAGCCCATCCGCGGCGGAGTGCCGATCTGTTTTCCATGGTTCGGGCCCAAGGCCGATGATGCAAGGGCGCCGGGGCATGGGTTCGCCAGGCTGCTTGAATGGCAGGTTGCGCTGGCGACTACTCTTGATGACGGCAGGGTGCGCCTGGTGCTGGTTCTGATGGACAACCAGCATACCCGCAGACTCTGGAACCATCAGTTCCGCCTTGCGTTCGGAGCGACCATCGGCGGCGGCGCGCTTGAGTTGCGCCTGTCGGTCGCAAACACCGGCAAAGAACCGCTGGAATTCACCGAGGCGCTGCACACTTACCTTTCAGTCGGCGATGTGCGAAAAGTCTCCATCGGCGGCCTGGAGCGAACGGAATACGTGGACAAGGTGTCGCAACCGCCATGGAACATGTCCGGCGACAAGCCGATCATGTTCACCGGCGAAACCGACCGCGTCTACCTTAACACGCAGAATGAATGCATCCTCGACGACCCGGTGCTCAACCGCCGCATAACAGTGGCCAAGACAGGATCAAAGTCCACCGTGATCTGGACCCCCTGGATTGACAAGGCCAAGCGGATGGAGGATTTCGGCGATGACGAATGGACGTCGATGGTGTGCATAGAGACGGCCAACGCCCTGGAAAACACTGTAAAGGTCTCGCCGGGCGCGTTTCACGAAATGGCTGCGGTGATATCAAGCCAGCCCAGATAATCCAGTCAGAGGTTCGCGCTCGACCTGTAGCGATCACGCGCGGGCCTATTCCCGCGGGGCTGCTTCCTGCGGCTCTTCTTCGGGCTTGGCGGACTTATTCTGCTTCTCGGGGCGAAGCATGCCGGTGAGATAGAAAAGCAGGAACGCGGCAAGGAAGATCGCGACGTACAGCGGCATTGCGACGCGGAATCTCATGGTTATCGCGAACATAACGCCGGCAACGGCAGCGGCAGCCGCCAGCAAGTAAAACAGGTAAACAACCTGTTTGACGCTCATTCCCCGGTCAACCAGTTGATCGTACAGGTGGCTTCTGTCTCCGACAAAGATTCCCTTGCCGCTGATGAGCCTTCGAACCACGGCCAGGCCGGTGTCCAGAATCGGAAGGGCGAAAATCATGCACGCTCCCGCCAGCCAGCGCAAATTGCCCTGCTGGCAGAACAGCGCCATCATCGTCGCCACGAAAAAGCCAATAAGCATGCTGCCCGCGTCGCCCATGAAAATACTTGCGGGCGGCACGTTGTACGGCAGAAAGCCCACTATGGCGCCCGCCATCGCAAGCGAAAGCACAACTCTCAACTGGTCCGCGCCGGGATGCTGATCCCACGTGGCCAGATAAGACGCCAGAAGAAGGAATCCCAGCGCGATAATCCACGTAACGCCGCCGCACAGGCCGTCAAGCCCGTCAATCAGGTTGGTGGCGTTGCAGGCTGCGATCACCATCAACACGCACATGATCATGCTCAGCGGCACGACGACGTAATCGCTCATAGGCCCCAGAAGCGGCGACGTCACCACGATTGCCATGCGATGCGCAATGCCGCCCAGCAGCAATACGGCGGCGGCAAGAACCTGGCCAAGCAGTTTCTTATTGGGCGTGATGTTGCGCAGGTCGTCTATCAGCCCGACCAGCATGATCAGCACCGATGCAACCGCGATGGCCGAGAGATTCCAGATGGGGTTGTGCAGCACGGAACGAAAATCGCCCTTCGACAGCGACGTGACCAGCGATTGCCACTTGTCCCCAAGATCGGGCAGAACCGCAACACTGATTGCCAGCCCCGCCAGCAGACCGGTGCAGATGCCCACCCCGCCGAGGTACGCTATCGGCCGGCCATGAGGTTTCAGCAGAGCGTCCGGCCGGTCCACTATCTTGAACCGGTAGGCGACCCAACGGCAAATGGGTGTGGCGATAAGCGACGCCCCCAGTGCAACCGCCGCTATCCACCAATGCTCCAGAACCTGCTGGAGGGTGTATACCTGGTGATAAGTTCCCTGACTAAGCATAGAACATGAGTCTCCGCCCCGAGCACGCCACACGGCCCGGGTGCTGGAAATACGATACCATTGTCGGTCTGCTATTACCAGCGGCATTCACATGCAAAACCGCGCCTGAGGCGCCCTGCCGGGAGGTGCGATAGTGGGCGTCATCGCTTTGGAATCTCCACGCCCAGGGCGGCGGCCTTGTAGCGAAAGATCCTTGCGGTGGTTCCCAGGTCTCTTGCTGCCGCCGCCATGTTGCCGCCGCTACGTTTCAGCGCGTCGATGATGATGTCGCGTTCAAATGCCGAAACGCGCTGATCCAGCGTGCCCCAGCCGACGGTCTCGGAGGCGTCCGAGGTTTGCAGTGTTGGCGGCAGATGGTGTCCGTGAATGACAGCGTCATCGGTAAGAAGCACGGCCCGTTCTATGCAATTCTCCAGCTCGCGCACGTTCCCGGGCCAATGGTAGGCGAACATCATGTTGATCGCGGGGGTGCTGATGCGGCGGACTTCCTTGTTCATCCGCTTGGAGTACTTCTCGACGAAAAAGTCGGCCAGCAGCAGGATGTCGTCCTTGCGGTCTCTGAGCGGCGGCAGGAATATCGGAAACACATTGATGCGGTAATAAAGATCCTGCCGAAATTTGCCCGCCTCGACGCACTTCTCAAGGTTGCTGTTCGTCGCACAGACGATGCGAACGTTCACGCTGCGAGTCTGATTGCTTCCAACCCGCTCGAACTGCCGCTCCTGAAGCACACGCAGCAGCTTCACCTGTGTGGCGGGAGTGAAGTCGCCCACCTCGTCCAGGAACAGCGTGCCGCCGTTCGCCTCTTCGATTCGGCCTTTACGAGCGGCGATTGCGCCGGTGAACGCTCCCTTTTCGTGCCCGAAAAGTTCGCTCTCGAGCAGGCCTTCGCTCAAGGCGGCGCAGTTCACTTTCACGAACGGACCTCGAGCACGCGGACCCGAATAATGGGCGGCGTGCGCCACCAGTTCCTTGCCCGTGCCGGATTCGCCACGAATCAGCACTGTTACATCTGTCGCAGCCACCTGATGGATGGCCCGATAAACCTCTCTCATTGCGTTGGAGTTGCCGATGATGTTCTCGGGCCTGAACTTGTCCTCCAATTGACTTCGCAGCCGGAGGTTTTCCTGTTCAAGAGTGTGCCGCTGAGCATCGATCATGCGCCTTGCCTGCACGTCCTTGGCGACCATCCCGGCGACTATGCTCAGCAGGCGCACATCTTCCGCCAGCGCCGCCGACTCGTCGAACACCCTGTCGGCGGAGAGAGTTCCAACCACTTCGTTGCCGATGGTGATAGGCACGCAGATAAAGCTGATTTCGTCCTTGGTGAACGTGCGCCGTTGATACGCGCGGTCGAGGAACGCGGGCTCCTGCGAGACCTTCGGCACGACCGCGGGTTTTCCGGTTTGCACAACTTTGCCGGTGACGCCCTCGCCGGTTCGATAAAGGGCCGCCTTGCGCTGGGCTTCAGAAAGATTGTGCGCAACTTCCACCATCAGTTCCTTGCCGTCGCGCGAAAGAAGCATGATTGTGCCGCGGGTCATCCCCAGCCGCACATGAAGCACATCCAACACGCTCTGAAGCATCTGCCGCTGACGTGGAGCCGTGGCGACTACCTGGCTGATCTCAAACAGAGCGTCCAATTCAGCTTCGTGGACTGCAAGATGCACGGCATGACTTTTCGGCGGCGCCGACTGACTGGGCATTTCTTGTTCCTTTGACGTCAAAACGACAATATTGTAATTAGTGAAGCCCAAAACCACAAGTTTGTCGCCAGCGACACACGTTTTTGGGATGCCCAGGCTGTCATGATGCCCCAGAAGCCATAGAATATGCCGCTAAGAGCTCGCCCAAGCAGCAGCTTGCGGAAATCTTCATATGGGCTCTAAAGGAGATGCACATGCGCGAGTTTCTGATTGTCTATTATTCCCGATCGGGCAAGACGGCGATGGCTGCCCGGATGCTTGCCGAGATGCTTGGGGCGGATATTGAGGAGATTCGCGAGCAGCGGTCCTTCACGGGTTGCGTCGGCTGGGCAAAGGCGCTCATCTGCGCCCTGAAAAAGGAAGGCGCCCGCCTGGTCAGCACGCATTCACAAGCCGGAGACAGGACGCTGATTCTGGGCATGCCGGTGTGGGCGGCTTCTGTGCCGCCGGCGGTTCTGGAATACCTGCGCACTGTGCAGGTTTCGAAGCCCATGTACGCCTTCTGCACGCTGGATGGAAGCGGCTCTAAAGGCCTGTTCAAGAAGCTTCGCGCGTTGGCCCCGAATCTGTCTTCAAACACCCTGGCGATAATCAAGCCTGCCAAGGATGTCGAGCGTCTGCGGAAGACGCTCCTTGCCTGGGCCGACGCGATCAGATCGTCCGCGGGTCGGGGCGCATAAAAATGGAACACCTTGCATCTGTAGCAGGTGTTCCACATTGGGTTCCGGCGGTTGTTCTTGTGCTATGCGTGGCGTCCTCGTCGAGTTAAGCCAAGCAGCAGCGCCACAATGAAAACCACCAGGAATATGAAGAACAGCACTTGTGCGATCCAGGCCGCGCCGGCGGCTATTCCGCCAAAGCCGAATATGGCTGCAATGATCGCAACGATCAGGAAGATCAACGCCCAGTACAACATACCTCTGCTCCTTCCTTCAGGCGCACCGTGGTTACCGTGCGCCGGACTCTAAGGCTCCAAAAAGCTTTTCTTCCTTTTCGAGGTCTGACAACTCGTCCCATTCCTCGGGGCACTCGAGGCTGCAGAAGCCTACCGTTCGCCCCTTGAACTGGCGAATTCGATTAAGGGGCAGGTCATCCTTGCTGATCTTGTCCCCGGTAATGGGGCAGCGGCTGTTCACAACTTCTCGCCGGAGATGTTCAATATCCGTTTGCATCCTCAGACCCCCATTCATTCAGTCCCCTTCGGTCACTCAATTCTAGGCGCTGGACGGACTTGTTTTCCACAGGGGCCCCGGCGAGGCGTCTTTCCTGATTTTCGCGAGGAATCGCCGCAAGCGGATGATTGGCCTCCTATAGTTGAAAAGACCTGTATAAGGAGTCAGAACATGAAACGCGCCATACTGTTGCTGTCGGCTGTGCCCGCGATGCTGGCCTTGTTCGGATGCCCATCCGAAAGCCAGAAAGTGGAGGTGTCGTCGGGCGATCCTCGATCTCGTGAAATCGCAAGGCACCTTGTTGATCTCAAGGCCAACGACCCGCAGGTTCAGGCAGAGGCGGCCAGGCAGCTTGGAAACATGCGAGCCGAAAGCGGCGGCGCCATTTCGGCGCTGAAGGATGGCCTGACAGACGATAGCCCGATTGTTCGTCAGGCGTCGGCCCAGGCGCTTGCGGATATCGGAACCTACGATGCCCTGTCGGCGCTGCGAGACACCAGTCACCGCGGCTGGCCCGAGGCGCGCGACACCTACAACTCAGTGACGAAGGATCTTCGCAGCCAATCGCAGGCGGGCGACATGGGCGCCAGAAACCTGCTCGACAGGCTTGGCGAAAAGGGTCTGCGCCATACCGGCGCCCAGCAATAGGAGAGTGTCATGAAGCATCTGCTGCTTTCAGCACTGGTGGCTGCACTGGTCGTTGTGCCGTTGGGTTGCAATGATGACGAACAGGAGATTCAGGTTTCTGGCTCGCAGGAGAGGTCGCGCGAGCTATCACGCCATATAGAAGATCTGGACGCCAGCAATCCTTCGGTTCGCAGGCGCGCCGCCGAGCAGTTAGGACAGATGCAGGCCCGCGAACCCGAGGCCGTCGAAGCCCTGGGCGACGCCTTGCGCGATCCCGATCGCGGCGTGCGCGTATCCGCTGCCGAGTCGCTGGGCAAAATCGGCAATCTCGCCGCGTTGGAAGAGCTGCGCGACGCCTCGCATCAGGGCTATCAGGAAGCCAGGCAGGTGTACACAAACCAGACAACCGTGCTTCATCAGCGGGCGCGGCAGGGCGATGCGGCTGCCGCGAACACGCTTGACCGTCTTGGCGAACAGAATCCCTAGACGATTTCCCGTAATGTTTCTCTGCTCGGCCTGGGGCGGCGTTTCAACAAGCCGCCCAGGCCGACAGCACCTTTTCCCGCGAGATCAGCAGACCTTTGATTTCCTCGGGGTTGTCGATGTCGGCGGGGCCTCTGTGGGCCAGGAAATCGAAGCAAACCTCAAGCGTAAGCTTGCCGTCAAAGCCGCGACTCTTGACAGCCTTCAGAGCGGCAGGCACATCAAGGTTGCCGTAACCAAGGAACTTGTGCTCGTCCTTTAAGCCAAAGTTGTCGCTGAAATGCACCTCGTGGATTTCCAGCGGCAGCTCCGAGATGAAGTGCTCCACCTTGCCGTCGTGTTCTTTGCCGTTGTTGTCGCTGCGCACGTGGATGTTAACGTGCCCAACGTCCAGCAGCATTCCCATCTTGATGTCGGCGCAGTATTCCTTGAATCGCCGGATATCGTCGATCGTGCAAAACATGCCGTCGCCACCGCAACTGTTCTCGATGCCGATGCGAATGCCGTATTTCGTCAGCCTGCCGGACATGTGTTCTATGTACCGCCTGTTGGTCGCCTGGTCGAAGACTCGTCTGCCGTCGCCGGAGGTCAGGTGTATCGGATCGCAGCAGCTTGACCATACGCCGCCGGCGTTTTCGTGCCACCAGATCACGTTATCCATCAGGCGAGTGACGAAGCTCATGTCCAGTTGTTGGCTGGCGGTCAGCTTGTGGTGTACGTTTGCGTGGTACGTCACCCACATGCCATGCTCGACAATCGCCGCTGCCGCCTCGCGCCTTTCCGCGAGTTCAACCTCGTCCATCACGCTTTGAAGCAGAGAAACTCCGCCAAAGCCGTTCTTGAAGAGCCACCCGACACGATCTACAAGCCGGCGCCCCTTCAACTGCCAGATGGCCATGCCGATAGACTGATCGTTCTTCGCCGCGGGTTTTGTCGCCTTCATCGAATTCGCCTTCTTGTATCCTCGGCGGCCGACGCCGGGCCTGCCGAACTGCCATATCTTAATTCGTGGGTGGCGAATCGCCATGATCTTTACCTGGTTTCTGAGGCCATGGTGCATCATTTGGCCGTAATGCCGACCCCTGACGGTATTGACCGTAAGGCGGTTTCAGGGTAGGATAATAGGGATATTCTGTAACCGGCGGTGAAATATGAGTGAGCAAACTGCGTTGCGTAAGCTCCTTGTTCTGCACGGTCCTGTGCTGGCGGCCCAGGGCGTTGTGGAATTCCTCCAGCAGCACTTCGAGGTCAGCGTTGCAGCCGAGCTTGCGGATGCCCTGGATGCGATGAGGCAAACCCAGTTCGACGCGGTGCTTGCGGAAACCGCCGACTTCCTTCCCCTTGAACGAGGCGCCGTCACGCATCAGGCCGCGGTGGTGCTTGACACCATCGGCGACGGCGTTTGCATCATAGGTCCGGGCGGCGAGCTTGTATGGGCCAACCGGCGCGCCCGGGAGCTTCCGTCAGAGACTCGCCAGTCGCTCAAGACGCTGTGCATGTCGGTGTTTGAAGAATTCTCGGAGATGAAGAACTGCGCCGCGCTTCGCGGCAAACGGTTCAGCATGATGCCGCAGGACGGGGCCTATTTTGAGGTTCTGTGTTCCCCGGTCTGCGACCGCCAGGGCGTTCTTCGACAAGTGGCGGCCGTGGTTGTGAACGCCACGGTGCAGCGCCGCCAGGAACTCAAGCTCAACGCCATCGACCGGGCCGGCAGAGAGCTGGTCAGGCTGGATTACGAAGCCCTCTCAAATCGCGACGCCGTGCAGCGCCTTGCCCTGCTTGAAGAACGAATCATCCGCTGCAGCAAGGATGTGCTTAGCTATCAGCATTTCGCGGTGCTTCTGTTGGACAAGCGAACCAACCGTCTTGAACTGGTAATCTCTGAAGGCCTGGATGAAGATCCCCGCAAGTACGAACTCTTCGCCCGCACAGACGGAAACGGCATTTGCGGATACGTCGCTGCCACCGGCAGAAGCTACATATGTCACGATGTCCGCACCGATCAGCGATACATTCCCGGCCTGCGGAACGCCCGTAGCAGCCTGACCGTGCCGCTGCGACTGCACGACAAGGTGGTCGGCGTGCTGAACGTTGAATCGGACGGCCTGCGGAGTTTTGGCGAGGAGGATCGCCAGTTCGCCGAGATTTTTGGCAACTACGTGGCTTTGGCGCTGCACATTCTCAACCTGCTTACCTTCGAGCGGCACAGCACTCACACTCAGGTGAGCGGCTCGATCTCGGCGGAGCTTAACGGACCTATCAACGACATTATCTCGGACGCCAGCGAGCTGATGGAGGACTACATCGGCCACGATCGTCTGCGAAGCCGGCTTGGCTCGATTATTGAGCAGGCGACCCAGGTGCGTCAGGCGATTCAGAAGCTTGCCCAGTCTCCAACAATAATCGGCGCGCTGCCCGCCGAGCCCAAGCGCCACGACCCGGTGCTTGTGGGCAAGCGCATCCTCGTTGCCGACGACGAAGAGCTGATCCGCCAGACGGTGCACGACGTCCTTACGCCGTACGGCTGCCAGGTGGATATGGCCGCCGACGGGTTGCAGGCGATCGAAAACATCAGCAAGTTCAACTATGATCTGGTGATTACCGACATCAAGATGCCCGGCGCAACCGGGTATCAGGTGTTCCAGTCGGCGAAGGCCAAGAACTCCGCAGCGCCGATCATCATGATCACCGCATTCGGATATGATCCGAATCACTCGATAGTTCGAGCCAATCAGCAGGGCCTTAACTCGGTGTTGTTCAAGCCCTTCAACGTCCGCCGGTTGCTTGAGGAATGCCGAACCGCCCTGACGGCGAAGGCTTGATTCACCCGTCAACCGAAATCAGCACGACGCGTAAAGCCCCGCATGGAAATGCGGGGACCTGACTCTATGTCGCGTAGCGACACCTCGACGTTTGTTTTTTGGTCCGCGTCGTGATCATCCCACAGAAGAAACAAATACAACGGTGAGGATTCGCTGCGCGATAACAGTCAGGTCCCCGCATTGTTATGCGAAGCTCCGGGCGTCGCGCTGGTTGCGCCGCCTGATGTAATTTCTGATTGGTTATGGTTGGCGAGGCAGAGCGTACCGCTCCTGGCGTCTTTGGACGGCATAGCGCGAGGGCGAAATCCCCAGTCTTCTCTTGAACAACCTGCTGAAGTAATGCAAAGAAGCGAATCCCGCGGCCTCGGCAGCCCGGGATGCAGATGCGCCACGAGCAAGGAGCAACTGGGCGCTGCGAAGCTGGCACGTGATCCGGTAGTCCACCGGAGAGCATCCGAAGAAGCGTTTGAACAAGGCGACAAGATAACTGGCGCTCAGTTCAGAGTTCTCCGAAATGTCGTCCAGCGTTGGCCTCTGTGCATGGCATCGTTCGATATAGTCCCTGGCCCGCTGGAGCTTGTCGTGCGGCGGCATGTCAGAAGGGATCGGGGCGAAGCGATTGACAAGCACTTCCCTGAGTATCCGCAGCGACGCAGCCTTCTCAATAAGTCCATAACCTTCGGGCTTGGTTGTGAAAGCCTCGAAGAGCTCGTTGAACAGCAAGGTCATTCCGTCCTTGTTCGCCATCGGCATTACAATCGGCCAGGCATCTGCAAGTGCGCGAAGCTCTCTGCGTCGGGACGATGCGAAAGGCATCATGTGAACGTAGTAGACCTGGAAGGGGTCATGCTGATCCGCCCGTTCCCGCTGATAGTTCCTGCCGGGAACCAAAGTCACCAGATCCCCGGCCTGGAATGCGTGCCACCGGCCGTCAACCTTAACCGCGCCTTTACCGCTCGCTATGTGCCACAAATCGAAATCGTGCAATATCTGATTCTGCTCCGGGCTGAGCCACCCCGAAGGCGCTCGATGAAAACCGGCAGCCAGAACTACCGGATCAATCATCCGATAAAACGCGGGAGAGCCGAATTTATGCATGAAGGCAATCATACCTCCAAAGTCAGATAGTGCAAATCATAATCATTGCGTCCAAAGACAGCCCTGATAAGCAGTGGTAGCATAGGAACCACGTGCATCGAATTGTGCAATAACAGCAAAGGAACAGACATGGCCGACATGACACCCAGACAGCGTATGCTCGCCGCCATCGAAGGCAACGAGGTGGACACCATTCCCGTGGCCCCAAGGATATGGCGATACTGCGTATGGAAGAAGCTGAGCGACCTGGAATTCGCCCGCCGATTTGGATGTGAACTTATTGTATATCCCCGCGCAGTGATAAACGCCGTGAGCGACTGTCCCGCAGAGCGCCTGGGCGAAATCCTGCCAGACGTCAAGGTTGATCTTGTGCAGCGGCGGGAGGGTGCGGCGACTCGGGTGGAACGCACGTTTCACACTCCAGCGGGAATACTGCATGACGTGTACGTCCAGCCGGACCCGGGCGGCGAATACGGCGTCGCGCCCAACTGCCACTGGATCGAACACCTGGTCAAAACGCGCCAGGACGTCGAGCGGATTCCGTATCTGCTGCCGCCAACCGAGCTTGTCGAAAAGAATCTTGCCTCAACGCGAGAGTTTGAGCGTCAGATGGGCGAAGCCGGCATAGTTGCCTACAGGCCGACGGTTGCGCCTGACGCCATTCTCGTCGATGCGATGGGTTTGGAGAACGCCTTGGTTGCTTCCATAGAAGACCCCGAGCTGTTCGCCCGCCTGTTGGGCATAGCGGTCAAATGGCATCAAGAGGTGATGCGCCGAATACTCGAAGGCGGGTTCAAGATTATCTATGACGTATGGTACAACTTCTCGCTTAGTGCAGGCTGGTCGCCTTCGTTTTACAGGCAGTGGGTGATGCCGATTCTCAAGGCCAATGCCGACATCATACATTCGTACGGCGCCAAGATGTTCCACTACGATGACGGCAAGTTGAGGAACAGCATCGATTGCATAGTTGGCGCCGGGGCGGACATGCTTGAAACTCTGACGCCGCCCCCATCCGGGGATCTTGACTATCAGGACGTCGCCGCAAAATACGGCGGAAAGATCTGCCTGATTGGCGGCGTCGACACGGTCCGGCTGAGGTTCGACTCGCCCGCCCAGATCGAGCAGGCCGTCAGGGACGCTATCGATATCTTCGGACCGACACGAAAATTCATCCTTGGCCTGTCCGATTCCATACCCGATCTTACGCCTGAGGAAAACGTGCGAGCCTTCATCGCCAGCGCAAGGACGTACGGCAAGGCCATGGCCGACAAGCTATATCGTTAGCGCGAGACGCTAGTTATTTTCAACAAATACCATTTCGTTGGGGGCGAGGGATAGATTCCTTAGCCATTGGCCGGCATGGTCGTAAATGTCGGTCGTCTGCTGCTCGTTTGTGTTGTTCACTATGCAATAGACGCCCGCGGATGGATACCACGCCAGATCGGTGGCGGGATTGGAGCTGTGGCACTTCGTGAATTCCTGTTCCTTCCTGGCGGACCAGAATATCGCCCTCTGCAACAGCCGGGCGTTGGTCCAGTCGAACGGCAGCGACGAGATGTACACGCCCCTTCCGCCGGAGGTGATTTTGGCGGCGATGTGCACGTGCTTGCCGGAATTATCCAGAATGGCTGCGTCCTCATATCGGCTGAACACGTAGCTGTGATCGCTGATCCTTGAACGCCCTTGTTGTGCGTCGGCAAGGATGAAATGCCGCGGTTCGCACTGCGAGACTGCTTCGGAGATCTGGATCTCTTTGCCTGTCTCAAGGTCTACGCCCAGCACATCGGCAAGCTGGAAAACCCTGCCCTCGTGCTCAGCGGCCGAGGGGTGGCCTATTCCGATGAATCCGCCACCGTTGTGAACCCACCTGCGAATAGCGGCAACGAGCGCGGGCGTTTTCCAAATGTCGCCGCCCGACCACGCGCTGCCCATGAATCCTTCGTTTATGATCACGTCGAAATCGTTCAGGCGGGAAGCATCCTTGAGAATCTCGTCGAAGCTGATAAAACCCACCTTCACAGGAAGCCCCGCGAGGCATTCGGCGATGTTCGTGCCGATGAATTCCATTACATCTTCGCGCCCGGAGTAGAACTTCTCAATCGGGCCGGTCTGCACCATCCACGAACGCAGCGAGCCCCATACGTTCAGGACGCCCACTCGTATCGGGGCAGTCCACGCCTCTTTGCCGCCTGTCCGGTCCATGAACGCGCGAAACTCGTCGGTAATGCCTGCCAGATGGTTGATGAAGTCCGGAAATTTGGCTGCGAGAGAAAGGTAGCCGCCCCAGCCTATGCGGTCCACCGGCATGCGAAGCAGGGCCCGGCGGATCTTCATCCAGTTCTTCCGGGATTCCTCAATCGGGTTTGCGCCGGGCTTAAAGACATCAGGAAAGAAGTACGGATAGAACCGCAGTTCACGAACGACGTTCAGCGGGACATCGCTCACCCGCCTCAGGGCTACGCCGTCCTCGGCAGCCCCGATGATGATGTCCATGCCCATCGAGGCGAACTTGGGATCGAACGGTTCGGCGCCGATCCAGTGGTCGCCCCAGAACATGGCTGCCTTCTTGCCCGCGGCGTGAATCTTGTCCACGAGATCCTTGCCGAACCTCAGCGCGAACTGCTGAATGAAGTCCATCCAGTCCAGCATTCTGGATGTCGGCGGAATGTTGGTGTGCGCGTACCGCCCAGCCTGTATGAAGTCCTCGCCGCGAAGCTTGTAGCCCTTCACTTTCTCGAATTCCCGAAGGGCGGCGGGGGTGACGGCCTCACAGTATCCGCACCAGTCGCGGATGCAGCAACGCTGCCTCTTGTCGCGTATCAGCATGAACATGAACGCCAGCGTCGTAAGGCGAACGACGCTTGTGTTCGGATGGCGCTCCAGCCATCCGTCAAAGTAGTGCATCAGATGCTCATACACTTCGGGTTTGAACGGATCGACGCTCATGACCTTTTCGCCCGTCCACTTGTTGGTGAGGGCGTTGTACATCGACGTGGAATCCCAAATCTGCATCACGAGGAAGTTAACCGTGTACTCGTGATAGTCTTGCCCTCTTGTGAGGGTCACGCACCCGTCGGCATAAGTCCAGTCATCGCCGGGGACGACTTCCCCCGTCGTGCGGTCGATAACCTCCCACCATAGCTTGGGGTCGTCGTTCTCGTTCAGGCGATACTTGTCGGTGGACCAGTCATTCATCAGCTCGAACTTCAGCGGGCGGCCCGTGAAGGTCTGCCGCGGCGTCATCAGAAACGCCTGAGGCAGATCCTCGCCGTGCTCCCTTGGCCAGGACTGCTCGGCCCGCACCAGGCAGATGGTCGAATAGACCGGGAAGCCCATGTCCAGGAGATCCTGCGAAAGCCTGGTGCCGTCGCTGTCACGAATGGCGTCAACGCCCCAGTGCTTAATAAGGTGCTTAATGATCTGCTCCTGCCCCGACTCCGCCGGCAGTGTTACTCGACCTGATGTCTTGCGCATGTTCTGGTTCCTTATGACGAACAAGGCATCTTAACGCAGAGTGCGGGTTTTCATCAACACGCCGCCGCATAATGAGAAGAACGACATTTGAGGAAAAACTTCGGCGGGCATTTGCCTTTGGCGGGTCTGAAATCTACCTTTCATCCAGTACCCAGCCTGTCACAGGTGAGGATGGGCGAGGTGCGTTTTCCATGGCGGGCGAACCGGCATGGGCGACATAAATCTTTGCGGTGCAAGTCTTTGCGGGCTCTTGAGGCCCGCCTCAGCGGGATTCGACGGACAACCTGTTCCGTCGGGCCGGCGTTTTGCCATTTTCATGGCTCATTTTTAGTCCATGAAGGTTTCGTCTTAATCAAGTGCGCCCGATCCCGCGTCGATATCTCAATTGTGACACTAGTTCAGGAGGCGAACGCTCTACAGCGGTTGTGCTCGGCGTAGCCCGTGTTCCAGGCTTTCCGTGAGGAGGTGAATCGGAGGATAGCCAAAGCCTGGCTTGCGGCCAGTCGGGGCGACATAGGTGGCGGGTCGATGGCTTCACGTGAAGCAGGCCTGGAATGTCGAAGCTGATGCGCCATCGCGAGAGGGCAATCCTCCCTAAAGCAGGGATGAACATATATGACACGGAAGCAATTAGTTCCACAAAGGCAATTACTCAGGAGCATGATAATGAAGAGAACGGCATTCACGCTTGTTGAAATTCTGATAGTGGTCATCATACTGGGCATCTTGGCGGCGATCGTGATACCGCAGTTCACCCAGGCGTCGAACGACGCACGTGCGGCGGCGTTGGTCAGCGATCTGCAGACTGTTCGCAGTCAGATTGAGTTGTACAAGGTTCAGCACCTTGACAATTATCCAGACGCTGACAACATCGTTAACCAGTTGACCATGCGCACCAACGCCGCCGGCGAGACCGGCACAGATGCCGAAACCTATCCTTATGGCCCATACCTCCAGGAGTTCCCGACCAATCCGTTCGTCGCCACTGGCGGCAACGAAGTTGGAACCGGCAAGGGCTGGACCTGGGACGGCACGACGTTCGCCCCCGCGGATGAGGCTCACAGCGGTCTGTAAGCCTGCATAGAACGGTTTGTTGACGCAGCGCACCCCGGTCGGGACCGTCCAAAATCGGTCCCGGCCGGTCGCGCTAAACAGGAAGCATCCTCGGAGAATCCATGAAAGGCTCGGCATTTACCCTTGTTGAGGTGCTGGTCGTCGTGATCCTTTTGGGGATTCTGGCTGCGGTTGTCGTGCCGCAATTCTCCACCGCCACCGCCAATGCTAGGGCAAGCATGTTGCGCGACGATCTTCGCATCATGAGAATGCAGATCGCAGTCTTCACAGAGCAGCATCTTGGAATACCGCCCGGCTTCCCACTGGGCAAGATCGAAGACGGCGCAAGCGAACAAGTTTTCATAGATCATATGACGCTTGCCTCAAACATGTACTGCCAGCTCGCCGATCTGGGCACGGAGGGCTATCCCTATGGGCCTTACATGCGGGAAATGATGACAAATCCGATCAACGACATGGCGACTATTCGCATAATCGCCGCGAATGAACCTTTGCCAACCGTTGCAGCCGGGACGCATGGATGGATCTATTGTCCTTCCAGGCCGGCGTTTCTTTCCGACGCCGTCGGTTGCGACGACACAGGCGTATCCTACATCGAGTATTAACATGAAGCCGCCGCCGACATATACGATCAACAGGAGGGGTTTCACTCTTCTTGAAGCTCTGTTGGCGTCGGTGCTGCTTGCTTCGGTAATCGTGTCCATAACAACTCCCTTCACGGCGGGCGCCGGGCAGACGCTTCAGGATCGCAAGTCAACCATGGCTGTGGCGCTGGCGCAGGAAATGATGGAAGAAATACTGTCTATCTGTAATCAGCCCCAGATGACTGTTGATCAGGGTGTCGTGCCCAGGCCGACGTTCACTACGCCCTTGCATTACGACAACTACATCGAAAACGACGGCGGCATTCGCAACAGCAGGGGCTCGATCATCACCGACCCGTTGGCAAGCGGACTCAGCCGGCACGTGAATGTTGAATACGTCACGGTCGCCAACCAGCGAGCGGAAGATCATCACGCATTCATCAGCATCAGTGTGGTCGTCAAGCAGTACGGTCAGCCCGCGGTTTCTCTAACCCGGCTGGTCTATACCGGACTGGGGGCCGATTGATGAACAAGACTTCGTTCACGCTTACTGAGCTTGTGCTTGGCATGGCGATCACCGCCATGATAGGGCTTGCCGTGGCCGGGGCTTCGTCGGTTCTTTCAGGCAGCTACTCAAGCGACGTGCAGGCGCACCAGTCGCTGCAAACCGCCAGAATCGCAATGCTAAAGGCCAATGACGAGCTGCGACGGGCCAAACTTGTCCTTTTCGCCGGCGACAACTACTTCATGATCTGGCGAGAAGGAGACGACGCCGACGATGAAATCAACATCAGCGAGATCATCACTTTTCGCCATGATGCAAGCCAGAAGAAACTGCTGAGGCACCAGGTAGTTTACCCCCCGAGTCTTCATTCATTCTGGGTCATGCTGCTGAACTACGAGGTTCCTCTGAACACCCTGATCACGTCGCCGGCGTACTGTCTGTCGTCTTTGCTCAATATGCTGTACTGCCAGACGGCAGTGGTGGCGGAGGATGTGCAATCCTTCTCGGTGTGGACTAACAATTCGCCGCCTCGGACAGATCATGTTGTGATTGACATCGTCGTCGGCAAAGACAGCGGCTCGTTTCATCTGCGAAACAGCGCTACGCTTCGCCGGCCCGCAACCGACCAGGTTGGAAGGGCAAACGGAGAATGGGTCCTCTTTGGGGACTAGCCAATGAAAACACAAGTCGCACATAACGACGTCGGCAGAAGCGCTTTCGCGCTGATCATGGTGCTTATGCTCGTCGCGGCGGCTTCGGTTCTTGGCATGTGCTGCCTGTGGTCTTCGTCGATCCGCCTGGCAGGGTCTCAGAATTTCGTGACCGCCGCAAGGGCAAGAATGCTCGCTGAAAGCGGCGTGCAGCACGCGATGTACATTCTTCGCACAGATGCGGACGCTCTGCTTGCGGCGGGGGCCAGTAATCCGCTTGGCCCATACCATCTTGATTCGATGGACGACTCTTACTGGTTCTACTGCCTGGGCCAGGGAGGGGGCTCGACGTTCAGCATAGCCTCGCATTCCGCTTGCGGCGGATTGAACGCGGATGTCAAAGTAACCGCCAGATTGCGAAGCAACTACCGTTCGCTGCTTGAATCGGCGGGCCCGACGCACTACTGGCGGTTGGGGGAAAGCTCCGGAACCACGTGCAGAGACAGCGCCGGCAGCGCGAACGGATCGTTCATAAACGGCGTTACGCTTCGCACGGCCGGGGCCATTGTCGGCGACAACGACACGGCGACGACTTACAACGGCAATAATCAGTATGTATCGATTCCCAGCATTAACCCCTCCGGATCGGCCATGACGATGATGGCCTGGGTGCGGGGCAACAACGTGGATCTGTATGATCGCTGGGTGCTGTCCAAGATATCCGGAGGCAGCGTCAATAGGGTCTATTGGGCGCTGGGGGTGCTTGGCACATCAGGCAGCAATCGGCTGGCGTGCAGGGTGAAGACCAGCAATAAGACCACCACGCTTCAGGCGTCGGTTGCACTTCCGAAACAGGAATGGGTTTTCCTGGCGGCGGTGTACACCGGGCAGCACATCATCCTGTATCAGAACGGCGTCGAGGTGGCCCGAATCGCCGAGACCGGGTCAATACAAACCTCTTCGGCAAGCACTACCATTGGAAGCACAACGCATCAGCCCACGGGCAATCCATGGAGCGGCGGAATTGACGAAGTGGCCATGTTCTTCAAGGCCCTCAGCGCGTCACAGATTGCCGCTCTGTACAACGCCAGAGCTCCCGATGTGGAGATAGTGCGATGGGACGATTGACCAAACAAAGGAACCAGAGATGAAAACCGAACTCAACACAACCGGGCATACAGGCATTCGCGTCTTGCTGGCCATGAATCTCGCGGTCCTTGCGTTGCTTGCTCTGGTGCTGGCTGGCCAGCTGTTCAGCGATCCGCTGATGGCCCAGCAGGGCGGCGGGAGCGGCGGCGCGATTGACGGTTTTGGTGGAACGGCAACAAGAGTCGCCCAACTGCTTGAACAGCAACAGCAGATGAACCAGAAGCTCGATCAACTGATCAACCTATTCGCAACCGGACAGGCCAAGGTTCAAATCGTGGTGGATTCCGGTTCTGGAGCATCCAATGTCAAGAAGCCCTGAGGCGCGCATCAGTCGGGCGTTCACGCTGGTTGAAATTCTGATGGTGGTGATCATCATGGCCATCGCGGCGGCCATTGTGATTCCATACTCATCCGCCAGCGGCACCGCGGCCCTGGCGGCGGCAAGGATGATCACAAGCGATCTTCAATACGCCCAGAATGTGGCGATAACGACGCAAAAACCAGTAACCGCAACGTTCAGCACAACCACCAATGAATATTCGCTTACCAGCCAAAGTGAGCCGCTAATTCATCCGATTACAAAGGTAGCGTACACGGTGCGGCTGTCGAACGAGCGTGGAATGTCAGGCGTGCGCATCGAATCGACCACGCTTGGCGCCGCAGGAGCGGTAACCTTCGACGAGTTTGGTTCTCCAAGCGAGGCATGCATGATTCTCGTCAAGGCGGGCGCTGTCATGTATCGCGTTGAGGTCGCCGCGGCGACAGGCAACATCAAGGTGACGGCTTTGTAGAAAGGACCAAGGGATGTTCAAATCCCTTTTTCAGAATCGAACCTGGCCCATTGCTCTGGACATCGGAGGCGACAGCATCAAGCTGCTTCAGATGCGCCAGGCGGGCTCTGTGCTGAAGGTTCATGCTTGCGCCAGATGGCGGTTCTCGGAATCGGACGGCGTTGATCCCCTTCGCAGACGTCAGCAGGCGGTGTCGGTCATTCCCGAGTTGCTCAGGAGCAACGGGTTTGTCGGCAGGAAGGTGATCACTTCGCTTTCGTGCGAGGATCTGTGCATAAAGAGCATTCGCATGGCTGCAATGCCCGACGCCCAGATGCACGCTGAAATAATGCGCGAAGCCGCAAGCCGTTTCGGTTTCGAAATCGCGCGCGACCAGATAGCCTGGCTCAACGCCGGGCAGGTGCGCCAGGGCGCCGAGGTGCGCAACGAGATTATCCTTCTGGCGGTGAAGCCCCAGGTTATCGCCGACCATCTTTCTCTTCTTTCAAGCGTGGGGCTCAAGCCTCAGCACATAGACGCCGAGCCAATCGCGCTGTTCAGGGCGTTCGAGCGAATGCTGCGTCGAAAGGCGGACGAACAGGCGGTGACGGTGGTTGTGGATATTGGCAGCAGGTCCACCAGGGTGATAGTCGCCAGGGGCAGGGAAGTCGTGTTCATCAAGAACATCGACGCCGGCGGCAGAAGGTTCACGCAGACTCTGGCCCGCCACCTTAACATACCGCACGCCGAGGCTGAGGAGTTGCGGTTGAGGCTCAGGCGTCCAAGTGAGAAGGGCGACGAATCGTCCGGCCGGGGCAGCGTGGACTGGACGCTCTATGACGCCCTTCGCGCGGAGGTCGAGGGCCTGGGAAGAGAAATCGCCCTGTGCCTGAGATACTGCGCCGTAACCTTCCGCGGCCTGCGACCCACGAACGTGCTGCTGACCGGAGGCGAGTCATATGATCGCGCTGTGGTGGAACTGCTCGGCGAGCATCTTGGCGTGCCTTGCGTGGTCGCCCAGCCCTTCAAAGGAATAGACGTCGCCAGCGTCGACTTCGGCGCCGACCGACGAGCCACGCTCTCGGAATGGACTCTGTGCCTCGGGCTGGCTGGCAGATTCAAAAATCTTAGCGATCCTGTTCAGGAGAATGGCGATGCAACACATAGACTTTCTGCCTGAGCAAATAAAGGCTCATCGGCTTCGCCGGCGAAGGCTTGTTCAATACTGCTATGTGCTTGTTGTCATCGCCGCCGGGATAGGCTTGTGGGGCTACTCGTGGCGAGGAAGAATCAGCAGGGCCAACGATGAGTTAAAGCGGCTGGAGCACCAGTGCAATCAGGTTCACATTCAGCTTGCCGGATTGGAGCAGCTTCAACGCCAGCAGGCCCAGTTGCTCATCAAGGAACGAATATCGAACACGCTTGGCAGCAGGGTCAACGCGCTTGATCTGCTTGCCGAACTTGAACGGGTTCTGCCCCAGGGCGTTTCTCTGATGAATCTCACCATGGAGGCTGTTCAGGTTCAGGTGCCAATCGAGACCGCCGCGAACACCAGCTCCAGAACCAGGACCGAAACACAACATTACAGCACGGTCAACCGCGTCAAGTTCACCGTAACGGCGATCGCGCCGACGGATGTGGACGTCGCGAATTCGATTGCGCAGTTGTCTTCCAGTCCACTTCTGGAGGACATCAACATGGCTTACGCGCGGACGATCAACATGGAAGGCAGGCAGGCGAAGGAGTTCCAGGCCGTCTGTCACGTGGCCAGGTAAGGAGAGACCTTGAACCCCAAAACCAAAGACTTGCTGATCATGAGCGCTGCCGCCGCGGCAATGATCATCGCGGGCGTGCTGCTTGTTCATATGCCCAACAGCCGAAAACTGGAGGACACCCAGTCGAAGATACTCTCCGCGCGCGCCTCGCTTGAGGCCCAGACGCTGCAGGCGTCGGTTATCCCCGACATGATGCGGCAAATCGAGCAGATGAAGGTGAAGTACAAAGACTTTGACCGCCGCCTTCCCAAGCGAAAAGAGCTGGGCGGATTTCTGCGAGACATCAGTGAGAACCTCGGCAGGGAAAACCTGGTGAACCAGTCTTACCAGCCTGGCGCTCCTGTTCCGCAGGACTTGTTCCACATGCTTCCCATCGAGATGAAGCTGAGGGGGCCGTATCTTTCCCTCGCAAGCTTCCTGCAAAGCATAGATCAGATGGAGCGATTGACGCGGGTGCAGAAGCTCAAGATTGTCTCCGACCCGCGGACCAACGAGTTGGACATCACCCTGAACATGAATATCTACTTCACAGAGAGTTGAATATGCCGGCAAACAACA
>JAAYCO010000109.1 GCA_012729725.1 Planctomycetota bacterium
GCCCCGCCTCATCGCACGCTTCATAGAACGCCCTGTCCATCGGATAGTGCGTCCGCACTGCATTGCAGCCGAGGCTCTTGAGCATGGATATGTCGCGATCGATCTGCCCGCGAGTCATGACCAGGCCGGTTTCCTCGGAATCAAACACGTGGCAGATGCCCTTGAGATGCACCGGCCGGTCGTTCAGGCATATCCTGCCGTCAACCACCTTGATCGTTCTGAACCCGCACCGCACGCGGCGCTCGTCAAGCACAACGCCCTGCGAATCGCGAAGCTCCACCGCCAGCTCGTACAGGCAAGGCGATTGCGGCGACCATGCCTCGATAGGGCAATCCGCCAGCTCAAGCTCAAAAGCCCCCGCCGTCACGTCGCCGGCTGTGTTCCTGCCCGCGCAACAGGCGCGGACAGAATGCCCGCTCTGGGCGAAGCGCACAAGACCCCGGGCCTTGAGCATCCATTTGCCGTTTGTCAGCGATGTTTCAATCTGAACATCGTCAAGCGAGGGCGAATCGATGATTTCAAGAACAACGTCACGGTGGATGCCGCCGTAGTTGAAGTAGCCGAAGCATGCCGGCCATTTCGTAACCGCCACGCGATTGTCCACGATTACGGCAACGTGATTTCGGCCGCTGACGAGTTTGCCGGTGACGTCGATGACGAATTCGGTATACCCGGTTTCGTGCGAGCCTGCTTCCTGGCCGTTGACAAAGACCCTCGCCAGGTAGTTAACGCCCGAAAACCTCAGCCGGGCCGCGGCCTGGGCCGAAACCTCTCCCGCATCAAATTCACGGGAGAATATACATACTCCCTCGAAGATGTCGTACCGCTGGGCGTATTTCTGCCACACCCCCGGAACCGTCACCTTCCGCCAGTGCCTGCGGTTAACGTCGGGCCGGACCATGGTTGGAATCGGCACGCGGGGATTGTACACGTGGTATCGGGGATCAAGATCGGCCAGGAAATCCCATTGGCCGTTTAGACAGACCGTGCGCATATACATCTCCGAACCCCGAGGGGCCGCATTGGATAAATCACTTCTCTCTGGCGGTTGACATTCTGGCGATAAGCTCAGGCGAGTAAACCACCCGACGGCACGCCGAACCCGCCTTCACATCGCTGAGCCTCTCTATGAGCAGTCGGCCCGCCTGCCTGCCTACCTCGTAGTTTGGTTGGGACACGCTGGTAAGAGGAATTGCGGCAATGTCGGATATTTCGTTGTTGTCATACCCGCACAGGGCAATGTCCTGGGGAACCTTGCACCCGCGCGCGGCGAGTTCTCGGTATATCCAGAAGCTGGTCTGGTCGCAGAAGGACAGAATGGCGTCAGGCTTTGATTCGCCCTCCAGCACCTTGTTGAGGTTCTTGACCGTCTGCTCGCGGGTCGTGTTCTCCCAGGTGGTGTTCTCGCCTAGGAAGGCGAGCTTCCGGGGCGAATCGCTCAGGACGTCGCGTATGCCCTGCAGAACCGCCTGGTCGGAATAAACCGAGATGAACGCGCCGAAATACGCCAGGCGCTGGCAACCCTGCCGCACAAGATGCTCCGCCAGAAGCCGGCCGCCCATTCTTTCGTCGCCGCCAACGAAGTCCGTCTCGACGCCAAGCAGCGGCTCGCTCATGCACACCACCGGAACGTTGAGCCTTTCCAACGCCACAGCCACGTCCTGCGTCTGCGAGACCGGAGAGATTATCAACCCGTCAACGCGCTTGGTCATCAGGCCTATCTGCTTGAGTTCGTCCGCATGCTGGCCGTCGTGGAACGACATGATGGTGAGGTAGTCCTTTTCCAACGCCGCAGCCTGGATTCCCCGAAGCCGGTCAACAACCGTCGGATTCTTCGGGAATGGAACTATCACACCCAACGTCATCGTACGATTCATCGCCAGCGTGCGCGCGGCGATGTTGACCGTGTAGCCCATCTCCTGCGCGATCTTCTTTATGCGAGCCCTGGTCCTTGGCGCGATGTCGGGCCTGCCGCTGAGCGCCTTCGACACTGCCGCCGGCGATACATCCGCCTTCTCGGCAATCTGCTGAAGCGTGACGGGCCTTCTGCCGTTAAGCTTTGTTGTACTTGGTTTTAACATTCTGTTCCGCACCCTCGCATGCACCGCGTTTTTACCTTAATCGCATCAGGTTCTATATCGGCTTGCACCGGTTTATGCTATCGCTTTTTGTCCCGCCCTGCCACATCGCAGCCGCCGCTTATGGCGCTGTGCAGGCTTAGTACCTGCTCCAGAAGTTGTTGGTAGTATTCGGCCCAGCCGAGCCGTTTGTGAACGGGGCATACATGTAAGGATTATCACCCGTGTTGTAGCTGGACATCGACTCGGTCAGGCCCTGCATGGGATCGCTTGTTGTGCAATGGCTGTCCGCCCACAGGACATTGGCCCTAAGCACATGCCTGGCCGCGGGCGCGCCGGTCCAACTGGTCGAGTTGAACCAGGGGCTCAGGACGTAGTAGCCTCGCTGGCCATATGCCTGGTGGCTTTGCAGCGTGAAGACGGAATCAGCAAGGCAGATCGTCTCGGCAGGGGTAGTCAGTTCGGTTTCGTTTGCCGGAGTGAAATCGTCAGTCGCGCCGCCGTACATCCACCGGCTTTTCATTCCGAGCGACATGTAGTTATACCCGTATTCGCCATGCATTACCTTGTTGTTCCATTCCGGGCTGCTCCCGTCCGGAGCAATGTCCTTCACGTCGCCGCCCATCTCGGCGGGGCAGTCGAAGAAATCAAAACCAGGCACGCTTCCCGCCCGCACAAACAACACGTTCCATGATTCCGCGTACCCATATGTGTTTCCCGGATTGTACCAGCCCGGAAACGTGCCCTGGCTCTCTCCAAGATAAACGCCAAAGGCGACACCCAGATTCTTGAGGTTGCTAAGGCACACTGCCGTCTTGGCTGCCTCTCTGGCCTTTTGAAGCGAGGGGCCAGCATGCTCACAAGCAAAGCAATAATAGCTATCACACGACCAGCAGCTCTATCAGGGTGAACGCCTTCATCTTCATAATCGACCTGCCCTTCAACTACCGGGTTTCGCGGGACGCGCTAAAACTTACTTAAGCGCTTGATATCCTTTAAATACCAGTCTTTTGGGCTATTGTCAACATCAATATCACATAAAATACTTAAGCATTTGAGTAACCGCGGTCGCTTGCGTCGCCTATCTCCAGAACTGCATGCCGGGACACGCGTTAAAGCACCACCGCGCGTTGCCTGTAACAATCGTCCCCGCTGCCTTTTCCATAAGCGCCAAAGACAGCGTCCTGAACCACGTTGGGAACATCGCTCCCCAATCGGCGGGGCCGTCGAGTTCGTCGTGGCCGTATCTGAACGGCCTGCCAAGAATGAACACAAAGCCGCCATCCGCCTGGCGGTTACGCATCACCCAATGGGCAGCCTTTACAATCGCCTTGCGGATGTCGTCTCTGCGGTAATCCGTCAGCGCCGACATTCGCACCAGCGGGTCGATGCTGTCGATATCCTCGCAGGCTGAGGAATTGAACGGTTCTGCGCCGTTATGCACGCCCCATCCGAACCCGCCGTTGGGATTCTGCGTCAGCAGCACCGAATCTATGGCGCGCTCAATAAACGGCACTGGAACGCCGTCATAGAAAAACAGCGGCCACCAGTGATAGGCCCCCATCACCGCCCGCGACAGGCGGTTCTTGTCACCAACATCAAGCTCGCCCCAAAGCCCCGTCCGGCTTGAAATGTAGTTGCTGCCCAGCCAGTTCAGCAGCACCTCGACCGCAGGCGCCGCAGCCTTGTTGGCCTGGAAATCACGCACGTACTGAAGCAGCACGCCGATGTTCATTATCTCGTTGCCTACCGTGGCGATGTCCCCTCCCCATGGCCGACGCTCAAGCCAATCGACAAGAAAACCCGCATCGCAATACGGTTCTATATGCCTGATGGGCCTCTGGGCGACGCCGCCAAGAGAAGCCATCGCCGAGATGACATGGCACGTGAGATGCATCCTGCCGCACCAGGCCGGATCGCCCTTATACCAGCCTTCGCCGTAAATGACGGGGTCCCTGAACAGGCCATCCTCATCCTGATAACTGTTAAAGAACGCCAGCCAATCCCGACGCTCGCCTTGCGTAAGACTCTCCAGGTCGCCAAGCAGATGCCGCGTCAGAATCGCGTAACACGAGGAATACAGCGTGGCCCTGCGGCACAGCCGGGAATAGCGATAGCCCGCCTCACCACAAAGAGCCCTGTTGGACTCTATGAACGCAAGCGTGCCGCAACGAAAATCACTTGCCGCCAACGGTTCTGACGTCGCCGCCTGAGAATTCACAAATGACTCCAATGAAATGCCCTGCGCTTGCGCCTGGGCCAGGCCATGGGGCCTTGGCCGGCTTAAACCATTTAGTAATCTTGCATCACCGCGGCGATTTCTTATGCCCAGTCGCCAGCCCGTATTATCGCCCTTTGTGCCGAATTATGCAAGCATACTCCACATTTTCCAGAATTACCCTTGACAAGAATGCCGCCTTGGAGTAACTTAAGCGCTTGAGTGACACAGATCACTAAACACATCCAAAGGCGAAGCGCGTGTCTTTGCCAAGAAGGTCACGAACTGCTTGAAAGAGAGGCTGTTATGAATGGCAGACTTGCGAGTGTGGTTATCCTTGGGCTTCTAACGCTTGGGGCCGCAACCGCGTCGGCGGAATTGATCGTCAATGGCGATCTCGAGGCTCATGGAACGCTCACCGGCGGTGGAGGCACCAACCAGTCCTTCCCATTTGGCAGCGGCTATGTTGACAACTGGGCATCCTCCGGCTCATCCGGAAGATACTACACAAACGTGGGCGCGCTTTCAGGCGTCGCAGTTATGAACACCTGGGGCGTGTACTCCTATTTCTATCAGGAAAACATAGCAGTCACTGCCGGAACGGAATACACGCTTAGCGCGATGATCAAGCCCACCAGCACTCTTTGGCCTGAAAACGTCGGCGCCCTGATTGAAGTGGTATGGTTCGCCGAAGGCGTCGCCCCCACCATGGCGAATTACGCCTCGCGCATCAGTCGCGTGACGGCAGTGAACTACGTGCCCGACGCCACCAAGTGGAATCAGTGGCAGCCGATGCAGGGTTCCATCGTGGCCCCCGAAAACGCCGCGGGCTGCATGGTCCTTGTCGGTAACAAGACCGCCAGCGGCTGGACCTCTGCGTATTTCGACAACGTCTCGATGGTTCCCGAACCCACCACCATGGGCATTGCCTGCATCGGCGGCGCGATGACCCTGCTTCGCAGAAGAAACCGGTAAGCTCAATCAGCATCTTCCGCAGCCGGTGAGTTCCCCGGCAGCGAGATGCGGCTGTTGCGCAAGGCGCGCCGATTCGCCCATATTCGGCGCGCCTTCCTATTTTCAAAAGCAGGCAGCCCCGCGCCCGAAATTGGCGCCGGTGCGGCGGGATGAGCAGAGGGAGGCTTGGAGAAGTTGGCCTGACGCGGGCAGAAGCCCGATGCGAAGCTAATCAGTTCTCTTGCATCCCATTCCGCCAAGCCCTTCCTGGAAACCTTGTTGAGTCCATTGCTCGCGGTAGTCCTTTGAAAACTCACGCTCGAGGCGACGGCCGAGCCCGATCTGGGTCAGCACTTCTTCAAGCGACACCCCCTGTTCGGCGCGGTATATGTTTCCCAAGACTCGAAAGATGATCTTGTCAGCAGAGCATATTTGACAGGCATCTGATTGCTTGAGCAGGTAGGCCAGCGATTCTGTTTCGCCAGGATCAAGCTTCTCAAAGTAGACAGGATCGAACTTGGCGCGGAATCCCGTGAGATCAGAGGGGGTCAAGTCAAACACGGTGATCGAACCGGCGTCAATGTAGACGGTCAAATCTATGGGTTGACGATCTCCGTTGGCATCCAGGAAGAAATGAGCTTCCTCAATAACAGTTCGAGCAAGATGGACATCGCATCGAGCAACGATCTGGTCCCATAGTCCGTGGCGCGAGATCTCGATCACGATGTTCGCATCAAGCAGGAGTAACCTGAACTTCTTCACCGTCGGGGACCTCCTGTTCGACGAAACGCATGGCCTCGTGCCGCGTGATGTTCAGGTACTCAGCGAAACGACCTATGGACATCTCGCCGCGCCGCATGGCTTTTACCGCCAAGGCATGGTACCTCGCTGGCCATGGATGCGGCTTCTGGTCTTCTCGATCCTCCAACAGTGGTGCAAGCCGCTTGGCTCTATCAATGTCCTGCTTTGTCTGCGCCGCAGCATCTGGGCCCCGGCCATACAAGAAATGCATCTGCCATAGGACGGATTCAATTGAAACGTCGAACTCCCTCGCCACATCGAAGAGCGACTCGAAGCTCACCTTGCCATCGTGCATACGTGCATTGACGGCTGTGCGGAATGGGTCAGTCGGCATCAGAAGATGCCGGGCGAAGCATGTTGCCAGTTTCTCTTCCGCTTCTCCGGCGATCAGGAGTGTCTCTGGCGTATGGTGGAATATCCGCCAGGTGAGAAGATGAAATAGCTCGTGGGCAAGATCGTGGTTGCGCCGCCAGCGGGCATTTCTGACATTGAGCAAAACCGCAGCACCGAACGTCTCGGAGACTGCCGATGCGGCCGTACCGGATGGCTCGAAGTCCAAGTGGAAAATCTTGACACCGCAAACTTCTTCGAGGGTGGCCAGCAGCGAGAGTCCTGGACGGTCACCCAGCTGAAGTTCCTGCCGAACGCGTTTCGCCAGTTCCTCTGCCTGAGCGTAACCGTAGCTAACGGCATCACCGGCAGCAGGCGGAAGGCAAATCGGCGCCCGGTCATCGCACCACATCTCAAGGTTGTGATACTGCTCGCAGAGCCGCAAAAAGTGAGCCTCGATCTGCTCCGCCTCCTGTGCAGGGCGCATTCGCCAAAGCACCGCAGGCTCAGATGTGAGAGGTCCCTCGGCAAGGAAGAATGCCACGGAACGTCTATAGACAGCGGCCAATTTCTGCAACTGGCTGAGGCTAGGCTCACGCTTACCGTTCTCGAACTCGGAGAGAGAGGACTCACTGATGCCAGCGCGTTCCTTTACCTGCTTTCCGGAGAGGCCGGACCGCTGCCGTGCATGTTTTAGTCTGTCATGAATGGGCATTTCTCATCCTCTGATGGAGGAACCGTCGATCTTCGTGCATCCAGAAGATTATATCGTCAAAAACCGGGATTTCAACCGGAAAAACTTCTGTAATTCCAAAAATCAGGTGTCTTGTCACCGGTGGCGCCGGCCGCCCGTGGCTTGCCGTCGCTCGCGCTCACGTCGCTGAAGCAGTGCCAAGCGGTGCCATTGCACTGCCACGAGGCGCTCACGTCGCGCTCATATGATGGGTTTTGGGCACTGCTGCTTCGCCAAAGGCTTTACAAAGCAGGCTGCAAGCGTCACCCGCCTTCGCCCCTTCTTCGCCGAGGCTACGAAGAGCTACATAGCAAGCTACTGCACAGAGTAGCACCGGTAAGGTGGGATGAGCGGAGGAAGGCGTGGTTGTGACCAAACGCCGGTTTTCACCTGCTGGCGGGTGGGCCAGGATCAACTTCAAAACAAGAACCAGCCTCGGAACTCTGAGTTCTATTTCGGAGCCAGAATCCCCGCCAGAGTCCAAAACCTGGTTGGGCAGCCTTTTTCGTCTTCACCTTTTCAGTGTGTCTTTCGTAGGTGAGGTCGCCACCATTCGCCGCGGGAGTGTGAGGCTGAGGGACTAATAAAGACGCCGCGGAGGATCGCCTCGATGGTCTCAAGGGCGAGGCCGGTGAGCCGGATCATGCTCCCCAATGTTAACGCTCTGCACAAACCTGCACATCTCGGCAGCTGTGGACCACACACAGAGTTGGCGCGCTTTGATCTTGCGTGCCTCTATATCCCCTCCGTGCATCCCTTGGTGTCAGGAAGCCCGCAATAATCTGGATGCGTCCTTGGGTTCTATACGCGGCTATATGCGAGGCCCATTTGTTACTGGGTCAAGCCTATTCACACAGCCTTTGGGGCCTCAGGATGTCCGCATATCAAGTTTGTAGCTCATCTGGAACCGGAACATCGAGCTTCTCTAGCAACGCGGCCATGGCAGCAGCTCGCACAGTATCTCCTAACTTTACGAAATCGGCATATCGAGTTATCATGGAATGTATGATAAGCCGTCGGAAATGGCCGCTTCCAGGTTTTGGCAGCAGTAGTGCTTGGTTTACTGCAACGAGGAAGCAGTAGGCGACTACAATGCCCATCCCAGCAAGCCAGCCGAGTTGCCACAAACCATAGCCCACAGCGCCTATAGAAGCCGCGTAGGAAGCGATGGCTAGATTTGTGGACCAAGGTGGTGTAATGGCATTTTGAAATCCGGTTGAGCTACCAGAATCGCTGATTGACCTTCCAATGATTAGCGTTGCTCCGCTAAATGCAAGCGAGTATCCAAGCAGTAGAGATGCGAGCCACAGGCAGATTATGTAAATAGCCATCTTTTGTCTCTTTCATCTACAAGCTACGATCTTTAAGCCATAGCATTTTCCAACTACAGCCAAGGGTATCTGATCCGCCAGTTTGTGCCAAGCGCAAACCACCATTCTGACTACTATATAGATAATCCAGCAACTTCTTGTCACCGGTGTGACAAGACCGACGCCGCTCAGTCATGTAACAATCATGTGACCGTTTTTTTTGGCACTGCTGCTTCGGCGGCGGCTACGGCGGGACAAGCCCTGTCTCGTGGTTGGGAGAGGAAACGGCAGCAAGGAGAGCAGGAGATCGCCCTTCGACTCGCTCCCTTCGACTCGCTGCGCTCGCTCAGGATAGGACGCTCGCTCAGGACTCAGGAGACCGCAGGAGAGCATCAGGAGGACCATCAAAAGTGCTTCTTGGCAAAAGCCCGGCCGGACTGGCTCTTGAGGTACTTCTCGAAGAAGGCGGCCTTGGTCTTGTCTCTGAAGGCCACAGCCGTCACGATCTGCCACGGCGCAAACTTAGACGTGTGCGGCACTTTGCGGGCGTTGTGGGCCTTGAGGCGGGCGCTGAGGTCCTCGGTCATGCCAACGTACCAGTGGCCGGCGGGGTCGATGCTTTGGAGCATGTACACGTACCAGAATTGCCCTTCCATGGCACATTCCTGATGGCTTGCCGAGACGTCTTGTCGCGGCATAGTTGAAGACGAAGGCGGAAGTTCGACGCGATTCGAACGGCAAAATGCCCGTCTTCGCCTGCGGCTACGACGTGGCAGTCTTCGTTCGCCGCGACACAAGTTCGCGGCGAACGAAGACTGGAGGCGGCGGGAATCGAACCCGCGTCCCGTGACGTTTCAACGGCGGCTTCTACGTGTGTAGTCGGCGGTTTAATCTCGCCCGGCTGACCCGCGCCGACGCGGTGCAGCAAGGCCAGACCTGCCGA
>JAAYCO010000110.1 GCA_012729725.1 Planctomycetota bacterium
GCCGCAACGCTGCTGATGACCATGCCCGGCGAACCAATGCTCTACCACGGCCAGGAAATGGGCGAGGATTCCGAAAAGATTCTCGGCCCCAACAAGCTAAGGTGGGACCGCCTGGATTCGCCCGAAGGCGCCGGCCTGGCAGACCACTACAAGCGCATGTGCCGGCTTCGCAACTCGAAGACGTCCCTGCGCGAGCGGAACATCCGCGTGGCGCTGGTTGACGCACAGGCCAAATGCGCCGTGATACATCGATGGTGGGGACAGGCCGACCAGGTTGTGATCGCCGTGAACTTTTCAAATCGGCCCAGGCGGCTCAGCGCGCCGGTCAGCCAGCGGGGCAGGTGGCACGAGTTGGACACCGGCGAGATAACTGAAATCAAGGATGCGGTGGAAACCACCATCGAGGCCTACTCTGCCCGCATATTCATCATCGGCGTGTCGTGACCGTCAAGTGGCGCTGGCGTGAGGGGCCGGGCATGATGTAGATTGTGGTCGCCATGAGCGTCATCCGCATCTGCCAGATGATTACCGAGCTTCGACCCGCCGGGGCGGAACGATGCGTCTATGAGCTTGCAACCCGCCTGGATAAATCCCGATTCGACGTGCGCGTTGTGGCGCTGCGAAGCGGAAGCGTCGCCGACGATCTTCGAGCGGGGGGCATTCGCGTGGACACGCTCGACGTGCGAGGCCGGTGCGACGTCGCCAAGCTGGTCAGGCTGGTCTCGCTTCTGTCTGGGCCGAGGATCGACATCCTTCACACTCATCTGTTTCATGCCGATCTGGTGGGCAAGCCCGCCGCCGCGGCAGCGGGCGTTCCTCACGTGGTGAACACGATTCACGTCGCCGAGGCTCGCCACCGGCCGTGGCAGTTCGCCTGGGCCAGGTTGTCGTCGGCGTACTGCCGCAAGATGATTTGCGTCTCGCAGGCGGTTGCCGATTTCCACCGTGCGCGAACCGGCCTGGCACGCGACAAGTACGAGGTCATCCCCAACGGAATCGCCACCGAGAGCTTCTTTCCGGACGCCGACGCCAGAATCGCCGCCAGGCGCGAGCTTGGCCTTGTCGGGGGCGATTTCGCGGTCGCCTTTGCCGGAAGGCTTGATCCGCAGAAGGGCCTGGCGGTTCTGCTTGAAGCCGCCCGCCTGCTTGCCGACCAGCGCGATGTGCATGTCCTTCTGGCAGGGCAGGGACCGCTGGAGGCATTCGCACGCGAGTTCATCAAACGGCACTGCCTGTCGCGCGTTCGACTGCTTGGGTTTGTAAGGCCGGTGCAGAACCTTTACAACGCTGCCGACGTGCTGGCGATGCCTTCGCGCTGGGAGGGCTTTGGCCTGTCGGCGGCGGAGGCGATGTCGTGCGGCCTGGCGGTTGTGGCGACCAAAGTCGCGGGGCTCGCCGAGGTCGTCGGCGACGCCGGCGTGCTTGTGCCGCCCGACGACCCGCACGCGCTGGCCAAGGCGCTGATTCATCTGCGGGACGACGAACAACTGCGAAAAGAACTGGCCAGTCGCGGCAGGGCGCGAGTGGCCAGTTGTTATCAGATTCAAGCGAATGTCGTCGCTCACCAGCGGCTCTACGAGCGGATCATAGAATCCTCAGGTGGAAGCCGCCGTCAACGTTGAACACCTCAGCCGTTGAGAACTTGAACGCGCCGCTTGCGCAGGACCGAACCGCCGATGCAATGTCCTGCGGCAGTCCCCAGCGTGCAATCGGCGTTATTCCGCCGGCGATCAGCTTGTCGTACTTTTCCTTGACGGTCGATGTCATGTCGGTGGCGATGATGCCCGGCCGGATTTCGTAAACGTTTATGCCGAACTCGGCCAGCCTTGCCGCCCAAAGCTTCGTCGCCATGCTTACGCCCGCCTTCGAGATACAGTACTCGCCCCTGCCCGTGCTGGGTGCGTAAGCGGACGACGACGAAATGTTCACCACGCACATGAAGCCGTCGTGCCCGTCCCGACGCCTGCTGACCATCCAGTTCGCCGCAGCCTGCGTGAGAAAGTAGGGGCCTTTGAGATTGATCCCCATGACCCGGTCATAGCTGTCTTCGGTGGCTTCGAGAATGTCGGCGCGAACCTTCGGGGCAACGCCGGCGTTGTTCACCAGAACGTCGAGCCTGCCGAAGGAAGACTCGATCTGCTTGAGAGCCGCCTTGCGATCGGCATCGACCGTAACGTCGCCGGTGATGCTTATCGCGTTTCGGCCGAGTTTCCTGGCCGATTCCACAGTCGCAGCAGCGTCTATTACGTCAAATATCGCAACGTCAAAACCGGCCTCGGCCAGTTCAGTCGCTATCGCCGCCCCAATTCCTCTTGCCGCCCCTGTTACAAGTGCTACCGGCGCCGAACTCACTATGTGCTCCTTTGTCATGCGGAAAAGGCTATGCCTTTTTCCATATTGTTCCCTTTGGCGTGTCTTCGATGGCAATGCCCATATCCGCGATTTGCTTTCGAATCGCGTCGGCCCTGGCGAAATCCTTCGCCTTTCGGGCTGCCGAGCGCTGCGCGATAAGATCCTCAACCTGCCTTGCCAGATCGTCATCAACCTTCGCGGCGGGCATCTGGATGTTCGGCAGGTCGAACCCCAGCACGCGGTCCATTTCGACCAGCGTTGCCCATCGCTGGTCGGGCGGTGAATCAGACTGCCTCAGCACGCCCCACGCGGCTGCCAGCGCGCGAGGCATGTTAAGGTCGTCCTCGATTGCCTCGCGGAACTCGTTCATCGCCGCTTCGATTGGCTGGGCCTGTGCCGATGCGTGCTCGCGAAGCTCGATCGCCGCCTTTCGCAGGCGGTCGAAGGCCATCGCGGCTGCGTCCAGGCCTTCCCACGAAAAGCTTAATTGTGCGCGGTAGTGCGCGTTAAGGCAGAAGTACCTGTAGGCAAGCGGGTCGTAGCCCTTGTCTATCAGCAGTTGCAGCCGGAGAAATTCGCCGGACGATTTGGACATCTTCTGGTCGCCGTCGCGGCGGGCCATGGTCAGAAATTCGCCGTGCATCCACCAGTTCACCCACTTCTGGCCCGTGACGCTTTCGGTCTGGGCGATTTCGTTGGTGTGGTGAACCGCGATGTGGTCTATGCCGCCGCAATGAATGTCCAGCCGGGCGCCGAGATACTTCAACGCCATGGCGGAGCATTCGATATGCCAGCCGGGGAATCCCACGCCCCACGGGCTGGGCCATTCCATCAGGCGGCGTTTGTCTTTGGGCGAGAATTTCCACAGCGCAAAGTCGGTTGCGTTGCGTTTGCCTTCGACCATCTCCACTCGCGAGCCGGCCTGAAGGCCTTCAAGATCAAGCCTTGCCAGCTTGCCGTAGTTGTCAAGTTTGGACGTGTCGAAGTACACGCCGTCGTCGAGGATGTAGGTCAGGCCCTTTGCCTCAAGCGCCTTGACCATATCGATCTGTTCGGCAATGTGGTCGGTTGCGCGGCACCAGACATCCGGCTCGATAAGGTGCAGGCGCTGCATGTCCTTCCTGAAGGCGTCCAGGTAGAACTGGGCGATCTCCCAGACGGTCCTGCCTTCGCGCTGTGCGCCGACTTCCATCTTGTCTTCGCCGGCGTCCTGATCGCTTGTGAGGTGCCCCACGTCGGTGACGTTCATGACGTGCCGCACCTTGTATCCGGCGTAGCTCAGCGTTCGCTTGAGGATATCCTCGAAGACGTATGTCCGCAGATTGCCGATGTGCGCGTAGTTGTAAACCGTTGGCCCGCAGGTGTACAGGCCGACCTTCATGTCGTCTAAGGGTCGAAACTCGTCCTTGTGGCGAGTCATCGTGTTGAACAGGCGGATCATGTTGCCTTCTCCTCTACCTCAGCAGCAGCCAGATGACAAGCGCCGCAAGAACGGCAATTGCGCCTGCCGCCGCCCATCGCACACGTGACGGCCGCGTTGGCTGGGGCGCGTGCATGGACTTCTTGCAGTACGGGCACTCATCCGCCTGATCATAGATCAGTCGCCCGCACATGCGGCAGGGCACAAGGCCGGTGATGTTGCTTTCATGCTGGTGCGAATCGTTGTCTTCAGGCGCCGGCATCGGCGTCCTCCAGGCAGACGACTGCCAACGCCGCCAGCCCTTCACCGGCGCCAATCCAACCCATGTGTTCGTTGGTCTTCGCCTTAACGCCGACCGCCGAGACGCCTATCGAAAGAAGCTCCGAAACGCGGGCGCGGATATCCGCCTTGTGCGGGCCTATCTTCGGCGATTGCGTGATAATCGTTAGATCGCAGTTGGATATCCTCAGCCCGGCGGAACGGACCAATGATAGCGCGTGCTGCACGAATTGGGCACTGTCGGCATCCTTCCAACGCGGATCGGTGTCGGGGAAGATTTCGCCGATGTCGCCGGCGCCGATGGCCCCAAGCATCGCGTCCACCAGCGCATGAAGAAGCGCGTCGGCGTCGCTATGCCCGGCAAGACCTTTGTCGTGCGGGATTCGCACGCCACCAAGCATCAGCGGCCGACCAGCGCAGAATCGATGCGAATCGTAACCTAAGCCAACTCTGGCCATTGGGCTGCTCCAAACGAAATAAACTAGCCTATTTTAAGGCGTTACACAAGCCCTGTTCACCCCCAAACGCCGGAAATGAGCGGGCTAAGCAGCTTGCCTAGACTATCTATCTTATCTATTTTATCAAAAGGGCTCAAGTTCGAAAGCGGCATACGCCGATTTTACCATTGTTGCCAAGGTTGCCTAGCTTAACAAAACATGAAAGTCATGTCTGAGGCGGTCAAAGGCAGTCAAAACTGAAAACGCAGTCCAGGGAATGGGCTGAAAACCCAGATGAGCACCGGAGCAAAGGACGACTCCGCGTGTCCAAGGAATTAACCATGAGCATCGCCGAATTATTCAAGCAGTACCTGGAGCACCTCTTCAGCGGAAAGCGGTCCGAGGCCCGAGAACTGGTGCTGGCTGCCCAGGACAGGGGAATGCCTGCTTCGCAGCTTCTTCGCTGCATAATCTGGCCGGCGATGGATCAGGTTGAAAAGCTCTACCGCAACCATCAGATCAACAGAATCATGGAACACATGGCGACGCGAATCAACCGCATGATCGCCGACATTCTTCACAACCTTCTCGCCCGCAAGCCCAAAAGCGGCAAGCGAATGGTCGTCGCGTGCGGAGAGGGCGAGATGGAAGAACTGGGCGCCCAGATAACCGCCGACCTTTTTGAAGCCACCGGCTGGAGCGTGTGGTTCATCGGCAGCGGCGTGCCCAATGACGAGATGATCCAGTTCCTGGGCAAGCTTCGTCCCGAAATACTTTGCCTCTACGGCGCACAGCCTTCAAGCGTGCCGCAGATTCGCTGCCTCATCGAACAAATCCATGAGATGGGCCATTTTCAGGACATGCAGGTGCTGGTTTCCGGCGGCGTCTTCGCCAGGGCACAGGGGCTTTGCGAAGAGATCAAGGCCGATCTGTTCGCCTCCGACGTTACCGAAGCCCTCAAGGTGGTCGAAGAGCATCCCGTCCGCGTTCCCCAGCCTGACATGCCCCAGCCTGGCAGACGCCGCAAGAGCAAGGCACTGCGTCCACTCCGCAAAGATTCGCCAACGCGGACCCGGACTAGCGCGGTGCAATAAGCCCCAGCGCCAAGCGCGTGCCGGATGCAACTGAATCAGCTCCAACCCGGGCTAGTGCTCTAAAGATCAAAGATCTTGCCCGGGTTGAGCACGTTGTTGGGGTCCAGCGATCGTTTGATGGACCGCAGCATGTTGATGTAGTTCTCGCTGACCACCAGCGGCATGTAGGCCTTTCTCTTGTGGCCTATGCCGTGCTCGCCGCTGATTCTTCCGCCAAGTTCGGCCGTCAGGGAGTAGAGTTCCTTGAGCATTTTCGGCAGTGTTTCGTTCCATCGGCTGGCGGTCCATGACGGATTCATCACGATCCTGGCGTGCAGGTTTCCATCGCCGGCGTGGCCGAAGCAGGGAATCATCACCCCGTAGCGCGCCGAAAGATCAAGCAGCTTGGCCACCATTTTGGCGATTGAGGCGGGGGGCACGACTATGTCTTCGCCGCTCTGGTTTCTGCTTACGAGGTTGAACGCCTCGCCGATGTTGCGGCGGACCTTCCACACCCGCTCGCTGGTGGTGTGATTGTCGGCGACATAGACCTCGATAGCCCCGGCAGAGAGGCACTTCTCGCCAACGGCCTCGTAGTCTCGTTGAACATGGTCTTCGCTGCCGCCGTCAACCGTTATCAGCAGCATCGCGCCCGCCTGGTCGTACGGAATCGTCTCGTTTAGATACTCGCAGGCGGCATGGACCGACGCACGGTCCATGAATTCCACGGCCGTAGGTATAACTCCGCCCGTCATGATGGCCGGCATTGCCGCCACCGCATCTTCCGCCGAGGTAAAGAGCACAAGCAGGTCAACGCTTGCACGCGGCAGCGGCATAAGCCGAAGCGTTATCTGAGTGATGATACCCAGCGTGCCTTCGCTGCCGACAAGCAGGTGAATCAAATCGTACCCGGTGACATCCTTCACGCGCTTTCCGCCAAGCTCGACCATCTCGCCCGTCGGCGTGACCACATGAAGCCCGATGACGTACCTGCCTGTGACGCCGTACTTGACGGCCTTGCCGCCGCCGGCGTTCTCGGCGACGTTGCCGCCGATGGTGCACGTTTCAAGGCTCATGGGATAGCCCGCGTAGAACAGGCCGTCGTCGCGAAGAACCTCGTTGATCTCGTTGGTGATGACGCCCGGTTCGACGGTTATGGTGAGGTTGCCGCGATCGATATCCACGATCTTGTTCATGCGGTCGAAAAGCAGCACGATTCCCCCGTGAATCGGGACGGCGCCGCCGCTGAGGCCCGATCCTGCCCCGCGCGGCGTCACCGGTATCATCAGGCGATTGGCCAGGCGCATGATCTGTGCGATTTCCTCGGCGCATCCGGGGCGCACCAGGGCCTCTGGCATGTGGGCCCAGCGCCGGTCGGGGATCTCGTCGTGGGAATAGGGTTCGAGCCGGTCGGCGTCGTTGAAGACGACGTAACTTTCGCCGACGATTGCGGCAAGTTCCGCCGCCGTCTGCCCGGTCACTTTCTGGTATTCGCCTGCCATGGTCACGGGGTCATGATATCCGCCCACATCTACGGGCGGAACTACCTTGCCAACTTTCCCAGCTCCTCAAGGCGTTGGCGAATCGGCAGATGCTGAGTGCAGCGGTCCTCGCACGCGCCGCAGCGGGTGCAGTCGTTGGCCTGCGCGGGCGTTATGTCCCACTGCCAATCGAGCCTTTGGATAAGGGCTGCGTCGGTGATGTCTTTCGACAGCAGTTTCATGTTGTAGGCGTCCATCATGCCGGGAATCTGGATTCCGGCGGGGCAGGGCAGGCAGTAGCCGCACCCGGTGCATACTCCGGGGATGCAGCCGTCGCATGCTTTGCGAAGCTCCGCGTGCTGCTGCTGCGTAAGCCTTGGTGCATCCTCAACCGCTGCTACTGCCTGGTCGATTTGTTCGGCGCTGCTGAACCCGACTATGGCGGATGTCACGGCCGGGCTTGATGTAACGAACCGCAGCGCGCCCTGCACAACGCCGGTATTCGGGCTTTTGCCAAGGAAGGCGAATCGCTGCTGGTTTTGTGGAATCAGCCCGCCGCCCAGCGGATTCATTATGACCACGCCCAGTCCCATCTCGGCTGAGGCGTCGAGCGCCGCCTGGCGGAAGCTGTGGTTTATCACGTTGTAGCCAAGCGTCACGCCTTCAAAGGGGCCGTCCTTGAGAACGCTCGCGAGCTGGTTTCCTTCAAGATGCGAAGACACAACCAGGTGGCGTATGAGCCCTTCTTCCTTGGCGCGGACGGCAGCCTTGAGCGCCTCTTTCCTGCCGGCCCAGTCGTCAAGCGTTATAACGCACCAGATGTGGAAGAAGTCGATTGCGTCAACGTTCAGCCGATCGATGGATCTTTCGATGGAAGATCGCAGCTCGCCTTTGTCTCTTGCGGATGATTTGGTGGAAACGTAGAAACTGCCCGGCTTCATCTGCTTAATGGCGGCGCCGAAAATAATCTCGCTCTTGTCGCCGCAGTAGCCCGGCGCGGTGTCGAAGTAGTTGATGCCCGAATGATACGCGTGCAGGACCAGCCGCGCGTTGGCGTCGATGTCCTGGGGATTTGGAAACCGCATTCCGCCAAACCCGATGACCGAAACGCTCTTGCCTGTCTTGCCGTAAAGCCGTTGCTGCATTCATCCGCCTCCGTCGCGATATCATCTTGAACACGCCATGCCAATGAAGTTGCGATCTGCCGAAAAGATTCCGCACGGGCGGCGGTATCGGCCCAAAGAGGAGTGAATCGACAGCGCGACCACAGTATAGCACTGTGCGGCTTGATATAGAAGCGCGCCACATGTACAAGATAAGTATGAAAGCTGTTGCGAACATAGGCGCATCGTCTCTGAGGCGGTTGGGCTCGTTCGGCGACTTCTGCCGGTTCGGCGCTGGGGCGCTGTTCTGGGTGTTTGGCGCCAGTCTGCGACCCCGCAGCCTGCGCCTGCTTGTGCCGCAGCTTTACGCTATCGGGGCGGCGAGCGTGCCGGTGGTCGTGGTGACGGGCGCCTTTGTCGGGGCGGTGCTGGCGCTTCAGACCGTCGCCCAGTTCGAATCGATGGGCCTGATCTCGAGCCTTGGCATAGTGGTGAACCTTTCGGTTCTGCGCGAGCTTGGACCGATACTCGCTGCCGTGCTGCTGGCGGGGCGGGTCGGCGGCGGCCTGACCGCCGAGATGGGCACCATGCGTGTGACTGAGCAGATAGACGCGCTGCGCGCCATGGGCGCCGACCCGATCCGCGTGCTTGTTGTTCCGCGCCTGGTGGCTTGCACGGTGCTTATACCGATACTGGTTGTCTACGCCAGTTTCATGGGCATTCTTGGCGGTTACGTCATGAGCGTGTACGTCTACGGCGCCAACGGCGCGCTTTACTGGTCGAACGCCGCCCAGAGCGTCGAGATGTTCGACCTGCTGTACGGGCCGATCAAGAGCGTGTTTTTCGGGGCCGCGATCGGGTTGATCTGCTGCTTCAAGGGCTTTCGATGCGAGGCGGGCGCCGCCGGCGTCGGAAGGGCGTGCACACAGGCGTTCGTTTCGTGCTGCCTGGTCATACTGATGCTGGACCTGTTTCTCGGAATGATCCTGAACACGCTGTACCAGATCCTGTTCGGGGCCAAGAGCCTGTTCTGAGGCGGCCACCTGCGAGTTGTTCAACTATTACTGCATCCGATTCGGGAGTTAATCGGTGGAAAACCCAATTACCAACTGGCGCAAGCGTCACAAGAACCCGACAAGCTTCTGGCTGCACATGCTTGGCATACCGTCGTGTTTTGTGGTTGCGCCGATTCTTCTGATCGCCCGCCAATGGTGGCTGGCGGCGGGGTTCTTCGTGGCTGGGTACGTGCTTCAATTCATCGGGCACATGGTTGAAGGCAACCAGAGCGGCGAAGAGATGCTCGCAAGGCGCATCGCCTCGGCGCTGAAGCGTCGGCGATAACGGCGCGTTCATACAGTCTGCCGGTATTTGCCCGATGAGGCATTCTGTCGCAGTGCAACAGGATATCTCTAATATCCGTGAATACGGGCTGATCCTGACATTTAAAGGCAAGAACAGCGAATCCAACGGGTGAAGCCGGCAGGAGACGCTCTTCGGGTGGGCTTTGACGGAACGCCGAAACTGGAATTCCACGGCTCTGGAACACACGTCACACGATGGTCGGATTGCTGGGCAGTCAGTCCGCCACGCAGAAAAGATGCTTGCATGTCTTTTAATGAGTGATAGACTCATCTGAAATGCTGACTATGTTTATTTGTCGAAGGCTATTCCCGGAAATCCCGAATCAAAGCATAATCTGGAGATTGGGCATGACAACCAAGCGATGGGTGATTGTCGGAATTCTGGTGGCGGTGGGTCTCTGTGGCAAGTTTGCCTGCGATGGAGTCAAGAATACCCGAAAGCAATTTGCCTCGACGTGTTGGGATGTGGAGAGCCAAGTCGGTGGGCTGATGAACCGTTTTGTGGTGGTTGCGTGGAATCAGATGGCGGGGCCTGACAAAAGACAGAAGCCGCTGAGCCTCGGAAGCGGAATCCCATCTCCCGCCAAGTGGATTCCAGTGCCCGCCAATCTGCAAGTCGTCGAGAGAATGCCCAATGCGACGGACATGCTTACGATCCAGGATCCGGTTGTGATGCTCACCATGCCTGACCAGCTTGATTTCACCTACAAGATGCTGATGCCTCGCGAAGGCAGGGACGGCGCCATTGAGATGGTCGCAACGGGTTCGGGCACATAGAACATCAAAAAACAGCGTTTGGAATTCCGCTGCGCCGTTTCCCGTGGGCTTAAGGATAGGAAATACTACTATCTTCTCGAACCCGAAGGCCGCAAGCTCGGAAAAACCGAGTTGGCGGCGTTGTTATCGACGGCTCCAGTGCCCATCCCATCGACGCAATCAGATTCCTGTGACGAGACAGTCGATTGGGAGGTAACCATTGGCAACACCCAGGCCGGCGACATACGGGATGTAACGCGAGAAACGTTCCGTATTCATATCAAGTGTGAACTGGTTCCACAGTGACATGCCCCGGGGGAGACGTGTTAGTCAGGCTCATTCGGCATATCGGCTGAGGATATGCCGATTAAGCCTTCCTTGCCCTGCTCGCTCGGCGCGGCGACGCGCGAGTGCTGAGCGAGCAAAGCGATTCGAAGCGAGTCGAAGGCCACGCCCTGAGCGAGCAACGCGAGTCGAAGCATCGAAGGCCATGCCCTGAGCGAGCAACGCGAGTCGAAGGGGAGGCGGCCGGAAAACAATAAGCGATAACTTATCTTCCGCACTTGACGCCATATAAGTAATCGCTTATACTTCCGGTGTGGGATAAAGGAACGGACAATGGCGATGAAGGTCAAAGAGGCGATCAGGATGATAGAGGCGGACGGCTGGATAATGGTTGCCCAGCGTGGCAGCCACAGGCAGTATAAGCATCCAGTCAAGCCGGGGCGCGTGACCATCCCCGCAAAGCCCAGCGATGACCTTCACCCCAAGACCGCCAAGAGCATCCTACAGCAGGCCGGGCTAAAATAGCCGGCCAAGGAGAACACAATGGAAGCACGGAAATACCTGGTCATTCTGGAGCACGCCGAAGGCTCGAACTTCAGCGCGTACGTTCCCGACCTGCCCGGCTGCGTCTCCACCGGAGACACCCGCCAGGAGTGCCTGCGGAACATCCGCGAGGCGATCGCGCTGCACATCGAGGGCATGCGCGAAGACGGCCTGCCCATCCCCGAACCGTCCAGCGAGGCGGATTACGTGGCGGCGGTGGCATGAAAGCGGCGACCGTTGACAGAGGCTCCAAACGCGAAACAGGGCGTTTGGAGACCTCCAACCCCATCCGCGCCGCCCGCGCGAAGGCGGGGCTGACGCAGGAACAGGCAGCGCAATCGGTCGGCTGGACTCAGGCCGCCTGGGCGCAGCTCGAACGCATGGACGTTGACCGCCACAGCCTGGGACGGCTCAGGAAGATTGCCGCCGCCCTGGGCTGCCGTCTGACGGACCTGACGGGCAAGTGACGCCGCC